>JAEZWK010000030.1 GCA_023443045.1 Bacillota bacterium
AGTGAAAATTGGAAAAGACTAGAAGATATATTTTAATGAGAATATCTTATAAAAAATTTTAATAATAAAACATTGTCAGGAAAGGTAAAGATAAACTCATATGTAAGATAGTGAGGCGGTGTAAATGAAATTAAAAATTGTAGCAAAAATTTTTGGTTCTTTGATTCCTGCTATTATTGGGTTATATTTGTTAGTTAAAGATTATATAGCAGCAGCAAAACATCCGGAGTGGAGTGTCTCACCCATTGTAATGTGGGTGAAATTTGGCGTAGGTTTGATTTTTAGCATCATCTTGCTAATTATTGTTCTTAAACAAAAGGGTTAAACGGGTTATGTGTTTAAAATTACAAAACAAGACACAACAAAACAAAATATATACAGAAATTAGAGATAGCAGAAATGTTATCTCTTTTTTAATACAAGAAAGGAGCAGTAATTTAAAGAGAAAATACAAAATAAAAACAAACATAGAAGAACAAATAAGAATTAAAGAAAAAATTAAATGAAGAAAATAGAAAAATAAAAAACAAAAGATTAATCGAAAAAGGAGCAGTCTTTCTATATTGAAAGTAAGGTTTTACCAAAGATAAACTTTATCAGCTCATCACATTTCCCCATATCAAAGAAAGTGTCAATCAAAAATCTTAAAAATCATATAGAATCGTTAAAAGCGAGAATCATTAATAAAAAAAAATAAAGCAGTACAAACAAAGAGGGAAGCACCCCTCTTTTTGTTTTGATAAATATTTAAACTTCCTATTGCATATTTATTTCAGATGATATATAATAGGAATATCATATGAAATATGAATTAAATATGAAATAAAATTAAGGAGAAAAAGATGAAAGAAAAAGTAGAGACGATAATAGAAAATTACTCACCACTTATAAAGTCGTGCATAAAAAAATATGCAAATTACCCATATTTGTACGATGATTTATTTCAAGATGGTGTAGTAAAAGTATTGGAGCTTATAAAGATATATGATCCAAAAAAGGGAGTAGAATTTTCACATTTTCTAAAAGTATATTTGACGCAATTTTATAAAAACAAAGCGAGCTACCAAAAATATAGAGAGCATTTGGAGTTTGATCCTGAAAAGATGATTGCAGGGGTTGTAGAGGGGCCAGAAAGAGCTTTATTTATAAAGGAGATGATGAAATTATTAGATCCGGTCGATCGCATTATAATTTACCAAAATCTCATTTGCGGCGAAAGGATAAGAGATATAGCTAAACTTCTAAATATGAGTGAAAGGCAGTGCTACTACAGAAAGGAAAAAGCGATTAGATATTTGAATAAACTATTTAGAGAATAAAAAGAGTAAAAAATAATAAAATAGCCTTGAATTCGGGGCTATTTTTATTGCAAAGTTTTCTATTATTAACATTTTTGAGTGTTGTAATTATGCAATGAACATTCTCAGAAATAAATTTTATATCTATATTAAAACTATCTCTAAAAAACATCAAATTTTTGCGCCACAGTTTTCTATTATAAAGTTAAATGTTACAAAAAATATTATATGAATTTTGACTTCTTAAAAATTACATGTTACAATTAATTATGATAATTTATCGGAGTAAATTTATAAAATATAATAAAATTTTGGAAATATGTTTTCTAATGATTACTTTTTACAAATATCAAATCTAAAGAAAGGAGAAAAAAATTATAGCTATATTATTAGAAATAGCATAAAAGCAGCTTACAATTTACAAGAAAAAGCTAGACAAGAATTAATTCAAAAATTAAAAGTTCAAAGTTAAAAGTTCAAAGTTATTAGACCAGAAAATAATAACATATTTATAAATCAGCTTTCCGGAGAAGAGATAAATTTACGTGGCAATGATTGGAGATCTATTTGTTTTAAGGAATACTCGTTGGATCATAGTTGATTGTAATAATATATGAAATTTGGGGGCGAATGGGTACCAGAAGCGTTTTGGGTACAGCGGAATTAAAAAATATCGACGATATAGACAATGTTTATCGCGCTGAAATAGTGGACAATTGTCTTTCAAGCAGGTCCGTGTGAAATTTAAAATATAATTAAAGTGAGTGATTAAGTTATGTCAAAATTTGTAAATGAAATAAAATCTAGACCTTGGGTCTCAATTTTATATTTAATTTGTGGTATTATAGTAGGTATTCTGCTATCTTGGGCAGTACACACTTACTTCTAAACGAGCTTTGATTTGATATTTGTGGAAAAATAGAGTAGCATTAACTACTCTATTTTTTGTGCTTTTCTATCCAATCTGATATTTCTTTCAATCTTCTGATTCTATGTTTTGGTTTACCACTTCTAGAGAGTTCATGATTTTCACCGTGGAATAAAACCATTTTGGAGTCGACTCCATTTAGTTTAAGTGATGTATACATCTGCATAGCTTCAACCATATAGCATCTATAGTCCTCTTTAGAATGTATAAATAGAGTAGGTGTTTTAGCTCTGTATGAATGTTTTAGAGGAGATTGCTCCCACATTTTTTCGTGAAGAGTAAAAGGATTTGCATCAGTTTGATCTGTTGCAAAATAATATCCAATATCAGTTGTTCCCCACATACTTATCCAGTTGGAGATGGATCTTTGGCTTACCGCTGCTTTAAATCTATCTGTGTGAGAAATTATCCAGTTGGTCATAAATCCGCCGTAACTTCCGCCCATTACAAAGAGATTATCTTTATCAATTTTTGGAAATTCATTTAGTATGTGATCAGTAAAATCCATGAGATCTTTATAATCTACATCACCATATTTTCCTCTTATATCTGCAAAATCATTTCCATATCCATCACTACCGCGAGGATTTGTAAAAAATATCGCATAACCTAGCTGTGATAGATATTGCATTTCGTGGAAAAATACATTGCCATAGACAGTTTTTGGGCCGCCGTGAATGTATAAAATACCAGGAATTTTATTTTTAGCATCACTGTGCGGAGGCATCATCAAAAAACCTGTGTGCGGATTTTCCTCCAGCTTATAATCTATTTTTTCTACACTTACAATGCATTTATCTTTTAATGAATCTTCATTTATATTTGTCAATTTTTTGTCTGTATCACCAATCTCATAAATCTCTTGCAATCTATTGGGAAGTAGTATTACAGCAAATATTTTACCATTTTTTACAGAAAAACTATCTACAGAGCCTTCTATATTAGTATGTTTTTTAATGTTTAGATTTTTATCTAGAGAAAAAATTTGAGTAGAAAATCCCTCGGTAGTATTAAAATAAATCTTTTCGCCATCTACTATGAAGTTTTTTCCGCCGCCATATCTAACATCACTACCGACACTATTACCTTTTCCTAAATCGTGTTTTACTTTTTTTATAATGTGCTTATCATTTTTGTCAAACAATAAAAAGTCGGAGTTTTCATTTATTCCGTGGGATTTCATATCTGACATAGTACAAAAGATATTATCGCCAAAAAATCTTACAGATCCATAGCTCACACCAAAAAGCGGAGTTATTTCTCTATTTTCTTTGGTCTCTGCATTATAAATAAAGATGGAATTATTTAGTGGCATAACATTTTTAAATTCGTTTAGAGTATAAATTATTTCTTTTGTATCTCTATTAATATCTATATTTTCTACATCATTTGGGTAGTCAGAAATTCTTAGATAGCTTTTATTTTTAATACTATAAATCCCCAAAACAACTCTTTTACCATCTGTGATACCTGCACCATTTCCCCAAAAAGGAAGTTCTGTAAAGACATCATAGTCTTCATCTTCTTTTAGTTTGTCGATAATTTTATCCTTGTCATTGCCTGAATCGTATAGTTCTTTTTTAGCAAGATCAAAATTTTCCAAAACAACCAAAGTGTTTTCATCTAGCACAAAAAAGTTTGCTATATCTATATCCAGTTTCAAAAATTCTTCTCTTTCGCCACCATTTAGTGATAATTTATAAATGGTAGTTTGTGGTTTGTATTTATCTTTTTTGTCGGAGCTGGATAAAAATAATATTTCATCATCATTTAAAAATAAAAATTTACTGATATCATAACTTGTAATTTTTTTATTATCCAAATTCCAAATCGCGCTTTCATAATTAGAAAGATCTTCCTTTACTCTACCAACTTTGAACAAAAAATTCTTTCCGCTTGGGCTAAATTCAGGGTTTGAAATGAATTTATAATTTTTAAAATCATCTATAGTTATTCTTTGCATAATCCCTCCTTATAGAAATTATAATTTAAATCTTTTGTATTGTAAAGTTATATGGTATACTAAAATGGGTATATAATAATTAGAAAGGAGTCATTATGAAATTAGAATTTATTGGTAAAAATTTAAACATCTATTCTGATGTAAAAGAGATTTGTGAGAAGAAATTGGAAAAGTTGAATAAATATTTTGCAGATGACATTCTTGCAAAAGCACTTTTCAAGACACAAAAAAATAATAGAATTCTAGAAGTAACTATCTATCTACCGGATGGAAAAGTTCTAAGAAGTGAGCAAAATTCTGATGATTTTTTAAATGCTATCGATAAGGTAGTAAAAGAATTGGATAGACAGATCAGAAAGCATAAAACAAAATTACAAAAAATATATAAATCCAATGAGACAATCAGATTCGATGCTATTGAAGAATTGAAAGAAGAAGATGATTCACCAAAAATAGTTAGAGAAAAAAATTATGAACTCCGTCCTATGACCAGAGAAGAAGCTATGTTACAAATAGAAATGGTAAAACATGATTTCTTTTTATTTTTAGATGTGGATACAAATAAAGTAAGCGTCCTATATAGGCGTGGAGATGGAGATTTTGGGCTCATCCATGGAGATATCTAATCTAAAAAAAGATGATGTCGTCAAAGTCAAAATATATGATTTTGATAAAACGATATGTGATAAAGACAGTATTTTTTATATTTTAAAATATATATTTAAAAAATATCCACTGAAATTTTTGGGTACTTTTCTAATTAATTATTATAAACTGCTGATGTTCTGGCAAAAAGATAATCTAAAAGAATATCTTATACGATTTTTATCCATCTTGCCAGAAGAAGAAAAAAGAGAATTTATTTTGGATCATATAAAAAAATATGGTTATAAAGAAGTTATAGAAACTATGGATGAAGAGGATTATCTGGTAATAATTTGTACTGCATCCAGTGAAACTTATATGAAATATGCAAAAGAGATTTTAAATTATGATATTCTAATTGCAACCAGGCATGATGATAGGCACCTTTGTGGTGGAAATAATGCCAAAAAAAATAAGTTAAAAAATTTAGAAGAACTTTTTGAGAAATTGGGAGTTTGGGTGGATGTAGAAAATTCAAAAGGATACACCGATTCCTATAAAAATGATGAATATATGTTAAGGTACACAGAACAAAAATATTTAATAAATGACAAAAAAGATGGATTTATTTCCATTTATACAAAGGAGGTAAAATGAAAAAAATAGTTTTAAAAGACAAATTAGCAAATTTATTAAAAGAAGCTTTGAAAGTAGATGAGAAGGATATATTCAAAGAAGGTGTAAAACTATATTTTGAAAATGATGATTGCATATTGGAAATAGATGATAAATCTAAAGATATCACAATTTGTATGAATAAAGATAATATAGATGTAGCTACAGAAAAAGACAGTGGATTTTTTAATTTCTTTAATGGTGAATCAGAAGATGAATACTATTTTTCAGAGAAAGAGCTTTTAGAAGAGTACGAAGAAACATTGGAACAAATAGATGAGTTATGTATAGAAATAAAATCTCTACAAAAAGTAAAAGAAGAGTTAGAGCAAAAACTAGAGCCACTAAAAGCAGATATTAAAACAAAACTTGAAGAAATTACAAAAACGGTAAATAAGAGTTTGGATGCTATCGGAAGTAGCGACGCAGAGTTTTATCAAAATGAATTAGAAGATTTGCAGGATGATCTAGAAGATATAAAAGAAAATTTAGAAGATTATAGAGAAGAATTAGAAGAAGTAGAAGAAGATATACAATCACTATATGACGAAAAACACGAACTCATCGATTCTTTAGAAGAAATAAAAGAAGAGCTCAACGAAAGACAAATAAAATATGAAGACAGAGTGATTTTTAGAAAAGAAGAAGAGTATCGTGCCGCATCTTGTGAATGTGAAACAGCATCAGATAAAAAAGATGAAAAATTTGGCGGTAAAAAATTCTACATCGGAAAGGATGGAGTAAAATTGGGAAATATATCTGTAGGAAGTGATGGAGAAGTAAAAATCGGTGACAAGATATTTGTACGCGGCGATGAAGTAAAATGTGGAAATATAGATATAGATAAAAATGGTGTGCGTCTAAAATCAAAAGAAGGAGATATTTTCGTCTCTGAAGATGGTTCCGTAAAAGTAGGTGATATATTGGTAGATGGTGATGAAGTAAATTGCGGAAATATAAAAGTGACTGATGATGGCATAATCATCAAAACTAATGATGGGGATATACAGATTAAAGGAAAAAATATAAATATAGGAAAAAAATAAAAAATGAAAAAGATTAGCTTTATAATAAAGGAAGATGCAAAAAATTTATTAGAAGCAACTAAACAAATTGGCCTAAGTAGGAATATGTTCAATAGATACGCCTATTTAGGCCGTATTTTAGTTAATGAAAAAGAAAATAGAAGAAATGATAGAATATATAAGAATGATAGAATAACTTTTTTAGTTGAAGATGAAAATATAAAATATCAAAAAAAAGCTTTGAATGATGCTGTAGAGCTTATATATAGTGATGAGTTCATCTATATCTTGAAAAAACCGGATAAAATGTTGTGTCACCCCTCCAAAAATAGTGGAGATAGTATCACGCTTGAAGATTATGCAAAAAATTACTTTGCAAGAGATGGGATAAATCATCAGGTCAGATTTATAAATCGACTTGACTATGACACCACAGGACTTGTGATGATTGCTAAAAATGATATTGCACACGCCTATTATGCACAAAAAATAAAAAATAGCAAAATAAAAAGACAGTATCTAGCGCTCACAGAGGGAGATGCTCCACCTGAAAAGTGGAAGGAATTTTCAAAAATAGATAGAGATAAAGAAATTGGAATAAAAAGAACTCTTGGGGAAAATGGAAAAGACTCCGAAACACATTTTAATCTTCTCTACACGAATGGAAAATACCACCTTATAAAAGCTGGCATCATAACTGGACGGACTCACCAGATAAGATTGCATCTGGGCGCAAAAAACTTACAAATTGTTAATGATCCACTATATGGTAAAAAAGATGATGATTTCCAAAAAATGATGCTACTATCCTACTACACAGAATTTGAAAATCACAATTCTAAACTCATAAAAATAGTTATAAGAGACGATTATTTTACAGATAGAGTAAGAGAGATATTTAGAGGAAAAATATAAAGTTTTGATGTAATTAATTATTGGTAATTTTCATACACTTAGACATGAAAGCAATACAAAATTCTCTTTAGTTTTATTACCAATGAAAAATTAGTCTTGTTATTAAAAGATTTAGAAATTTGATAGATATAATAGGAGGTTGCTTTGAAAAATACAGATATAAATTTTGATGTTGATGGTACAATTGTAAGTGTTAGAAGTTGTGGAATAATTGATAATGGTGATAAAATTTTGCTGCATAAAAAAATACATGATGATTTTTATGCTTTAGTTGGCGGTAGAGTGAAAGCTAATGAATCAACTATAGCAGCAGTAAAAAGAGAATTCCATGAAGAATTAAATATTAATGTTGATGTTGTTAAACAATTGTGCTGTGTAGAAAATTTTTTTAAATACGACGATAAAAGACATCATGAATTAATGTTTGTTTATTTATTAAAAACTAGTGATATAATACCTAGTGAAAGTTTTATTATAGATGACAATCTTTTTTGTTGGTTTGATAAAAACGACCTTAGGAATATAAAAATAAAACCTAGTATATTTGAGAATTTTGACGATATTTTAGCTAAAAACAATCATATAATCATTATTGAAGATGAGTAAGTGATAAGATAAATTTATTAAATTATAAATATTGTAAGAGAGTTTTTTAGCCTGCTTGGTGATATTTGGAATCAAAAAACACTATAAATGATCACATAGATAGCAATTACCTTGATATGTGAATTATTTTTTTTTATACAATATAATACCGGTAGAGTAAAAATTATTTTTTGTAACCATAGTCTTTTAGTGGGTTTTTTGGTTTAAATCTGTTTAATTATTAGATTGGGTGGTGATTTTAACGAAAGCATTTTTATAACATCTACTTTATTATAGTTTTTCTTGTTTAAAGCTATAGATTGTATTTGCCATATTTTTATAGATAGAAATCCCCCAGATTTTTATAATTTAGTCAAAAGGTTTTTTATATAATACACTTTGTCGTATATATTATTATCATTTATTACCACCAATCATTAAATGTATGAAACTTATAATTTACCTTAATATTGGCAAAAGTTATTAAATATAAGTACTTCAATAAGTGGTAAGCTTTATTCATTCTCGTAAGTTGACAAATCATTGACAAAATAAAAAATATTTTATAGAATTTAATTATAAACAATTGGCACATTGTTAATAAAAAAGTTAACAAATAACACAAGCTAAGGAGGGTTAAATATGATCTTAGAAAAAAATTCTTTATTATTAGATGATATTCCTAAGTTTTTCAAAACAAGTAAAAATAATGTTTCAAATTGGAGGAAAACAGACGCTTGGATGACTAAGCCTTTAGGACAAATTTCCTCGTGGTCTATACGGAAATCTGAGGACATTACAGATTATTCGCAAAATAAAAAGGAATCAGATATTATCCCTTCTGAAAACTTAAAATTAAAAACAATAGCAATTATAGGTAGATCTCGAGGAGGAAAATCATTTTTAGTTTCGAGATTTGTAGAAAACAAATCCAAATTTGTAGAGTTATTTTGTGGAAATAGTGGTGACAAAACTATGTGTCCAATAAATGTTATGATTTCAGATTCAGAAAAACCAGTACAATATGCATTTCATACTGATTTTAATACTAAAATTCCCAAAAATGAATTTGAAGATTCTCTAGTCAAGTCAATACGGGATAGAATTTCATCGCTCAAAGATAATAATTTTTTTTCAGATAACACTAATGAGATGAAAATAATAGAAAAATTAATAAGAGATATAAGAGATGTTGAGAAGAGTAAAAAAATTAAAATAAACACTTTTATCAATATTTATGAAAAGCCAAGCTGTTTTTGTAAAGAATTATTAAGAGAGAATGGTTTGGAAACCATAAAGATAATAGATACACCTGGTGTGTCTGGACAAGTAGAAGCATCTAAAATTGCAAAATCTGATGTATATTTATTTTTAATTAAACCTGATAATATGGATGAAGCTAGTACTTTAAAAAAAATAGTAGAAGAAATAAAATCGGATGTAGCAACAAGCAAAGTTGCCTTTTTATATAAAAAAGAAGGATGTTATGGTGATCAACAAGCATATGAAAAAGCAAGAAAAAGCATAAAAGAAGATATGGAGACATATAATGAATTGTTTTCTGAATTGAGAGGTAGCATTGTATCGACAGAATTAGATGTGTTAAATCCAGCTGCACACTCTATAATGTTTCCTACAATGAGTATAGATGGAGGTGAATTAGCAGAAAAACTATTTATGAGCGAATTAAAAAACAAATTAACAGATGCATTTAACCCTAATGACAGTATAGATTTGGATAAGGAATTTTTGGATATACTCAAAACAAAAGGAGAGAAAGCAAAAGAATTGTACTGCCCCCTTAAATCCGGACACGGAAATAAGGGGGTATTTTAATGAAAAAAATAACATACGAAGAGAAATTAAAAATAGTAAAAGAAAACCAAGAAGGATATGGACTAATATATCTATCCA
>JAEZWK010000005.1 GCA_023443045.1 Bacillota bacterium
TCTTCAACGGATACAGACCACAATTCTACTTTAGAACAACAGACGTAACAGGAAACATCAGCCTAGAAGAAGGAGTAGAAATGGTAATGCCAGGAGACAACGCAAGATTTACCATCGAACTCATCACACCAATCGCGATCGAAAAAGGATTAAAATTCGCTATACGTGAAGGTGGAAGAACAGTAGGAGCTGGAGTAGTTACAGAAATTATAGAATAAAAATAAGCGACCTTGGTGGTCGCTTTTTTTGTGCGATTTTTTGGAGTTATAAAGATCTAAGTTTAAAATAAAATTACTGATATTTATTTTATGTGTAATATATGTTGTTTTCATTTTATCATTAAAATACATTATATATTTTATAGATTTTGCGTTTATTAATTTAGTATGATATAATAAAAATATAAAAATATCAGGATGCAAGGAGCGAGGAAATTTGTATTTTATTAGCAATATTTTTATTGCTAAATAATATTGTTGTAAGTGCAAAAAGTTCTTGCTCCTAATGGCGTATATATAGATGATAGAAAATGGACTTAACCAGCTGATGATCCCCATAAACCTACTAGATCTGAAGTTTTTGAACACAAGCTATACGCTCGATGTTCTTAAGTACATTCGTGATAAATATGATATGCAAACAATTAGAGATATAATTGCTGGTGTTACTTTAACCTATATCATACCAAGTAGAATTATTTCTTCAATTGTTGGAGTATCAAGAACAGTATTAAAATATAAAAGTGATGATGAGTGGTATCAGATTTTAGCTGATATGTTAAGTGGTAAAATTAAATATGTTCTTATTAAATATGAATATAATATATAGGGGATATAGAAAAGTAGTTATTTTAGTTGAAAATTAGGTGTTAATTATGGATAATAACGAATATAGAGATTTTGTTGAAAATGAAGAAAAAATGAATGCTAAATTTTTCTTAGATATTATATTGAAAAATTCCAGGAAATTTAGTCCTAAACAAAGCTTTGTTGTTTTAATATTTAGAAGCATATTAATGTTATTATGTATAATACTTGTAAAACTAGAGATATTTGAACTAGCTAGATTAATCATAGGTAGATTAGTTATTATTTTTACATTTGGTGATGCATTAATTTTTGCATTTAGCAGGAAAAATAGGCGCATATATAAGTCTGACAGAGAAATAATTACTATATTTGTACTTATGCTTTTATTCTTAATTTATGGCTATTTGTCGGGAGAGGCATTTATTTTAAAACTTACAAATATAATTACAAAATAAAAATATAAAAATATCAGGATTCAAGAAATGAGAAAATTTGTATTTTATTAGCTATAATTTTATTGCTCAATAGTATTGTTGTCAGCGCAAAAAGTCTTCTTGTACCTAATGGTGTATATGTAGATGATAAAAAATGGAGTTAACCAGCTGATGATCTTCTAACTTCAACAAGACCTGGTACTTATGAGTACAAATTATATGCAGATGATGTGGTTAAATATTTCCAAGATCAAAGGGATATTGAAATGGCGGAAGATATAATTATTACTTTTTAAACTATTTAAATGGTTGGATTTTTGAGTATACCGCTAAGGATCATTGAGTATAAGGATAAAAAATGGTGGTATGATGCTCTAAGAAAATTAATAAGAAAAGAAGCTAAATATATTTTAATAAAGTATGAATATGATTTATATTTTGGATATAGAAGAAGTGAATTTTTAGTAGAATACTAGGTGAGTAGATGAATCAAGATAATATAAATTATGATTATTACAAAAATAAATATGATATAATTTATAATAAAGATAAGAAAGAAGGATTTCATAAAGAAATTCCTACTTTTATTAAATGTATACTATTAACAGATGGCAGGAGTAATTTTATATTTCTATTAATTGCTATATTTTTTGCTGTGGTCGCATTTTTAATTCCAAAATATGGTATTGAGCAATTAAAATTAAGCCACATTTTAAAAACGCATATAGTATTACTTTTGTATAATATTCTTTTCTATATATTATCTCCTAATAGAAGAAAGATCCTTTATAAAACTCCTAAAGAAAATATTGCATTTATGGTACTTGTATTACTAACTATAGCTTATGGATATTTTTATGGTATTGATGGACTTAGAGCTGGAGTTTTTATAGACAAACTACAGGAGATAATTGACAAAGGTGTATAATAGAATAAGATTATTATAACTTTTATTTTTATTTAGAAACATTTGCTATATTAAATTAAATTCAATAAATATTTTATACTTGAAAAAAATTAAAGTTATCATTAAAATTGTATTATAATATATTTAGGAGGAATTATGGTAGAATATAGATATGATACTCAACTTCTTTTAGAAGGTGAAAATTTAGATGAAGATATTATAACAGAATATATAGAAAATAATTTTCAAGGTGATTGTTTATTAGTTGTAGGAGATAGTGATTTAATAAAATTACATTATCATACAAATGAACCTTGGCTTGTGTTAGAATATATGAGAAGCTTAGGCGAGATATATGATATTGTAATAGAGGATATGGATAGACAATCCCGTGGTTTAAAAGGGTAATCAAAAAAGGGCTATAAGCCCTTTATTTATTTGCTTTTACAAATTCGTATAATGTCTTTACATAAAAACCAGTTGCTCCTGCTGGATAATGACTTACTTCTGTGCTATGATATGCAGGTCCTGCTATATCTACATGTATCCATTTTGTAGATTTTTCAGGATTTAAAAATGCTCCGACAAATAATCCCGCAGAAGATGCTCCGCCGTACCTTCCTCCAGAATTTTTTATATCCGCAATATTTGATTTATTTAATTTCTTGAAATCTTCCGTCGATGGAAGTATCCAAGATTTTTCGCCTTCTTTTTCAGAGATCTGATATATTTCATCGGTTTTTTCGGAATTACCTAAGAGTCCACATCTTTCATTACCTAAACTCACAACGCAAGCGCCTGTTAATGTAGCTATATCTAAAATTATTTTAGGTGAGTAGAGATCTTCGGAATATGCGAGTGCATCAGCTAAAGTTATTCTTCCTTCTGCATCTGTGTTGTCTACTTCTATATTGAGACCTCTATAACTTGGAATAATGTCTCCTGGTTTATAAGCATCTCCTGAAATCATATTTTCACAAGTTGCTACAATACCCACTACATTTACATCTAAATTATTAAGCGCAATTGCTTTCATAGCTCCTATTACACTAGCACTTCCACCCATATCTGCTTTCATTGTTTTCATTCCGTCGTTACCTTTTATAGAATAACCACCAGAATCATATGTGAGACCCTTACCTACTAAAACGATATTTTCATTTTTTCCTTTTAGCCATTCCATTATGATAAATTTTGGTTCTTTAGAAGATCCTCTTGCTACGCTTAAAAATCCTTTTAAACCTACTTTTTCAATCTCATTTTTAGAAAGCACTTTTACAGTTACGCCACATTCTGCAAGTTTTTGTACTTCTTTGCTTAAAGTTTCAGGGTACATATCATTGGCAGGAGTGTTTACTAAATCTCTTGCAAATGTTATTCCTAGCCATTTATTATAAAATTCTTCTAAGTCATCAATTTTTAAATCACCAGTATGTTCGGGATCGAAATTGATTTCTTCTAAAGTTATTGGTGTTTTTTTAGATTTGTAATTATCAAATTTATATGTTGCTTCTAATAGTCCTTCAAAAAAAGCTAGTGCTATCTCTTTTTTTGTAAATACATCATCTGCAAATAATTTTACTCTAACACTTTTTGTTTCTAGTTTCATTAGAATATTTCCTGCTTTTTTTGCGTTTATCTTTATTTCTTCTAATGTTTTTACATCAGAATTTCCTACTAATATTCCTATTACTCCGTCTCTGTGATTTAAATAAACATCTCCAGATTTTGCAGTAAAAACTTTTTTATCTACCAATAATTGTGAGTGTTCACAAGTGCTCATTATTTTTTCGTTTAATAGACTGATTGTTATTTCACCTTTATTGGTTATTGAAAATTTCATAATACACCTCCATAATTATTATAGTATTTGCTAAAAAAAAGTTCAAGTTCTTTATATTTGGGTAAATATATGATAAAATGAATAAAAGGAGAATATATGAGAAATAGAATAATTTATTTAGCAGGCGGTTGCTTTTGGGGAGTTGAAGGTTACTTTAAAAAGATTAATGGAGTTTTAGAAACAGCTGTCGGATATGCAAATGGTAAAACTGAAACTACTACTTATCAGGATTTAAAGAACACATTACATGCTGAAACTGTAAAAATAATATATAATTCGGGTGTTGTAAGCCTTAAAGAATTATTGTTACATTTGTTTAGAATAATAGATCCAGAAAGTTTAAATAAACAGGGTAATGATGTAGGGGTGCAGTATAGAACTGGCATTTATTATATTGATGAAGCGGATAAAAATATTATCGATGATTTTATGAATTATATGAGAATTAAATATAAAAATTTGGCCGTAGAAGTACAGAGGCTTGAAAATTTTTGTGAAGCAGAGGATTATCATCAAGATTATTTAGATAAAAATCCTGGCGGATATTGTCATGTGCCTTTATATTTAGCGGATGAACCATTATTTACTGAAGATTTTGCTAAAAAAGATTTATCAGATTTAAATGAAGAAGAAAAAAATATAATGTTTGAAAAACATACGGAAAAGCCTTTTAGTAGTCCTTTGAATAAGGAGTATAGAAAGGGAATATATGTTGATAAATTAACAGGCGCACCATTATTTGCGAGTTCGGATAAATTTGACTCTGGATGTGGCTGGCCAGCTTTTAGTAAACCAATTTTATCTAATAAAATAAAGTTCCAAGAAGATCATTCTCATGGATTAAATAGAATTGAGGTACTAACAGATGATGATCATCATTTAGGTCACGTATTTACAGATGGAATACCAGAAAAGGGTGGACTTAGATATTGTATAAATGGAGCTATTCTAGATTTTATTCCATATGAAGAAATGGAAGAAAAAGGCTATAAGGAATTTATGTTTTTGGTGGAGTAATGAAAACGAAAAGAATTATTATTTTATTATTTTTAATTTATTCTGTTGCATCATTTTTTTTAAAACCAAATGAAAACACAGATATATATGGTAGAATGGTTGTAGGTGTAGGTTATTTGGTAACAGCTTTATCGTTGGTCATTTTTATTATAGGAAAAGGTTCGGGATTTAATTTTAAAAATCCACTTATGTTAAATCTAGATTTTAGAATGGACGTTTTGAGAATATTTGGTATAATGTCTGGTATATTTTTGTTCATAGGGATTGTGTTAGAATTTTTATATAATTATTATGGACTAATCTATATGTATGATTTTATATCATTTTTAGTGGTTCTTATGCTGATTTTACAAACTTTTAATTTTGTATTGGACAAAAAAACAATGGATTATAATAAGAAAAAAAAGGTGTAATATGTTAGAAAATTTTGAAGTTATAAAAGGGACAAATGAATATCTATCAGAAGAGCAGTATATTAGAGAAAAAATAAAGAATATTTTAAGTGAAGAGTTTCAAAAATATGGATTTGCTCCAGCTGAAACACCTATTTTATGCACTTATGATTTACTTGCGAGCAAGTACTCTGCTGAAGCAGATATTTTAAATGAAATCTATAAACTTTCAGATCAAGGTAAAAGAAACTTGGGATTGAGATTTGATTTAACTATAACATTGGTTAGAATGATACTTTCTAATCCGCAAATCAATTTTCCAATAAAAAGGTATGAAATAGGAAAAGTGTTTAGAGATGGTCCTGTTAAAGTTGGGAGATTAAGAGAGTTTACTCAATGCGATATCGATGCTATAGGTATATCTAGCATGCTCCAAGAAGCTGAATATATGGATCTTATAAAAAGTGTGTTCGACAGATTGGATTTAGATATTACTATTATTTATAACAACAGAAAATTACTTACAGGGTTGATCGAACATGTATTTGCAACTGATGATTTAGATACTATTAGAAAAATCATTATGATTATCGATAAAAAAGATAAGCTAAATGATAAGGAAATTATAGAAGAGTTTAAAAAAGAAAATTTAGATGATAAAAAATATTTGGAATTAAACAAATATCTAAATAAGAATCTAAATGAAATAATGGAATCTATAAATGCCGAAGCTATTTCTAACGAAAATATAAATCAAGGTATAAAGGAATTAATAGAATTAACAGAGTTTACAAAAAATTCTAAAGCTAGTTCTGTAATGAATTTTGCGCCTTTTTTAGCAAGAGGAATTGATATATATACAGGAACCGTATGGGAAGTTATTGTAAAAAATAGAAAAATTAATGATACCCCCTTTAATGTAAGCATAAGTGGGGGAGGAAGATATGATAAAATAATTACTAATTTTATTGATAATGGAAAAGAATATCCTGCCGTTGGTATGAGTTTTGGATTGGACGTAATTTATCAAGCTTTAAAATTAAAAAATAAAGATGAAAAAGAATCGATGCTTCAATTATTTATAATACCATTAAATACACAACAAGTGTCTATAGAACTAGCTAATAAATTAAGAGAATCTGGATTAAGATGTGATGTAGAAAAAATGGATAGACGAGTAAAAAAATCGATGCAACACGCAAACAGGGAGAATATTCCCTTTGTAACAGTAATCGGTGAAGATGAAATAAAAAATAATAAAATTATTATAAGAAATATGTATTCTGGTGAAGAA
>JAEZWK010000011.1 GCA_023443045.1 Bacillota bacterium
TAGGACAATTACCAGCAACAATTGTATATTCATATGTAGCGGGTCAATTAACTGGTGGAGCAAAATATTTGTTTTTAGGACTTACAATTTTATGTGTGCTTGCGGTAGTAGTAGCTATAGCAAAAAAAATATATGAAGAAAAAAATAAAAAATAGTGCTTATATAATTTTTACTCGCATTCCTGAAAGCGGAAAAACTAAAACACGTCTTATGCCCTACTATTCGGGAGATGAGTGCAAAATTTTTCACGAAAAGCTTCTCATGGATTTGTGCGAAAAAACAAAGTCAGATGAGTATGATATAATCACATTTTACTCTGGTGATGATTTGGATTATCTGAAAGAATTACTAAGCATATCTAAAGACTTCTTTCCTCAAAAAGGTATAACAATCGCCGAAAAAATGAAAAATGCTATAAAAGAAACTTTGGATATGGGATATAAAAGAATCGTCCTAACCGGCAGTGATATCCCAGATATAGATTATGATATAATCGCTGATGCATTTAATAAATTACAAAATAATAGCATAGTATTTGGTCCATCAAATGACGGCGGATACTATTTAGTAGGTGTAAATGATGACCGTGATTTAGATGCAATATTTGATGAAGATAATTATAAAAATGATAATGTATTAAAAAATATCGAAAACAAAATCCAAAAAGAAATCAAATATACAAAGGTTTTAAGAGATATAGACACAAAAGATGATATCCTAGCTTATTACACAAATAATTTAGATAAAAACTCTCACGCTATTAATTATATATGGAGCAAGCTAAAAATTTCGGTTATCGTACCCATCTATAACGAAGAAAAAAAGGCAAATAGGTTGATTCAAGAATTAAAAAAATTTAAAAATTCTGAAATCATTTTAGTAGATGGTGAGTCCACTGATAATAGTTATGAAATTTTATCAAAAGATTTTAATGTCATAAGAACAAAAAAAGGAAGATCTAATCAGCTAAACTCTGGCGCTAAACACGCAAGTGGAGATATATTATTTTTCTTGCACGCAGACAGTTTGCTTCCTCCTGATCCAGAAAGAGAAATCAAAGAAGTTATAAAGAAAAATCTAGTAGGAATTTTTGGTATCAAATTTGATAGAGAGCTATTTATGCTAAAAGTTTGCGAAATAAGAAGCATGCAAAGAGTAAAATACACTAAAATCATGTTTGGAGATCAGGGGATATTCATATTTAAAAATCTATTTAATGAAGTGGGTGGATTTCCTGATATTCCAATTATGGAAGACTACCAATTCTCTTTGGAACTCCGAAAGAAAAAAATAGATATCGGAATTACAAAAAATAGAATAATCACCTCAGCAAGACGATTTGGGAAAACAAATATGAGCGTGTTTAAGATGAATCTAAAGATGTATAATTTAAGACGCCTTTATAGAAAAGGTGTGGATGCAAAAGAAATATTAAAATCATATAGGGACGAAAGATGAACGAAAAATTATTGAAATGCATTACGAGTAGTGAATTTAAAAAGAGATTGAATATGGGAGATGTAAAACCAGAAATATCTCTTTACGCAGAGGGAGAATACAACAAAAATTTTCTATTCTATACAGATGAGAAAGAAGCGCTCCTTAGAATTAATTATGGATCACAGATGCATTTAGAAAATCAGATAAAATATGAGTATGATGCACTAAAACTTCTAGAAAATACAAATAGAACACCAAAAGTTTATATGTATTCTGAAGATTTGTATGAAAAACCATTTTTGGTGATGGAGTTTCTAGGAGGATCTCATTTGGATTATAAAAAAAATCTTTTAGGCGCAGCAGAAGCTCTTGCTGATATACACAGCACTCCTGTTACCAACCATCATCTAATAAGTGCAAACGACGGCCCTCTTATGATGATAAAGGAATGTGAAGAATTATTTAAAAAATATCTAGATTCAAACGAAGATGCACAAAAGAAATCATATATAAAATCTCTGATAGAAAAGATAAAAGAAAAGTCGAAATTATTGGTAGACGAAGACATAAGATGCATTATAAATACTGAATTGAATAACCAGAATTTTCTCGTAGAAAATGATTTTGTAAGAGTAGTAGATTGGGAAAAACCTATTTATGGCGATCCCGCACAAGATTTGGGTCATTTTTTAGCTCCTACTACTACTTTTTGGAAGACGGATATTATACTAAGTAAAAATGATTTTATTAATTTTATCGATAAATACAAAAAAAGCGTAGATAAAAGAATAAATTTGGGTGATATATATCGCCGAACTCAAATCTACGCCATGCTAAACTGTCTAAGAGGTATAACTTGGGTAAGCCATGCATATATCGAATATAAGAGCAAATCAAAATCGGTCATGCACGAGACGACGAAAAAGAAATTAGATGCTTATCTAGATTATTCATTCTTAGAAAAAATTAATCAGTATATAACGGAGGTTATATAAATAAATTTAAAAGGAGAAAAAAATGAAAAAATTATTTATCATTTTAAGCGCGATTTTAATATCGCTATCAATTGTAGGATGTAAAAAAGAAACCACATCCGAAACACCAAAAGAAGGTTATGTAAGTGCTGAAGCTGCAGTAAAAGCAGGAAAAGATGAAAACATTCACGTCCTAGATATAAGAACATGGGATAACTATTCAGAAGGAAGAATAGAAGGATCTGAATGGCAACCAATCTTTCCTCTAGAAAATGAAGCACTAGTAGATGAAATGAAAGCATATGCAGAAGCTCATCTAAAAGATGGAAAAGATATTTATCTAGTATGTAACAGCGGACAAAAAGGAGCAGTAAAAGCTACTGAAGTACTTATAGAAGCTGGAGTTCCTAAAGAAAAAATCTTCACAGTTGAAGGCGGAGCAAAAGCTCTAAAAGAGATAAATGGCGCTTTAACAACAAAAAGATACGAAGAAAATATTGACTGGAAATATGTATCAGGAAAAGAAGCTGTAGAAAAATTGGGTTCAAGCGATGTACAATTCCTAGATGTACGTGATGATGATACATTTAACGAAGGTCATCTAAAGGGTAGCTTACAAGTAAATTTAAAAGATGTAGAAAGCAAAGAAGCTCAAGATAACATGTTCAAACTAGCTAACGAACAATTATCAAAAGATAAACCAATTTATATCTTGTGCTACAGCGGAAATAAATGTGCTAAAACTGCAATCTCAGTATTAAAAGATGCAGGATACAACACAGACAATTTATTCATCATTGAAAACGGTGCAAAAGATGATGATATCAAAAATAATTTAGGAAAGTAGGTAAAAATGAGTCATTATTATAATTCAGAAGATTTACAAAAATTCGCAAATATTGGAGAAAAATCCAAAGAACTTGCAAATAAATTTTTTAGTTATTACCAAGAAGTTTTTAAAGATGGAGAATTATCAGCTAGAGAAAAAGCTCTAATAGCCCTTGCAGTGGCGCACACAATTCAGTGCCCATACTGTATAGATGCTTATACAAATGATCTTCTATCCAAAGGCGTTACAGAAGAAGAAATGCTAGAGGCAATTCATGTAGCTACAGCCATAAGAGGTGGAGCATCATTAGTGCACGGAGTACAGATGAAAAATATTGTAAGGAAGTTAGAATTATAAATGAAACAAATACCTGAATTTGAAAGTATGATTTTAGATGAATCACATAAAATGACGGTAGAAAAGCTTGAGGTGTTGCAATTAAATATAGGGCTTTTATGTAACTTAGAATGCAAACACTGTCACGTAGAGGCGGGCCCACACAGAAAAGAACTGATGTCTAAAGAAACTATGGATATGTGTCTACAATTTTTAAAAGACGAAAACATAAAGACTTTAGACATCACGGGCGGCGCTCCGGAAATGAACCCGAATTTTTGTTATTTAGTCACGGAAGCCAAAAAAATTATAGATCATGTAATTGTAAGAACAAATCTAACTGTACTCAATCTACCAAAATATTCACACATGATAGACTTTTTCAAGGACAATAAATTGGAAGTAGTATCATCGCTTCCCTTTTATACAAAACTAAAAACTGATAAAGTAAGAGGCGACGGAGTTTTTAACTCATCTATAAAAGCATTACAAAAATTAAATGAAAAGGGCTATGGTATAGATGAAGATTTGGTGCTAAATATGGTACATAATCCATCTGGTGCATATTTTCCTCCCAATCAATCACAAATGGAAAAGGAATATAAAATAAAATTAAAAAATGATTTTGGGATAGAATTCAACAATCTATTCACAATTACCAATAATCCCATGGGAAGATTTAGAGAATTTCTAAAAGAAAGAGGAATTCTAGAGGAATATCTAGAAAAATTATATACGAATTTTAACCCCTCTACTCTACCCAACCTGATGTGCCGCTACCAGCTAAACGTAAGATATGACGGATATTTATACGATTGTGATTTTAATCTAGCTTGTGATCTAAAAGTAAAAAATAATTTGCACATAAAAGATATCGTCGGAAAAAAATATGAAATTAGAAAAATACAATTTGCAGATCACTGCTACGGATGCACAGCAGGACAGGGATCTAGTTGTGGAGGTGCTACAGAATGATAACAAAAGAAAAAATCCAGGAATCATTTATAGGTGGAATAGATTGCGCGCAGGTAATAATAGAATATTTTAGCAAAGATCTCAATATAACTACAGAAGAAGCAAGAAAGATAGGAGCATCATTTGGCGGAGGCATGTACCAAGGTTCAAGTTGTGGAGCATATATAGGAGCACTAATAGTTTTAGGAATGAAATATGGCCACCACACATTGAATGCACCTGAAGAAAAAGTAGAATTTTTAAAAAAATTAGGTAAATTCCAGCTAGAATTTCAGGAAAAATATAAAACAAATATCTGCAAAGAAATGCTAAAAGTAGATATAACAACCGAGGAAGGATTAAATGAAGCGCTACAAAAAAATCTACTCACAGAATTCTGCCCGATGGTTGTATTTAACACTATACAAATGCTAGAAAATATAATGAAAGAAGAAGGGATATAATGAAAAAAATATTTTTAATAATCACCATAATTGCAGCAATTTTTTCTATTGCTTGCAAAACCACAGATGAAAATGAAACCATACAAAATGTAAGCGAAAAAAATCCAATCATAGTTAATGAAGAAAACAAAACCATCACCATATTCGCAAGAGTAAACAAAAAGTACACAGAAGAAAGCACAAGACACGCAATAATCTTTAAAGATGGAAAATTTGGAGATAAATCTCTATATAAATCATATGCAAATCATATGGATGTATTAAATGCTCTAAAAAAATTGGGAGCAAAAGCAGGAAATAATATGACATTGGAAAATGCTTCTGATACACATGTAGAGGGAGATATCATAAACTTTACAGTAACACTAAAAGATAAAGAACCCATGGATATGAATGACACCATCATAGATTCAAATGGAAATAAAATAGAATTTCACTTTGGTGGAAACGAACAAAATGCTGAAGAAAAAAATACTGGATGTATAGCATGCTTAGATTCATGTCCGGTTGGTCTAATTTCTAACACAACATACACATATGGAGCTGTAGAAAATACAAAAGACGTAGAGTTTAGAGGAAACAAAGAAATTTTAACCAAAGACAATGAGGCTGTAGCAATAACCATATATGTTAAATAAAACTTTAGTGTTTGTAAATCGGTTAATATTTTCGTTTGTAATATCCATAATATTATACGAAATAATAACACTATCCACATATTTTGAAATGAGAGCACACTATCATACTTACTTACCCATTATCATGTCTGTATTTATGATAGTGTTTTATTTAGTCGATTTACAAAGATATTATCTATTTTATCTAACAGAATTAATATTTATTTGTTATGTATTAGTATTTAATAAATATTGGAAATTTCTATATAATTTTAAATCATTTTTAATGATTGATGAATTGGGAGCAAACTTTTATGTATCTTTTATTATCTTGTTTTTATTGATAAATATTGTTTATTTTTACATTCATTTGATAATAAAAAAATAGTATGTTATAATTGACTGGGAGGAAATATGGAAAATAATATTAGAGTGCTTAGAAGATCATTAGGTTTATCTCAACATAGACTCGGCAAAAAAGTTGGCGTTTCTAGAATTACAATCAATTATATAGAAAACGAAAAAACTATACCCAGTCTTTCTTTAGCCGATAAAATAGCAAATGCTCTAGACACTCCTTTAAATAAAGTATTTAAACTTGAATCTGATAATGATTTTGTTTTGTTAGCAGAGTAGTGGGTATTAAATAATAAGGAGGTATTATGATAGAGCTATTAAAACAAAGAAGATCTAACTACAATTTAGAAAAAAATATTCCAATTTCTGATGACGAATTAAAAAAACTAATAGTAGATATTACCTCTTTAGTTCCGGATGCATTTAATATGCAAAGCGCAAGAGTAGTCACACTATTAGATAAAAGTCACGAAGATTTTTGGGATATAGTTTATGATAGTTTTGGAGGCAAAGTTAAAGAAGAAAAACTAGCTCCATTTAAAAAAGCAAAAGGAACGATTCTTTATTTTATCGACGAAGATGTAGTAAATAAAATGGCAAACGAATTCCCATCATATAGTGAAAATTTTCCTATTTGGGCTAATCACGCAAATGCTATGCTACAGTTTGCTATGTGGACGGCGCTAAGAGAAAAAAATATAGGCGCATCCTTACAACATTATAATCCAGTTATCGATGAAAATGTAAAAACTAAATTCAACATTCCAGCAAATTTTAAACTTATTGCTGAAATGCCCTTTGGCGGAATAGCTGAAGAAGCTCCATTCAAAGAAAAAAACGGAGAAAAAAGAGTAGAATTCAAATAAAAGAGAGCCTTTCACGGCTCCCTTTTTATTTTTCATCTTTTCTTTTGTAATATTTCTTCTCTCGCGTATTTTTAGTATTTTCTTCTGGTCCCTTTTTTCTAAATTTCTCTTTTATCCTATTTTTAGCATCTTGCCTTTTTTCATCAAGTTCTCTATGCATCTTTTCTTCTGATGCATCTTTTTTTACATAATGCTTTTTAGGTCTAGACTTAAATGATTTCTTTTCCCTGTTAGGATTATTTTCTACATGATCTCTTTCTTCATTTTTGTGAGAATTATCTTCTTTTAGATTTACTTTTGGTACATATTTCTTTTTGTGTCTAGAGTGTTTTTCTCTATGATTTTCTCTGTGGTTGTCTCTATGGTTATCTCTATGGTTTTCTTTGTGAATTTTTTTAGAATTTTCTTTATTTTCTACACTGATTTCTACATTTTCTATTTCTTCTAATTTTTCTACATCATCCAACTCATCTTCTTTTATAAGTTTTAGAAGCTCTTCTTCATCAAGATTTTCCTCATAATCAAAAGTAAATATATCTATAATCTCATCTTCTTTAATCGTTCTATTATGACAGTATTCAAACTTTTCAATTTCACTTATATTAAAAATTGCTATTTCTGGCAAATCTTCTTTTTCGATCTTTATTTTTACATTATCCTTCATAGGATACACTTCTATAATCTCTCCTACTCCGCGTGGTGTTCTTACGCGTGAACCGACTGTTGGGAGCTCGGATTTTTTTTCTTTATACCAATCATCTTCATATTGCAAACAACACATAAGTCTGCCGCACATTCCAGAAATTTTTGCAGGATTTAGTGAAATATTTTGGTTTTTAGCCATGGTAACACTCACACTACCAAAATCGTGCAGAAATTTTTTACAACACAATTCTCTCCCACAAGGGCCAATTCCCCCCACCAATTTTGCCTCATCACGCACACCTATCTGTCTGAGTTCGATACGAGTCCTATAATTTCGAGCCAAATCTTTTACTAGCTCTCTAAAATCTACCCTATCCTCAGCTGTGAAGATAAATAATAATTTATCACGTAAAAATGTGTATGAAGCCTCTAAAAGATTCATATCTAGATTGTGCTTTATTACAAGCTCCTTACATACTTGAAGAGCTTTATGTGAATCTATAATATTTTTTCTATATCTATCTAAATCCTCTTCTGTTGCTTTTCTTATAATTGGTTTTAATTCATAATTTATTTCATCATCATCCACTAGCTTTGAACTCTTCTTACAAAAACCAATTTCAACTCCCTTGGATGTCTCTACCAAAACTGCATCTTTTACATCTATATTAAAATCTAAAGAATCAAAAACATATACTTTGCCATTGTTCTTAAATTGTACTCCTACGACTTTAGGCATCTTAAAATTTTATTTCTCTCCTTAATTAAATTTAAAATCAAAATCTTTTCATTTCTATTGGTATCTAAATTTTTTAAAGTATAATCTAAAATTTTGATCATATTTGCTGCAAATAAATAATCCGCACCAATTTTTTTTATAACTATTTCGCTTTCTTTAAAATGTGACACTTCACCACTTAAAATTTTTATTATCCCCTTGAGCACAAAATTAGTATATATAATTCTCTTTTTGAAATCATCTTTAAGAAAAGATTCATAAACACTTATTTTTCCCATATCTTCTCCAATTAAAAAGTCGATAGAGAAATTATACATATCTTCCATAGAAATGTTATCAAATTTCTTTAAGTTTAAATAACTTCCTCCAGATAATTCATACTCATAGTCAGTAATATTTCTTTCGAATAAATAATTTAGCTCAGCCTTAGTAAGCGCTTTAAAACTAAATTCTATTAATCGGCTTAAAATAGTTGACAGAAGATTATATTTTTTGTGAGTGATAAGAATTATATAATCATTTTTAACAGGCTCTTCCAATAATTTCAAGAGTGCATTCTGCGCTTCCTCATTCATATTGTGGGCGTTATTTATGATTAGTATCTTTTGTTCACCGCTAAAAGCTTTAATACTCGAGAATTTTATTGCATCTCTTATTTTATCTATATTAATGAGTTTTTCACCTTCAATATAATGAAAGTTTGGTGAATTTAATAAATTTTTTACTTTTAGAATATCACTTGCAAAATCAAATGCAACTTCTTTTTTTTTAATTCCTTCTATTCCACTAAAAAGAAAGCTTCCCCCATCTTTTAGAGAAACTAACTTTTTTCTAATATCCTCATGTAGAATCATTAAATTCTGATAAATTTATCTACATCTAATACAAAAACTGTTGCGCCGCCTACTTTTACATCAAGTGGATATGGAATAAATGCATCACCTGGCATAGTTACAGTTAGAAGTGAAGTTGTTATTTGTCTTGTCTTACAATTTTTCTCTATAATTTCTAATGCACAATCTAACTCGTCATCTTCTACCCCTATGAAAAGTGTGGTGTTTCCCGCTTTCAAAAAACCACCAGATGTAGCTAATTTTGTTAAACGAAATTGTTTTTCAGTTAATTCATCTACTAATGGATTAACATCTTCATCTTGAACTATACATACTAAAAGTTTCATATTCCCTCCAATTACATATTTTCTTTTATAATCGAAAATGCTTCTTCTAAAATCTCTTCTTTTGATTTATTAGCATCTATGACTACTTTGTCAGTATCTTCTGAAATGAATTGTCTATATGCATCTTCCAATCTTTTGTGAAAATCTAAATCTCTTTGTTCTAGTCTATCCAAATCTTTTTGTGTTTTTTTTCTAGATATACCATCTTTGGAATCCATCATCAAAACTATCGTAAGGTCGGGTCTAAAACCATAAATACCAAAATCATTTATCATTTCTACCTTTTTTGGATCAAGCCCTAACCCATAACCCTGATATGCAATGGAACTCAAAATAAATCTATCGGCTAATATGATATCATTTTCATCTATCTTTTCTTTTACTTTTCGTACATTTTCACATCTCATAGCAGCAAACAAAAGCGCTTCTGTCTCATGTGTCATATCAAGCGAAGGATCTAACAAAATATCTCTTAGCTTTTCTCCTACTTCAGTTCCACCGGGTTCTCTAAAAGCATAAAAACTTATATTATTTTCAGTAAATTTATTTTTAAGTCCATTTACTAGAGTTGTTTTTCCTGTGCCATCCGGCCCTTCTATAACTACAAAAATTCCCATAACTATTAATTAGACTGCAATAGAATATGATAAAAATACTCATGTGACTTAGGAACGTCGTTAAAACCTTTGAAATTAGAAATATTATTATTTATTTCTGAGACGTCAATCTTCATTCCGCGCACATATGTCAAAATACTTGCAAGTTCCGCTCTTGTGATTTTTCTATCTGCTTCATTTGGATTTTTGATAGCTTTTAGAAATCCATCTACATAAGCTCTTTCCATAAAACCGCGTGCCCAATGATTTTTTAAGCTTAAAGAGTCGCCAGGAAGAGCAGTGTATGATTTAAATCTCATAAGAATAGTTACAGCCTCAGCTATTGTCATCTCTTTTTCTGGCATCATATTACCAAACTCATCACCAGTTAAATATCCACTCTTTTGACAGAAAAGCATAGCAGCTTCATACCAGCTAGCACCTATAAAAGCACTTTCTCCGGTAGCTAATCTCTGAATCATAACTGCAAATTCAGCTCTTGTAATAGGCTTTTCAGGATTGAAATTTCCAAATTCATCACCTGTAAAAAGTTTAACCCCACTTACTTCTCCGCCATTAAATTTAAAACCATTTAAAGCTCGAACAAGTAAATCATAATCATAATGTCCGGTTCTAGAATTATATGAATCAAGAGCGATTCTAGCTTGTTTTATAGCATCTGCATAGCCTGGTTTTTTTTCATAAGTTTCGATTAAGTTTCTCAACTGATTGGCAGTGGAGATCTCTTCTTTTAGAATTCTTTCTTCGTGTTCTTTTTCAAGTCTCTCTTCGTTTTTCCTTCTTTCCTCTTCTTCTTTTCTCTTTTCTTCTTCTTCTTTTTGTTTTTCCTCTTCAGTTTTTTCACTATCATTCTTGTTATTTTCACCAGATGCATTGCTACTATTTTCAGCCTTTATAGTGTAGTCTGAAATATTATTAAAACTAATTCCAAATGTCATCATAAATAATAATGTATAAAGTATTTTCTTTTTCATAATTTACCTCGTATTAATTAATAATTCAATCAATATTACGCCCATGCTCAAAGCCATAAGTACCGCTAAAGCCATGGCGATTATTTTATAACTTTTATTTTTCATAAATCCCCTCTATGGTTCCGATATAACACATATGCGGATCCAGCGTTTCCTTAAAAATTTCATCTAGTTTTGAATCTAGATATTCTTTTTCTTTATAATCAATTATATTTACAATCTTCAAGACAACGTTTAATTTTGCCTGATCTAAAATTATTTTTTCACCATCAGATGTGAATGTAAATCCAAATTTTTTATTTTTATCTTCATCTCTTCCAGAAACTGTACCAAAATATTTAGTAATTTCACGATTATCCACTGTGGCGATAGTAAAATAATCACTTTCGCTAATAAAATTATATGTGTGACGAGATTTTCTAACATAAACACAAAGAACTTCCTTATTGTAGAGAACTCCTCCAGTAAGCCAGCCACAAGTCATGCCATTTATATTTCCGTCCTTATTTTTAGCAAATAAAATAAAATCTTTATCTAAACATTTTTCCAATAAACTAGTTACTTTAAGATCTTTCATTTCCCTCTCCTTTATATCAATTATTATAACAAATATTAGTTTTATTTTCAATTAATCATCTTGAAAATAAATAGAAATTCTAGTAATATAAAAGCGGAGGGAATATGTTTTGTAACGACTGGAAATATATATTAAAAGATTATTTAGAAAGTGAAAAATTTAAAAATACCATATCAAATTTAGAAGAATTATATAAAATAAAAAACATCTTCCCGGAAAAATGTGATGTGTTTCGAGCGTTTTCTCTTACCCCATTTAGAGAAGTAAAAGTGGTAATCATAGGTCAAGATCCATATCATACAAAAGGAGTAGCTGATGGGCTTGCTTTTTCTAGTAGACAAAGTAAAATCCCACCTTCTCTAAAAAATATCTATAAAGAACTAAATAGAGATTTAAATATAGAAAATACCACGAGTGATCTTACTCCGTGGGCAAAACAAGGAATTTTATTACTAAATAAAACCCTCACCGTAGAGGAATCTAAACCCAAAGCCCATGCCAATTCACCTCTTCTAAACTGGGAATGTTTTACAAATTTTGTTATAAAAAAACTCTCAGAAAGAAATTATCCTATAATTTTTGTGCTTTGGGGAAATTACGCAAAAAAAATAAAGCCGATGATAGATTCTCACCACTTCATTCTGGAATCATCTCACCCGAGTCCACTCTCATGTAACAGAGGATTTTTGGGAAGCGGTGTGTTTTCGAAAATAAATAAAATTTTAAAAAACATGGGCAAAACTGAAATAAATTTTAAAATCTAAGGAGATATTATGCAAGGTATTATGGAATATGATGTAGATATAAATGGAGTTAAATGTACCTACATCCAAGGTGTCTACGAAAAATCTGATCAAGCAATCGTGTATTACCACGGATATACAAAGTGCTTAAAAGATTCACTTTTTCGTGCTAGACTTATGGCGAGTTTGGGATACAATGTTTTAGTTTATGAACAGATGGGACATGGCACAAGAAAAGAAGAACTCAAACTAGATTTCAAAAATCCAGATATGAACTTTTTTAAAGTTGTCGTTTCTTCTATCACAGAAAGTCCGAATGTAATTTCATTTCTAGCTGAAAAAGAAAAAATTCACCCCAACAAAATTATATTTATGGGGCATAGCATGGGTGCCATGGTTGCTGCTGGAGCTTTTGTAAAAAATCCCTGTGGAAAATTAGTTGCATTTAATGGCTGCTTAAATTACGAAAAATTGTGTGATTATTATGAACAAAAATATAATTTAAACCCAGAGGACTTAGCAGAAGTAAAGAGCAAAATCAAATATTATAGTCCATTTGAATTTTTATCTAAATTAGAAAATA
>JAEZWK010000016.1 GCA_023443045.1 Bacillota bacterium
AGCATAGCACTTTTTTAGTATTTCTATGTCCTCGATTTCTTCTAAGCTTTTCTTTTTGCCTCTATTATCAATGTTTAAAGTACCTGCATCATATTTTTTATTCCATGTTGATATAGTTCCTGTTCCGTTAATACCATATTTTTCACATAGATAGGTTATTGATGCTCCTTTTTTATATTCTTTTACAATTTTTATTTTTTCTTCTAATGTTCTTTTTTTGTGTTTGCCCATAAAAATAATACCTCCAGAGTTTTCTAATTTAAGTATACTATACTTTTTATTTAGTGTGTACTCTAAAGGTATTATAATTAAATGTCTTTTTATTTTTGTATTTTTTCTTGTCTTTGTAATTCTTTTAATATATCTTTCATAGGTAAATCACCTAAGATTTGTGGATTAGAAACTTCTTGCTCCACAATTTTTTCTTCATATAAAAGTGGATCACCATCCTGCAAAGGTATATCTACATTTAAATATTTTTTCATACCAGTACCAGCAGGAATTGTCATACCAATGATTACATTTTCCATCAATCCATTTAGATTATCTACTTTACCCTTTATAGCAGCATCTGCTAAAACTCTTGTAGATTCTTGGAAACTTGCAGCAGAAAGGAATGAATCTGTAGCTAGAGATGCCTTGGTAATACCTAATAAAGCCTGTTCACCAGTAGCTGGAATTTTACCTTGTTCAATCATTTCTTTATTCTTTGCTTTAAATTCTTGAACACTTACCAAAGTGCCTGGAATAAAATCAGTATCTCCTGCATCTTCAACTTTTATTCTACCTAACATCTGTTTTATAACAATCTCAATATGTTTATCGTTAATATCTACACCACTCATTCTGTAAGCTCTTTGTACTTCTTTTACAATATAAGACTCTACACCTGCCACTCCTAGAACTTGGAAAATATCATGAGGATTTATACTACCCTCGGTAAGTGGTTCACCTTTTTTAACAAAATCTCCATCACGTACCTTTAGAGTAGAACCAAAAACTATAGGATAAACTTTTGAAGTTTCACTATTTTCAACAATAACCTCGCGTTTTTTCGCAGATTCAACTATTTTAATAGTTCCATCAATTTCAGTAATAACAGCCATACCTTTTGGTTTTCTAGCCTCAAACAATTCTTCTACACGAGGAAGACCTTGAGTAATATCATCAGCCTTAGCAACTCCTCCGGTATGGAAAGTTCTCATGGTTAACTGTGTACCAGGCTCACCAATAGATTGAGCAGCAATAATACCTACAGCCTCTCCAATATCTACCGGCTTACCATTAGCCATATTTTTACCATAACATTTAGTACATACACCATGTCTGCAGTTACAGTGAAGAACACTTCTAACTTTTATTTTATCCATACCCAAATCTTGAATTAATTGGGCCTTTTTCTCATCTATAAGTTCATCTTTTGAGCAAATAACCTCTCCAGTTGTAGGATGAATAATATCTTCAAAAGGATATCTACCCTCTAATCTATCTTTTAATTCTTCGATAACCTCATTACCATCTTTAAAAGCAGAAATTTCTAAATATCCATCAGTACCACAATCATGCTCCCTAACTATTACATCCTGACTTACAACTACTAGACGTCTTGTTAAATAACCTGAGTCAGCTGTTTTAAGAGCTGTATCTGATTGTCCTTTTCTAGAACCGTGTGAAGATAGGAAAAATTCTAAAACGCTTAAACCTTCACGGAAGTTAGACTTAATGGGAATCTCTACAATTCTACCTGTAGATGAAGCCATAAGTCCTCTCATACCACCTAACTGTCTGATCTGTTGCTTACTACCACGAGCTCCGGAAGTAGCCATGATATAAATATTATTATTATGATCCAAAGTCTCCATCAAAGCATCAGTAACATCATCTGTTGTTTTATTCCAAATATCAACTACATGCTCATATCTTTCATCATCACTTATAAGACCTCTTCTATAGCTCTTTTCATATTTATCAACTTCTTTTTGTGCTTCATCTATGAGTTCTTTTTTATTTTCAGGAACTACTACATCCCACATTGAAATGGAAATAGCTCCCTTTGTAGAAAATTTATAACCAAGTGATTTAATATTATCCAAAACTTCAGCAGTCACATTGTTACCATGTTTAGCATAACACGCTTCAATGATCTTTCCTAAAGTCTTCTTATCTACAGTTTTATTTATTTCAAGAGAAAACTTATCCTCATCTCTATCTATAAATCCTAAATCTTGAGGAATGTGTTTATTGAAAATAAATCTACCAACAGTGCTTTCTATTATTTTCTTTTCACCCTCAATATTAACTCTGATTCTTACCTTTGCCTGTAGAGATATCTGTCCAGTCTGATAAGCAACCATCATCTCATCAAAATCTTTGAATAAATGGCCATCACCTTTTTGATTTTCTTTATCCATGGTCAAATAGTAAACTCCTAAAACCATATCCTGCGAAGGAACAGTAATAGGTTTACCATCTTTAGGTGCCAAAATATTATTTGTAGATAACATAAGAAGTCTAGCTTCTGCTTGAGCTTCTACGGTTAATGGAACGTGAACCGCCATTTGGTCTCCATCAAAATCGGCATTATATGGTGTACATACCAATGGATGAAGTTTTATCGCCTTACCTTCTACCAATACAGGTTCAAAAGCTTGGATACCTAATCTGTGTAGAGTTGGAGCACGGTTTAATAATACAGGATGATCTTTAATAACCATCTCTAGCTCATCCCATACACAACTATCCATTCTCTCAATCATTCTTTTAGCATTTTTAATATTATGTGCTTTTTTATTTTTTACCAATGCATGCATTACAAATGGCTTGAATAATTCAAGAGCCATATTCTTAGGTAAACCGCATTGATAGAATTTTAATTCCGGACCAACTACAATTACTGAACGACCTGAGTAATCTACACGCTTTCCTAAAAGATTCTGACGGAAACGTCCTTGTTTTCCTTTTAGCATATCATTTAAACTCTTCAAAGGTCTATTTCCTGGTCCAGTAACCGGTCTTCCTCTTCTACCATTATCGATCAAAGAATCTACAGATTCCTGTAACATTCTCTTTTCGTTTCTTACAATTATTTCAGGTGCACCCAATTCTAATAATCTCTTGAGACGATTATTTCTATTAATAACTCTTCTATATAGATCATTCAAATCACTTGTAGCGAATCTACCACCATCAAGTTCTACCATAGGTCTTAAATCCGGAGGTATAACAGGAATACAATCAAGAATCATCCACTCAGGTTTATTTCCGCTCAATCTAAATGCTTCTATAGATTCCAGTCTTCTAGAAATTCTTATTTTTTTCTGGCCAGTTGCATCTCTTAGCTCATCTTTTAACTCTTTACTAACTTTTTCTAAATCTATCTCAGCTAATAACTCTTTGATAGCTTCAGCACCCATACCAGCTCTAAATCCACCAGGATATTCGTTATTTAAATCATAATATTCCTGTTCGGTTAATAAATCATATTTGCTAAGATTTGTTGTACCAGGATCAATAACAATATAATTAGCAAAATATAAAACTTTTTCCAAAGAACGCGGACTAATATCTAAAACTAATCCCATTCTAGATGGTATACCCTTGAAATACCATATATGTGAACATGGACAAGCTAATTCTATATGACCCATTCTTTCACGTCTTACTTTAGCTTTAGTAACTTCTACTCCACACTTATCACATACTACACCCTTATATCTAATTCTCTTATATTTTCCACAGTGACATTCCCAATCCTTGGTTGGTCCAAAAATCTTCTCACAGAACAATCCATCTTTTTCAGGTTTTAGAGTTCTATAATTGATAGTTTCGGGTTTTTTCACTTCCCCGTGAGACCAAGAACGGATTTTTTCAGGAGACGCCAAACCAATTCTTATAGCATCAAAAGTTTCAGGTTGGTACATAATTCCTCCTATTAATCTTCTTCAAAGAAATCTACATTTTCATTTAACTCTAGATCCAATTTGTAATCTAGTTCTTCTTCTTTTTCTTTTAACTCATCTAAGCTAAAAGCATCAACATCAGACTTTTCTTTTTCTTGTGATTCAAAAGAATCATAATCTGAAGATATCGTAGACATCTCTTTTGTTATTGATTTTAAATCTTCTGGTTCATCGTCTACATTCTCTTTTAATTCGACAATATTATTATCACTGTCTAAAAGATTAATATCTAAAGCTAAGGATTGTAATTCTTTTATCAAAACTTTAAAACTTTCTGGCACACCAGGATTTGGAATATTTTCACCTTTTACGATTGCTTCATAGGTTTTTACCCTACCTACAATGTCATCACTCTTCACAGTCAAAACTTCCTGTAAGACATGGCTTGCACCATAACCTTCTAAAGCCCAAACTTCCATCTCTCCAAATCTTTGTCCACCAAATTGCGCTTTACCACCTAGAGGTTGTTGAGTTACCAAACTATATGGACCAGTAGAACGAGCATGAATCTTTTCATCTACCATATGGTGAAGTTTCAACATATACATGTAACCAACAGTTACTGGGTTATCAAATTCTTCACCTGTTCTTCCATCCCTAAGTTTTATCATACCACTTTTTGGGTATCCTGCTTTCTCTAGGGCTTCCATAATATCATTTTCGTTTGCTCCATCAAAAACTGGAGTAGCAATTTTATATCCTAATTTTTTTGCAGCTAAACCTAAATGCACTTCCAAAATCTGACCCAAGTTCATACGTGAAGGAACACCCTGTGGATTTAACACAATTTGAAGTGGTGTACCATCTGGTAAATAAGGCATATCTTCTTCCGGAAGAATTCTGGAAATAACACCCTTATTACCATGTCTTCCGCACATTTTGTCCCCAACCATAATTTTTCTTTTGGTAGCAACAAAAACTCTTACAGTACGATTAACTCCAGGAGGCATTTCATCTCCTTGCTCTCTAGTATAATTTTTAACATCTACAACAATACCTGTTTCACCGTGAGGAACTTTCAAAGAAGTGTCTCTAACTTCTCTAGCTTTCTCACCAAAAATAGCTCTAAGAAGTCTTTCCTCAGGAGCAAGTTCAGTTTCACCTTTTGGGGTCACTTTACCAACTAAAATATCACCACTAGTTACCTCAGCACCGATTCTGATAATACCCTCTTCATCCAAATTTTTGAGCATATCTTCGCCAACATTTGGAATTTCTCTGGTAATTTCCTCAGGACCAAGCTTAGTATCTCTAGCGTCAATTTCGTATTCTTCTATATGAACTGATGTAAGTACATCATCTACAACCAATTTTTCATTAATCAAAATAGCATCTTCGTAGTTATAACCTTCCCAAGTCATAAATGCTATAAGAATATTTTTACCAATAGCCATCTCACCTTGATCAGTAGAAGGACCATCAGCAATAACTTGACCTTTTACAATTTTTTCTCCTTCTACAACTATTGGTCTTTGATTAATTGTTGTTCCGGAGTTTGATCTAGTAAATTTAGAAAGATCGTAATAATCTTTTTTATTCTTAGAATTTTTTATAACAATATGATTTGCATCAACCTTTTCTACTACACCATCTTCTTTAGCCAAAATTACAACACCTGAGTCAACTGCTGCTTTATACTCAATACCAGTACCAATGATTGGAGCATCGGTAACTAATAGTGGAACAGCCTGTCTTTGCATGTTTGCACCCATCAGAGCACGTGTAGCATCGTCGTTTTCTAAGAATGGAATCATAGCAGTACCTACAGCTACAATCTGTCTAGGAGATACATCCATATAATCTATATCTTCTCTTTTGAAAATATCTATGGCACCTTTTTCTCCTCTGGCAACTACTCTTTCATTAACAAACATATTATTTTCATCTAAAGCTTCATTAGATTGAGCAATAATTAGTTTATCCTCCACATCTGCTGGTAAATAGTCAATCTCATCGGTTACAATTCCTTCTGGTTTTTTAACCTTCCTATAAGGAGCTTCTATAAAACCATATTCATTTATTCTAGCAAATGTGGTAAGAGAAGTCATAAGACCGATATTTGGACCCTCTGGAGTTTCTATAGGACACATCCTACCATAATGAGAATTGTGAACGTCACGCACTTCAAATCCAGCTCTATCTCTAGATAAACCACCTGGACCTAATGCAGACATCTTTCTTTTATGAGTTAATTCTGAAAGAGGATTTGTCTGATCCATAAATTGACTCAACTGAGAAGAACCAAAAAATTCTTTTATAGCAGCTACAACAGGTCTAATATTTATAAGAGCTTGAGGAGTTGCAAAATCCATATCTTGAATTGTCATTCTTTCTCTGACAACTCTTTCCATTCTAGAAAGACCAATTCTAAATTGATTTTGTAATAATTCTCCAACACTTCTTATTCTTCTATTACCTAGATGGTCTATATCATCTACATTTCCAAAGCCTTCAAATAAAAGCATTTCATAGTTTACAGCACTTATAACATCTGTTACCAAAATATGCTTTGGATATAATTTTCTGATATTTCTTTTAATAACTTCATTAACATGGTTTTCATCTAAATTTCCATCTAATTCATTGATTACATTAATCATTGCCGGGTAATAAACTTTTTCTCTAATACCAAATTTTTCCAAATCTACGATATCTTTGAAAACATAATTATTTACAAAGAAATTACCTACAACTTTAAGTTCTTTCTGATCGTGTAATACATAAACTTCATTAATCCCAGCATCTTCTATAGCAACAGCGTTATTTCTATCTAATCTCTCACCTTTTTCAGCAAGTATTTCTCCTGTTTCTCTATTCAAAACATCTCTAGCAATAACTTTATTAGTAATTCTATTAGCAAGCCCCAATTTCTTATTAAAAGTATATCTACCAACTTTTGCTAAATCATATCTTTTATAATCAAAAAACATGTTATAAAGCAAGCTTTCAGCAGACTCTTCTGTAACTGGCTCACCAGGTCTTAATCTTTTATATATCTCTATAACAGCTTCACTTTTGTTTTTTGCAGGATCTTTCTCAAGAGTTTTTCTAAGTACGCTAAAATCACCGATTTCATTTATTATTTCTTCATCGGTTTCAATTTCAAACGCTCTAAGCAAGGTAGTAAGAGGAACCTTTCTAGTTCTATCAACCCTTACACTAACTGTTCCTTGTGTATCTGTTTCAAACTCTAACCAAGCGCCCCTATTAGGTATTAACTGGCTAGAAATCTGTATATTTCCATTTTTGTCATAATTGCTCGAATAATAAGCTCCAGGGCTTCTAACTAGCTGACTAACAACAACCCTCTCAGCTCCATTTATAATAAAAGAACCGGTTTTAGTCATTACAGGAATATCTCCCATAAATACCTCTTGTTCTTTTACTTCGCCAGTTTCTTTGTTAATCAATCTAACTAAAACTTTTAAACTAGCAGAATAATTAGCATCCCTGAGTCTAGCTTCTTGTTCTGTATATTTAAGTTTATCATCTAACTTATAATCTACAAATTCTAAAATTAAACTACCAGAATAATCCTCAATCGGAGATAAATCTTCAAAAACTTCTCTAATGCCTTCTTTTACGAACCAATCATATGAAGAAGTTTGAACCTCTAAAAGATTGGGCATCTCCAACGCCTCTTTAATTCTGGAATAACTCATCCTAGTAGATTTGCCATATTGTACAGGATGTACCATCAATATTCACCCCTTGAGAAATAGTAAGAAATTTTAATAGACGCACAAAATATCCCTATATATTAAAAATAGAGACACTTATCCACTATTTAAATATTATCTATTTATTTTACATCATTTTAAAATAAAAATCAACAGTTTTTTTATTTTTTCATAATTTCTTTTATTGTTTTTTTAATTTTGATTATAGCTGAATCTACATCTCTTTCGTTCATCACACTTTTTTCTATAGGGCATATATCGTTTTTTTGTCTGTTTAAAATTTTTTTTACTTTAATTTCATACTCAATATTTATATTATTATTTTTTAATAGAAGATATCCTGCTTCAGAGATTATTTTTGCAAATATATTTTTGGATTCTAGTTTGAGGTATAAAAATGCTGCAGCTTTTCCCACTACATTATCAGCAACTACTGAATTTTTTAAGTTTTCGTTTTCTTCTAAAAGTATCAATAATCTTTTGACCCCGATATCATTATATACCTTAACTTCGTCATCTATAATCACCAAACTGGCATCATTTTCTTCTAATATTTCTCTTGCTTTATTTAATTTTTCCATAATCCTCCTAAAAAAATAAAGCGGTTTCCCGCTTCATTACTAAATTTTTCCTACTAAATCAATTCCTGGTGTCAATGTGTCATCACCTGGTTCCCATTTAGCTGGGCAAACTTTATCGCCATGCTCAAAAACAAATTGGCAAGCTCTTACTTTTCTTAATAAGCTAATTGCATCTCTACCTACGCCCATAGCATGAATTTCATAGCACATTACTTTTAGATCAGGATTTATGATAAATGTTCCTCTTAGATCTTGACCTTCTTCAGGAACATAAATTCCAAACATCTCTCCTAATTGTCTAGTTCTATCACTTAACATTGGATAATTTACTTTACCAATAGCTGGTGAATCTTCTTTCCATGCTTTGTGTACAAACTCAGAGTCTGTAGATACTGAATAAACTTCACAACCGATTTCTTTAAATTTATCATAATTCTCAGCCAAGTCTTCTAACTCAGTTGGGCAAACAAAAGTAAAGTCTCCTGGATAGAAGAATAATACACTCCACTTACCACGTAAATCTTCTTTTGTTACATTATAAAACTTACCATCATTGTATGCTGTTACATCAAAATCGCCAATTTCTTGACCGATCATATTTTCAATAAATAAATCTGTTAACATAATAACCTCCTTAAAAGATTTCTATCCTTTTATACCCGAACTTTTTTATTTTAAACATAAATAAAAAAAGTGCTAAGCACTTTTTTTACATCATGCCTCCCATGCCTCCCATTGGCATTTGTGGAGCTGCTTGATTTTCATCTTTTTTATCTGTTACTGTTGCTTCTGTAGTTAATACCATTGACGCAACACTTGATGCGTTTTGAAGAGCAGATCTGGTTACTTTAGTTGGATCTACAATTCCTTTTCCGATCATATTTACATATTCATCGTTTAATGCATCGTATCCTTCACCTTTTCCTAAACTCATTACTTTTTCAACGATAACGCTTCCTTCTTTTCCTGCGTTTTCTGCAATTTGTCTTAGCGGCTCTTGCAAAGCTCTTAGGATAATTTGTACTCCAGTTTTTTCGTCTCCCTCGGTTTCGTTTAGTAATGGCTCTACATCTTCTAGTGTATCCAATAATGCTGTTCCACCACCTGATACAATACCTTCTTCAACTGCTGCTCTAGTTGCCGCTAAAGCATCTTCTATTCTTAATTTCTTTTCTTTTAATTCAGTTTCAGTAGCTGCTCCTACCTGTATAACTGCTACTCCTCCTGATAATTTAGCTAATCTTTCTTGTAATTTTTCTTTATCAAATTCTGAATCTGATTCTTCGTATTGAGCTTTTATTTGCTTTATTCTATTTGCAATTTCTTCGTCACTGCCATTTCCTTTTACAATTACAGTATTTTCTTTTTCGATTTTTGCTTTTTGACATGTTCCCAACATTTCAACTGTTGTCTCTTTAAGCTCATATCCCAAATCTTGTGAAATTACTGTTGCTCCTGTTAAAATGGCTATATCTTGTAACATTTCTTTTCTTCTATCACCAAATCCTGGAGCTTTTACTGCAACACAGTTAAATGTTCCACGCAATTTATTTAATACCAAGGTTGCCATCGCTTCGCCTTCGATGTCTTCAGCAATTATTAATAATTCTCTTCCGCTTTGTACTATTTGCTCTAGTATTGGTAGTATTTCTTGGATATTAGTTATTTTTTTATCTGTAATTAAAATATATGGATTTTCTAACTCAGCAATCATTTTATCAGTATCTGTTACCATGTATGCTGAAACATATCCGCGATCAAATTGCATTCCCTCTACAACATCCAATGTTGTTCCCATAGATTTTGATTCTTCAACTGTGATAACACCATCTTTGCCAACTTTTTCCATAGCTTCAGAAATAAGTTGTCCAATATCAGGATCACCTGCAGAAATACTAGCTACATTGGCAATTTTTTCTTTTGATTCAACTGGAACAGAAGCTTTTTTTAAGCTTTCAACAGCTTTATTTACAGCTTTTTTTATTCCTTTTTGTAGAACCATTGGATTTGCACCAGCTGCTAAGTTTTTAAGTCCCTCTCTTACGATAGCTTGAGCTAATAATGTAGCTGTTGTTGTACCATCTCCTGCTACGTCGTTTGTTTTTGTAGCTACTTCTCTTAAAAGACCCGCTCCCATATTTTCAGCTTTATCTTCTAATTCTATTTCTCTTGCTATAGTTACACCATCATTAGTAATAAGTGGTGAACCATATGGTCTTTCTAGAACTACATTTCTTCCCTTAGGTCCCAATGTTACTTTTACAGTATCTGCCAATTTATTTATACCGCGCTCCATTGCGCTTCTAGCATCTGTATTATATAAAATATCTTTAGCCATTTATATCCTCCTTATTTTACAACCGCTAAAATATCAGCCCATTTTACAATCAAATATTCTTTCGAATCACTCTTTACTTCTGTTCCAGAATATTTGCTAAAAATAACTGTATCACCTTTTTTAACTATATTATTTCTCTTTTCATCATTTAAAATTTCATCACTAATTTCAATCACTGTTGCTAGTGAAGGTTGTTCTTGTGCGCTTGTAGGTAATACAATACCTGAAGCTGTTTTTGCTTCTGCTTCTTTCTTTTCGATTAATATACGATCACCAATTGGTTTGATTAACATTTTTTACCTCCTCGTTTTAGCAATCTATACATAAGAGTGCTAATCTCTTTATATAGTATACCCAAATTTTAAAAAAATAACAACTAAATTAATTTTTTTTCCTGATATGAAAAAAATATAATTGCTGAGCATATCCAGCTAAATTTCCATATTCTATAGATGCCTTTTGTGCCATTTTTATCCTATTTTTTTCTTTATCAGAAAATCTTTCTTTAAACACTTTTTCCATCCATGTATCAAGCGGAAATACATCTCTTTTAGAAAAAGCAAATAATAATATACAGTCTGCAACCTTAGGTCCAATACCTGGCAGTGTTATCAGCAGTTTTCTTGCTTCTTCAGTATTTTTAGTTTTTATCTCTTCAATTAATTCAGGTCTATTGGATAAAATTTTACTAGTTTCAAAAATATATTTATCTCTATATCCCAACCCAATATTTCTTAATTCTTCAACCGTGGCATTTGATAGTTCATAGGATGTAGGAAAGCTATAGAATTCTCCAAAACAATCCTTAACTTTTCTACCATATTTTATACATAATTCAGAAACTATATTTTTAATTCGCTTTATATTATTGTTTTGACTAATTATAAAAGTATAAATCGTTTCTTCTATGTCTTGAGCTAGAATTCTAACACCTTTTGAAATTTCCAAAACATCAGCAGGAAATCCCGCTTGCTTAAGTTTATCAAAATCAGCTTTTACATTTTCATCTAAATTAAAATAATTATAGAAATAATCAAAATTTTTCTCTTCACCTTCAAAAAAAATCTTTTCTTTTTCTTCTCTTATTAAGATTCTTTTATCCTTGGAATACACAAAAAAACCATCATTAATCTTTTCATATCTAAAAACTTGTCCACTTTCCAAAATATCTTCTAAATCAAAACACTCAGGTCTATTAAATTCGATTTTATTCATGTTCTTTATCTTCTAAGAAATAACTCAATGTATATAAACTTTCACTGAGCCATACATTTTCAACCACAATATCCTCAGGCACTTTTAATTTCTTAGGAGCAAAATTCCATATACCTTTGATACCATTTTCTACACAAATATCTGCATATTTTTGCGCCACATCCTTATATATGGTGAGAATAGCTATGTCTGTAGGATTGTTTTTTAAATAATTTTCTAATTCTGAAATATCATATATTTTAATTCCATCAATGAAAGTATTTACCTTATTAGGATCTCTATCAAATCCTGCAGTAATAGTAAAACCAATCTGAGCAAATTCTGAATATTGGGCAATTGCTTTACCTAAATTTCCCACACCAATAATTATCATCTTTCTGTCAGTGTAAATATTTAAAATCTTCTCCATCGTCTCTTTTAACTTTGGAACGCTATACCCATATCCCTGTTGACCAAATCCTCCAAAACTATTAAAGTCTTGTCTTATCTGAGATGGATTAAAGCCTGTAATTTTTCCTAACTGCTTACTTGAGATTCTGGAAATCCTAATTTCAGTTAATTCAGTTAGTGCTCTATAATATTTTGGTAGTCTCCTAATAATTTGTTGACTCACATCTTTTTTATTCATATTTACCTCTTCTTAATTTATATGATTTTAATGTATTATAGCAGGATTGTTATTTTTTTTCAATAGTTTGTTATATTTTGTACAATATAATTGCATTTATTTTTTTTTATTGTTAATATATTATATAAGGAGTGTTTATGAAAGTAATAAGTGCAAATAATCTAAGTTTTAGTTATGATGGAATTGAAAATATTTTTAGCGACATAAATTTTATTATAAATGCTGGTGACAAAATAGGTCTAGTAGGAGATAATGGTTCTGGGAAATCAACACTTATAAAATGTATATCAAAAGAATTAAATCCAAATGGAAATCTATTTATAAATCCAGATATCAAACTTTCTCATCTCAAACAGCAATTGGACATACATGGTAAACAAACAGTTTTGGAGATAAGTTATTCAAAATATACACATGTCATAAATCTATCAAAAAAAATTAGAGAATACGAACAAAAAATTGCTGAACTTTCATCTCAAAATATGGATATAACAAAACTTTTGGATGAATATCAATCATTTATAGATGAATTCGAAAAATTGGATGGTTATCAGATGGATTCTGAAATAAGAGGATATTTAGCTATAGTTGGACTTGATTCCACATATTATGATAAAGAGTTAGATACTCTTTCGGGTGGTGAAAAAGCAAGACTTGAACTTGCGCTTTCTTTCATGGAAAAAGCAAATGTAATTCTTTTAGACGAACCCACCAACCACATGGATATTCAAATGATCAATTATCTCGAAAAATTTCTTGCCGATTATAAAGGAACGTTGATATTAATCTCTCACGATAGATCTCTTTTACAAAATGTGTGCAACAAAATTTTTTATATGAATAATGGTACATTAGAAGTTTTTAATTCTAGTTATGAAGATTTTAGAAAAGAAGAAAGAAAAAAGCGTGATTTAGAAGAGAAAAATTATGAAAATTATAAAAAAGAGTATGAAAGACAGCTAGAAATTATAAAAAGATTCAAAAAATGGAATAGAGAAAAATCTCATAGGCAGGCACAATCCCGAGAAAAAATGTTATCCAGAATGAAAGAAGAAGTGCCACCCGAAAAAGAGCTCAGTATAAAATTCAATTTTAAAGAACCCCAAAGGACTGGTAATGATGTATTGATAGTTGATGGATTGTCCAAAAATTTTACTGATAAAAATCTTTTTAATGACTTAAATTTCAATATTTTTGCTCAGAATAAGATTGCAATTGTGGGTCCAAATGGTTCCGGTAAATCCACTCTTCTAAAGATTTTAACTGGTGAGATTACAGATTATAGAGGAGAATTTTTATGGGGTGTTGGTGTCAAACTCGGTTATTTCAACCAGGAACTAGAAATATTAGACGAAGAAAATACATTGATCGATGAAGTCTATAATTCTTTTCCAGATTTAGGTATTCATAGGGTAAGAACTCTTTTAGCCAATTTTCTTTTTAGAGGGGATGATGTTTTTAAAGAGATGAAAATGTTATCCGGTGGAGAGCGTGCAAGAATTTCACTATTAAAACTAATTTTGACGGGTGCAAATGTTCTCATATTAGACGAACCTACAAACCATTTAGATATTAATAGTAAGGAAATCTTAGAGGAAGCCCTAAACGCATTCAAAGGCACAATTATTATAGTTTCACACGATAGATATTTTATTGATAATGTAGCTGATAGAATTTTAGATCTTGCTTCAGAAGAAAAAAAAGTTTTTGAAGGTAATCTTTCTTATTACTACAAAAAATTGCAAGAAAATCAAAAAAGAGATGATTTTGTAGAAGAAAATAAAACTCAAAAACAAAAAGAGCAAAAAAAGACACGTGAAGAGATTAGAAAAAAACAAGAGTTAAAGAAATTAGAGAAAAAATTAATGGACGAGATAGATTCTATAGAACTTAAGATACAAGAGATCGATGAAAAATTATCTGATCCAAATATTTATTCAGATTTTGCTGAAGTAAATGAACTAAATAGAAAAAGAGATGAGTTAAGTGAATTGTTGATTTTAAAAATGAATGAATGGGAGGAAGTATCTCAGTTTAATTGAAATAGAATTCAAAAAGTTGTATAATATTTATAAGGAGGAGATATGAATATTTTATCAGGTTTTTGGGGAGGTATAATTTCATTTTTTACCCCATGTGTATTACCCATGGTTCCAGTTTATTTAATGTATTTAACAGGAGCTGGAGATATCAAAGATTTAGAAAACGATAGAAAAAAAACTTTTTTAAGAGCTTTAGCATTTGTTGCTGGATTTACTATAATTTTCGTATTATTAGGCCTTTTATCCACGGCTGTTGGTAAAACAATATTTAAAAACAGATTGCTAATACAAAAAATAGCCGGCGTTATGATGATCATTTTTGGTATCATTATGACCGGAGTTATAAAACTTCCAAAAGCTTCATCAAAATCTATGAAAGATGCCGGTACTTTTGGTCAAGCCATACTTATGGGAGCTGCATTTGCTATTGGTTACAGTCCTTGTATCGGACCTATCCTAGGATCAATTTTAATTATCGCAGCTAATCAATCAACAATTCTACAAGGTGCGTTATTGTTATTAGTTTATTCTATAGGAATGGGAATACCTTTCATTATTTCAAGCTTTTTTGTAACAGCAATACGTAAGTTTGTTGCTAAATATGATAAAGCAATGAAAATTATTACTATAATTGCTGGTTTAATTTTAATTATTTATGGTATATTATTAGTAATAAATAAAGTTAACTTTATTTAAAGCATCTAACTTTATTTAATAAAAACTAGGAGGAAATATGAAAAAAATATTAATTTTAATGTTAGCAGGAATTTTGACTCTATCTGTTTATGGTTGTTCAAAAACAGATGACAAAAAACCCGAAGATTCAAACGTTCAAACAGAAGAAAACAAAGATAGTGTAACAGAAGAAAATAATAACTCTTCTGAAAATAATAATGAGGAAAATTCTGACAAAGACTCTTCAGGAATTAAACTAAAAGATTCTTCAGAAGAGGCTCAAGTAAATGAACCAGCTGTTAATTTTACATTGAAAGATGAAAATGGTGAAGATGTTACTCTAGAAGATCTTCTAAAAGATGGAAAACCAGTGATGTTAAATTTCTGGTATAAAGATTGCATTTATTGTGTTGAAGAAATGCCTGAATTAACAGAAGTTTACAAAGAACGTGATGATATAAAAATCGTTTTAGTAAATGTAGGTAATGATGTTGACAATGAGATTAAATATGTTAAAGATCAAAATATTGAAATTCCTTGCTTGTATGGTGGATCTGCAGTTGCTTCTAAATATTTTATAACAGGAACACCTACTAATATTTTTATCGCTTCTGACGGAACATTATTACATGGTCAACCAGGAAAATTAGATAAAGCTGGATTTAATACTTTGATTGACAGCGTACTAAATTTAAAATAAAGCGCCAATAGGTGCTTTTTTTGTGAAGATTTTTTTATAAATCTCTTATAAATAAATACATAAAAAAGATGACCATTAGTCATCTTATTTTATAACTCTATCACTTCGTCCAATAGATCATAATATTTTTCAGGTAGTTTATGTGTTATCATTACAATTGTTTTATCTGAATTTAGCATTATTTCTTCTATTTTTTCTGCACTTTGTTTGTCGAGGCTTGAGGTTACTTCGTCTAGGAATATTATATTTTTTTCTCTTGCTAATGCTCTTGCTATTCCTATTCTTTGTTTTTGTCCTCCGCTTATGTTTGTGCTTCCTTCTATTAGTTCTTCTTCTTTCTTTATTGTTTCTAATCCTACTTTTTGTAGTAGTTCTTCTGCATTTGCTT
>JAEZWK010000032.1 GCA_023443045.1 Bacillota bacterium
TAAAAGGAGAGGGATTTACGAAACACGTAAACGTGGGAGATAAAGTAAAAGCTGGAGATAAACTGATAACTGCAGATTTGGAAATAATAAAATCTCACGGTAAAAAAGTGGATACCCCGGTAGTAATAACAAATGGTAAAGAAATAGAAAAAATTCTAGGAAATGCAGTTAAAGGAAAAAGTGAAATAATAAAAGTAAAATAAAATAGAGCCTTAAAACGGATTGTATGTCATAATAATTATAGAGGCGAATTCAAAAATAAAAGTAAATTTTACTAACTTACAATTGAATAACAAAAAAATGCTATGCTGCATAAAATAAAGGCATAGCATTTTTATTTATAAAAGATTAAGAACAATAACTTAGTCGTTTTTTATTTAAACGACAATAATATATCCCTGTAGTACTCATATTGTTTCGTGCGCATTTCTATCTCTGCGGGGAGTCCTGCGTTTAGGTCATTACATAGCGCATAAAATTTATCAAGTATCGATACAATTCTTTTTTGTTCTTGGATAGGTGGAACAGATATTTTGGATTTGCTTATATTATCGTTATAAAGTCTTGCAATCGTTCCACCTGTCGATGCATTCCACGGCTGTAGTTGATAATAGTAATATAAATAGCGATTCAACACGATGCTCTCATCGTTAGCTATCCAGACAATATTAGAGTCCTGATAATAGGCATCTTTACCGTCAAAGACAACTGTTCTTCCAATTGTTCCCGATGCTGAAATAAGAATGTCACCTTTGTTTGGATAAGAATATGTCGCTTTATATTCCTCGAATTTCTCTCTGGATATATAAGCATCTGGTTGCTTTCCAAATGTACCAATTTTAAAAAATGGAACATCTCCAACTGTACTAGTTTCGGATTTCATAATGCGTTTGCACATAGAAACTTTTCCAATATCACCCAATAATATTTCCGCTTTACCAAACACATATTGAATAAGCCTAATTATATTCTGTCTGTCTATCTGTCTAACGTTTATGTTGCCAGTTGCAGTATATGTCAACAGTGCATCACGATAGTACTCATATTGTTTTTGTCTTGCTTCCATATCAGCAGGCAAAATAATATTTAAATTAGAACAGATTGACTCAAAATTATCTAAAACTTCCACAAGACGATTTTGAAGATCAAGAGATGGTAATGGAATTTCGATATTTTCAATTGATTCTCTAGAAATTCTCGGTATGCTTGCTTTACGAACTTTCGAATTAATTAATGACTGATTATTAAGTAGTACATAGAAGAGGAATTTTTGAGTTATCTTTTCATTACATTCAAACGTGTAACAATCATCAGCTGCCCAAAAATCATTCTCACTAAATCCAATAGACCCAGCAGCTCCTGCACCAATTAAATACACACTTCCACCATTTCTATTCTTGGAATTGTAATAACCCATTGGAGAAAGAGCATTCTGATATACCGCATATTCTCCATTTTCACTCAAATCACTTTTTACTAATCGTTTTCCACGCGATATATCAGCCACATCTTTAATACGAATTCTATCAATTGTACATTCAAAAGTTAGTAGGTAATCTCTATAGTATTCATATTGTTTTTTGCGTAAATCTAATTCTTTTTTTAATTTATCATTTAATTCCTTTGTTAGGTCTGTGAATTTGTCGAGGATGTTTACTATACGCTCTTGTATTTCGAGTGGCGGGAGGGGGATGAGTATATTTTTTATCATAGGAATTGTTAGTTGTGGTATTCCCGTAATAGGTACATTATACTTTTTATCTTGTAAACAATAATAAAGATATTTACAGTTAAGTTCATTTTTATCATATGGAATAATTGATAGAAGACGTACAACAGGATAATATGAATAATCTCTATATTCAGCATAACCAATTGTTCCTCTTGCTGAAATAGTTACAGCAGTTTCAGTTATTTTAGGTATATCGGTATACCCATATAATGCTTTTTCACCCACTCCATTACTTATGATAGGCACTGTAAAGTTTTCAGTTTTAGTAACGGAATAATTTTCTTTTGGAATGTCTCCACCCGATGTTATTATACATATCTCACCTAATTCTTTATACTCCACGCCGTCGGGGCACATTTCTCTTACCAACTCATCTATTTTATTCATTCTCATCCTCAACATTTTTTCTTTATTATAACAAATTAAAATAAAAAAAGCACCCGCAGGCGCTTATCTTTCATCAATTGTCATCTCAAAATCATCATCTCTTAAATTTGTATATTCGAACATATAGTTTTTATTTTCCATCTCATATTTATAAACTATATTTCCATTTTTATAATTATATATGATCGTTCTTGTGTTTCCTTTTAATTCCATAAGATCATGCTTTTCTATATATGAGTCCAGCTTTTTCGCCCCCACAAACATTCTATATGGAATATCAAAAATTATACTAGATATCATAAATATTATTATGCTGTAGACTATACAGGAGTATATTTTCTTATCTTGCTTTAGTGCCCAAATGCAGAATGTGGAGATTATAATTATGGATAGCATTAGTAATAATAACGAATAATTTATACTTCCATCAGCATATATGGCTCTTATGTTAAAAATAATTAGTGCCACAGCTACTATATCCACAAACAAAAATAGTGATATAAATAGGCTTTTTATAATAGAATTATCCACCCTAAATACATAGTGACAGATCATAAATATTAAAGCTAGCGCTATTATGGGCACAAGTATTAGATAAGGACTTATATAATATATCAAATAGATTGGAGAGATTATTTCACCGATATGATAATTCAAAAAATAATTTATATTATAGCTAATACTTATCACAATAAATATGGCAAGTGATATGTGAATTCCTCTTTGTGTAAATGGAATTTTTTTGTATCTGGTTATTATATATCCCAAAAGCGCAGAAAATAATAATATTAATAGCTCAGTTATTATATATATCATTTTTCCCTCCTTTATTTTATAGATATCTATAATATTATTATAACACATTAAAGTTTTTTTGGAAGTATAAAAAAATAATTAATATTTAATATTTAATAAAAAAAGAGCGTGAAAGCTCTTAATTTCTATATTTTATTTTTTTTATGTTATTAATCGCACTGGAGGATGCGATGATTATGGTAAATATTTCCAATCTTCCAAGTATCATGGCAAATATTTCTATTATTAATGTTATCATATCTGTATTTGGATTTGTGATTCCTATAGATAATCCAACTGTAGAAAGTGATGAAGATATTTCAAACATGGCGCTTGTGAGATTTGTTTTGGCGCTTATGGTTAGTAGTAGAGATAGTACCATGAATATGAGTAGATACACTAGAAAAAATCCAAATGTATTTTCTTTTAGTTCATCATCTATTTTTGTTTTGCCCTTGACTGTGATGTAGTAATCTGTAGCTATTTGTCTTTTGGGGCTTATTTGTTTTTTTATATTTATTATCATCATTTTTAGGAGTAGGTATGCACGTGTGAGTTTGAGTCCGCCCGCGGTTGATCCTATTCCGCCACCAATTATCATGAGTATTATCATTAGTCCAAGTGAAAATTCTGACCAATCAGAAAAGCTGATTGTGGAGTATCCTGTAGTAGAGATTGCTGATCCTACGTTGATTAATGATTCGTACATTGCATTTATTATCGGGAGTTTGTTGTGAATGCTTAGCGATATTCCTATTATTATCACAGATATTATAAGTAGCGCTCCCAAAAATTTCATTTCACTTACTTTGAATGCTTTTTTTATTTTTCCTTTTATGAGACAGAGTAGTACTGCAAAGTTGGTAGTTCCTATTATCATCAGTACAAATGTTACTAATCTTATTCCTACGCTATTATATTCTCCGATGCTATTTAGTCTTGTGGAAAATCCTCCGGTAGATAATGAGCACATGGAATGGCATATGCTTTCAAAGAGATTCATACCAAATATTGTATATAATGCACTTCCGATTCCCAAAAATAATAGATACATAAAAAAGATGATTCTGGCGGTCTTTTTTAGGTGTGGCAGTAATCTGTCTGAGTGCGCCTCTCTTTGGTATAATTCCATTGATTGTTTATTTGTAGAGATGAGTAGCATCATCATGATAAATCCTAATCCACCCACATATTGCATAAATGATCTGTAGAATAGAATTATTTTAGGTGCTGTAGTTACATCGACAACGGAAAGGCCTGTTGTAGTAAATCCGCTTACCGCTTCAAATATTGCTTGAACTGGATTTAGCATTCCCGATATTATAAATGGTAGTGCCCCGATGATGGAGCCGTAAACCCAAGCAAATATTACTTTGTATGAGGTTTCATTTAGGACTTCTATTCTATTTGATTTTAATTCGTTATTATCTCTAAAGAAAAGATTTAATAAAATTCCTAGAAGTATGGATGTGATAGATGGTATAAAAAATGGATAAAAATATTCATACTCCTGATAGATGGGTAATATAATTAGGCTTAATCCCACTATTACGCCTACAGATATCATCACATTTCCAAAATATGATCTAAATTTCATAATTCTCACCTTTTAGAGTTTTTATGAGTTCGAATTTGTTTTTGTTTTTTGCTAATACTAGCAGTATATCTTTGGATAATATTTCTGTATCACCTTTAGCAACGATTGTTTTATCTCCTCTTAGCACGCAGATGATTATAGCGTCTTCTGGGAATTTTATTTCTGCAATTTTTTTGTTGCAGGCTGCATCATTTGTTTCTATTAAAATTTCTGTCACTTCTAGCGCACCCTCTCTTATGGGCACTGAGTGAGTTATGGTATCTAGTAGCGCCTCTTGTTTTATAAACTCTGATACCTGTCTTACTGCGCATATAACTTTATCCACTCCCATTCTATGAAAAAAATCTACCTTTCTTACATCGTTTAAGAGTGAAATAGCTCTAGTTACTTTAAATTTTTTCTTAGCGAGTTCGCATACCAAAAGATTATCTTCGTCATTTGATAAAAGTGATATTACTATATCCATTTCATGAGTGTTTGCATCTTCTAGTACATATGGTTTTGTGCCATCTCCCAAGAATACTTTTATTTTTTTATTTTCGCTTAAAAATTGTGCATCATCAGGATTTTTATTGATAATTGTCACATCATAATTGTTTTCATAAAGGCTTTCTGCTAAAGTTTTTGCTTTATTTCTTCCGCCTACTATTAATATTTTTTTCATAACTTCCTCTTATATTAGTTCTTCGATTTTTTTACTTGCAAGTTGTGTAGGGCATATCGTCTGTATACCAAGCTCCTCATAGACGCATGATCTATCTATATCATAGATTCTACACACAATATTTTTTACATGATACATATCTTTTAATAACTGCGATACCATGATATTTGTATTATCTTTATTTGTTACAATGATAAATACATCATCCGGCGATATTTTTAGCTCATCATATATATCTAAATCGAGTGCATCACCTTCTATGATCTCTCCGCCAAAGGATAGTGACAATTTTCTAAAAGCATCAGAGTCTTTATCGATTATAGTTACATCTAGCCCCTTATCATACATCATATTTGCTATGTGAGCGCCAAGCCTTCCGCATCCCACAACAATTATATTTTTTACTTCACTACTATTTCTAAACATATTTTCTCCATATTTATTTATTTTAAAAACATATTATACTCCTATTTTTTTAAAATATCTATATAAAATAAAAAACTCTCCCCGAGGGAAGAGTTAAATATCTAAATTTTCTAAATGATCAATCTCTGAAATTTCATATCCATCTAACCCCAAAGCAGTTTTTTCTTCAGGGCTAAAATATCTGGAAAACTTTCCAAATTGATTTTTATAGTAATTTAGTTTTTCATATTCTAGCGTACTTTCTTTAAATAAAAGTTCAGCTTTTTCAAGTTCTTTTTTTAAGATCATAGCATTGTCAAAATTTATATCATGTTTTAGATTTGTGTATGATTTATACATTTCATCTAAATAAATTTTGACGGTTATCCTTTCATGTATTCTAGAATATATTAATAAACCAAATGCTATAATCGCAATGATCCATAACATTATTGAGCTTCAGCAATTCCTAATTCAGTTTTTTGTTCTGGTGTAAAATCTTTGGTTAATCCGACTAATTGTTTTAATAAGTAAAATTTTTCTCCGCCTATAACTGATTCGTGTACCCAGCCTTCTTCTCCTAAATCTTTTAATCCATCAATAGCCGCTTTAAGAGCTTTTGCATTTTCCATATTTACTTCTTTCTTCAATTTTTCTAAAAGTTCATATGCTTTTTCAATTTTTTCTCTTTCAGCTTTGATTTCAGCTATTTCACCATTTTTAGCTTTTTCTACTAATTGTACCCATGAATAGTTTTCGCCGTTTGAATATTTTAGCACTACATTTCCTTCTTTATCCATAACGAAGATGGTTGGGAAATATACACTGTCGTCGCCTGTAAGTGTCTTGATATACTCGATCATTGCCTCATCCATAGCAAAGTATTTGTAGTTTTCTGGATATTCAGCTAATTCAAATTTTGAGTGAGCCATTTTGTCATCATATCTCTTGTAATCATAGATTAGAGAAATAACTTGTGAGTTGTTGTCAGCTTTTAAAAACTCATTTAAGTGAGCTTTTTCAAGTCCGCACCATCCGCACCATGGAGCCCATGCAAATAGAATTGTGTAATCTTTTTTAGCGTATAATTCTTTTAAGCCTTCAACTGTTGTTGTTTCATAAACAGTTTTTGTAGGATAGATGATAAATTCATTATCTTTAAGATCTGTGTAATAAATTTCTCCCAATCCTTTTCTTAGAGAACCTAATTGGATGTAATATTCTTTATCAATGATTAGTGCATCCCAAGGTTTTTCAACTTTTTCACCATTTAATGATAATGCTAATTCAACTTTTGTGTACTTAGTTGTAGCTTCTTTAGCTACATTGTCAGTATCTTTTTTAGCATAGTCTTTTCCAATAACTAAATCAAGTGTTTTATTTTTGTTATCCCATGCTATATCAAATTTAGCATCTGTACCAGCTAATAATGCTGCCATATCTCTTAAACGAATGTAATAACTAGAATATGCTTCTTCATAGTCATCATCCCACTGAATTAAGTTATAGATATTAGCTACTTTTTCTTCGCCATTCATCATAACTTTTAGATCAGCTTTTTCTAATTGTGGAAAATCTTCTTTCTTTAGCTCTTCTGCATTTACCATTGGCGCAAATAAACTAAACGCCATAAATAGAGCTAAAATTGTGCATAAAAATTTTTTCATATGCTCCTCCTAATTTTTTTTCATTACAATAATTATATCACTTTATTTAATTAATTACAAATAAAAAGAGAGAATTAATCTCTCTTTAAAATCATATTTCCATCCACCACATCTACGAGTACATTATCTCCGTCAGAAATACTTCCTTTTAATATATCTTTAGCTAGTATATTTTCTACATTGCTCATGAGGAATCTTTTTACAGGTCTTGCTCCAAAACTTTCGTCATATGAATTTTCTAGCACAAAATCTCTTGCTTTTTGACTTAGTTTTAGTGTTATATTTTTCTCTTTTAGCACCTCGTTTAAAGAATTTATCAAAAGATCTATAATCTGATTTAGATTTTCTTTATTTAGCGGTCTAAACATAATTATTTCATCTATTCTATTTAAAAATTCAGGTCTAAATGCAAGTTTTAACTCTTCGTCGACTTCATTTCTTGCCTCATCAGTAATGAGCCCATCTTTTATTCCATCAAATATATATCTACTTCCTATATTCGATGTCATAATAATTACAGTATTAGAAAAATCTACAACTCTACCCTGATTATCAGTTAGTCTTCCGTCATCTAGGACTTGCAAAAGCACATTAAATACATCCGGATGAGCTTTTTCTATTTCATCTAAAAGAACTACACTATATGGCTTTCTTCTTACCGCTTCTGTTAGCTGGCCACCCTCTTCATATCCTACATATCCCGGGGGAGCTCCTATAAGTCTAGATACTGAAAATTTTTCCATATATTCACTCATATCTATTCTTATCATATTTTTATCATCATCAAAGAGTGTTTTTGTAATTTCTTTAGTTAGATGAGTTTTACCAACTCCTGTGGGACCCAAGAATAAAAATGATCCAATGGGACGATTTTTCCCTGAAAGCCCCGCTCTATTTCTCTGTATCGCACCAACAATTTTTTCTATCGCCTCATCCTGACCGATTACAGTTTTCATAAGATGCTGATCTAGCTCCAAAAGTTTTTCCCTATCACTTTGATTTAGTTTAGAAACTGGTATGCCCGTCCACTGGTTAACCACTTTTGCTATTTCATCCTCAGTTACTTCCATATTCAAAATCTTATCTTCTTTTTCATTTTCAGTTAGATATTTTAATTCTTCTTCCAATTTGGGTAAAGTACCAAACTTAAGTTCACTCAAATGCTCTAGATTATATTCTCTTTCGGCTTTTTCTATTTCCAATTTTACATTATCTATTTTTTCTTTTACTTCTTTTATCTTTTCGAGTTCTGATTTTTCTTCTTCCCATCTCTCTTTTAAAACCTGATATTTTTTCTTCTCTTCTGATAATTCTCCTTCTAAAATCTCAAGCCTTTTTTTAGAATTCTGATCAGTCTCTTTTTTAAGAGCCTCGCGCTCAATTTCTAGCTGCAATATTTTTCTTTCCATCTCATCTATTTCTATAGGTGAAGAATCTATCTGAGTTCTAACCATAGCAGATGCTTCATCCATAAGGTCAATCGCCTTATCTGGTAAAAATCTATCTGTGATATATCTGTTGGATAGAGTAGCTGCTGCTATAACCGCGCTATCAGAAATTCTAATTCCGTGGTGAAGCTCATATTTATCCTTTATACCTCTAAGAATTGAAATGGTATCCATAACTGTGGGTTCTGTAACCAAAACTTTTTGGAAACGTCTTTCTAGTGCAGGATCTTTTTCTATATATTTTTTATATTCGTCTAAAGTAGTAGCACCAATCGCGTGCAAAACACCTCTAGCAAGTAATGGTTTTAGAAGATTACCCGCATCCATAGCTCCGCTTGTTCTTCCGGCACCTACTATTGTGTGTATCTCGTCGATAAACATTATTATCCTGCCTTCAGATTTTTCTACTTCCTCTAAAACTGATTTTAATCTCTCCTCAAACTCACCCTGATATTTTGCACCAGCTATCAATGCACCCATATCCAAGCTAAAAATTGTTTTATTTTTAAGTCCGTCTGGCACATCATTTTTTACTATCCTCTGAGCCAAACCTTCTACTATGGCAGTTTTACCTACACCAGGCTCCCCGATTAAAACCGGATTATTTTTGGTTCTTCTAGATAAAATACGTATACAATCACGAATTTCCTCATCTCTACCAATTACCGGATCTACCTTGCCATTTTTTGCCTCTTCTACCAAATCTCTACCAAATCTAGTAAGCACGCTGTAATTGGATTCGGGATTATTG
>JAEZWK010000019.1 GCA_023443045.1 Bacillota bacterium
GTTATAAGCTGGAAAAAGTTTGAAGCTAACTCTATGGCTAAAACCAAGATGGCTAACTTTCTAGCTTATTTTTTATAACTCATTTTTCCTCCTTTCTTTTTAAAATTTATATTTTTTTAATTTAAAAAACATGTGGTTTAAAAAATATATTAATCTATTTACATTATTATAATATCATTTTTTATTAAATTTGTTAATACCTTTTTTTATTTTGTTCATATAAGCTGACTTTATAAAATTTCTAAATTGTCTAATTTCATTTTTTAATTCCTTAACCGTGTTCATTGTTTACCTCCTAGAATTTGAAATCCTCGAGGAGCTTATGCGCCCCTCCTCTGTTTTTACATAGTTACAATATTTAAAATCCCTAAAACTATGCGTAATACATTTACAACCAACAATGCCCATAAAATTTTTGTGATTTTTTTATTCTCTTGCATATTTTTAAAAAATGAGTTATAATATCTCTGATGAGAGGGGTTAACCTCATATCAGATTTATTATGTTGTTTATAACTTTGATTATTGCAATTATTAAACTGATTTTGGCAGTTTGTAACGCCCAATTTTCGGACTTAGTTTTTTTGTGAGTTTTTTTCCCTCTCATCTTATAACTCATTTTCTTTACCACTCATTTTATTGAGTTCTCTTATTACATTGTTTTTGATTGTATTTTAAAAAATACATATAAAAAATTTAAAGAAATATATATTAAAAATCATAAACTCAAAAATTTCACCATCTCAAAATTGAGATAATTAACCTCTTTATATAGTTTACTTTTCACAAAATCTATCCACTAAAAAAGCGAATACAATATCCGCTATAAAATAATTAGACCTTTATTAGATTGGTAGTAATTATTATCATAATATTTTTAATGTTAAAAAGAATATTTTTTTTATTTTTGGGTATAGATTTATTACAAAATATTACATATAAGGAGGATGTTATGCAAAAGTATATTTGTATCCCATGTGGTTATATTTATGATCCAGAAATTGGCGATCCAGATGGTGGAATTGAACCTGGAACAGCTTTTGAAGATATTCCAGAAGATTGGGTTTGCCCAATGTGTGGAGTTGGAAAATCAGATTTTGAACCATATGAAGACTAAAACCGGATTACCGGTTTTTTTTTATAAATAAAAAGACGGTATAACCGCCTTATATTTTCTTAATCCGCAAAATCAAACTTAGCTGTGAAGAATCTTAATTGTGGTGGTTCGTACACAAATTTTAACGGACGAATTTCATCTTTGTTTTTAAATAGATTTATAACTGAATCAGCTACAATATCCATGTGTTTATATGTGTATACCCTTCTAGGGATTGTCAATCTTACAGTTTCTAATTTTGGTTTATGATTTTCTCCAGTAACTTTATCTCTACCAGCAGAAACTATTCCTCTTTCCATAGCTCTAACTCCTGAATCCATGTATAGAAATGCTGCTAAAGATTGAGCTGGGAATTTTTCCTGTGGAATATGTGGACAAAACTTTCTTGCATCTAAGAATATAGCATGTCCACCAGTTGGTTCAACAATTGGAACTCCCGCCTCTCTTAATCTATCTCCTAAATATCTTACTTGTTTAATTCTGTATTCAATATATTCTTCTTGTAATGATTCTTGTAAACCAATTGCTATTGCTTGCATATCACGACCTGCCATTCCACCATATGATGGCATTCCTTCAAACACTACAACTAATTCTTTTGCTTTACCAAAAAGTTCATCATCATTTAATGCTAAAAATCCACCTATATTAACTATACCATCTTTCTTTCCAGAACAAGTTGCTCCGTCAGAATAACTAAACATTTCTTTTACAATCTCTCTAATGGATTTATCTTGATAACCGTCTTCTTGCTCCTTAATAAAATATGCATTTTCAGCAAATCTTGTAGCATCAAAGAAAACTTTAATACCATATTTTTGACATAGAGCATATACATCTCTCATGTTTTTCATGGATACTGGTTGACCACCAGCTAGATTTACTGTAACTGCCAAACATACATAAGCTATATTTTCAGCACCTTTTTCATCAATTAATTTTTGTAATTTATTTAAATCAATATCTCCTTTAAATTTCACATCAATACTTGCATCATGAGCTTCATCTCTAATAATATCAGCAAAAATTCCGCCTTGAGCTTCTTGGTGATACCTAGTGGTTGTAAAATACATATTACCAGCAACAATCTGTCCTGGCTTTATAGCAATTCGAGATAAGATATTCTCAGCCCCTCTACCTTGGTGTGTTGGAACAACATGCTTCACTCCAAAAATATCTTTGACAACTGACTCTAAATAAATCCAGTTTTTACTACCTGCATACGCTTCATCGCCTAACATAATTCCTGACCATTGCTTATCACTCATAGCATTTGTTCCTGAATCTGTTAAAAGATCGATATAAACATCTTCACTTTTTAAATTAAAAGTATTATATCCTGCTTCTTTGCACGCAATTATTCTTTGTTCTTTGCTGATCATTTTTACAGGTTCAACCATCTTGATTTTAAATGGCTCTGCTGGGTATTTTTTTAAATCCATAAAATCCATAATAATCCTCCTATTATGTTATTTATTTTACAATAATCTTAACATTGTAAAATATGAATGTCAACAAAAAATAATTATTTAATAATTTTTGTGTATCTGCTATCAAATATCAGTGCTTTCACTTTGCATTGTAAAAGAAAATAAAAAACGGCTATATAAGCCGCTATTTTTCTTAGTTATCAATAATTTCGCTATACTTTTTGTCATAATAAATTTTCATCATGGTTAATCCTTTAGCTGGCATGGTTACACCAGTTTTAGTTCTATCAGGAACTTCAAAAGTTTTTCTTAATTCATCAAAAGTCATTATATTTCTTCCAACATTTAGGAGTGTCCCAACCATTATTCTAACCATATTTTTCAAAAAAGCTTCTCCGAAAATATCAAAATAGATATATTTTCCATCTCTAATAATTTTTATATCAATTATTCTCCTTACGCTAGTTGTCATTTGAGAAAATTTTCCCTCATATGATTTATAATCTAGATTACCTATCATAAATTTAGACGCCTCAATCATTTTTTTTATATCCAATGGATAGGTATAAACTGTAACATATCTATTTTTCATTGCAGAAATAGATTCATCTGTATATAGTGTGTATCTATAGTGTTTGTACAATGCGTCAAATCTGCTTGAAAAATCTATATCTATATCATTTGAAGAAATTATTCGTATGTCATCAGGCAAAAAATCGTTTAAAGGATATTTAATTTTTTTTCCAGGTATTGTTGAGTTAGTCATGAAATCAGCAATTTGAGCCTCTGCATGCACTCCTGCATCTGTTCTTCCCGCTGCCTTTAATACAATTTTTTCTCCACATATCTTCTCTAGGTTTTTTTCAATTACTTCTTGTATACCAATAGCATTATCCTGTCTTTGCCAACCAGAATATTGAGTTCCATCATAACTAATTTTTAATATTATTTTCTTCATACTATAAAATCCATGTAATTTAGACTATATATAGCTAAAAAGAATAAAAATACAGAAATATAAGTTACAAAATCTAATCTTGTATACTGCATAATTTTAAATTTACTTCTTCCTTTTCCTCCTCTATACAATCTAGCTTCCATAGCCGTTGCTAAATCGTTAGCTCTCCTAAACGAGCTAATGAACAATGGGATCAATATAGGAACTAATGCTTTTGCCCTTTTAAAAATATTTCCCTCTTCAAAATTTGCTCCTCTAGCTTTTTGTGCTTTCATAATTTTGTCAGTTTCCTCCACAAGTGTAGGAATAAATCTAAGAGCAATTGTCATCATCATAGATATTTCATGAGCTGGCAATTTTATTTTTTCAAATGGCTTTAATAATTTTTCAATACCATCAGTAAGCTGAATAGGGCTTGTAGTCAGTGTAAGTAATGATGTGCCCATAACTAAAGCTATTATTCTAATTACCATAAAAGCAGCGAATTTTGCACCTTCTACAGTAGCTCTAAAACCAAATATTTCAAATAAAGTTTCACCTGGTATTAAAAAGACATTAAAAATTACTGTTATAGAAATAATAATAGTCAGATTTTTAATTCCTTTTAAAATCAGTTTAAATGGTATTTTACATACATATATTACAAAAAATATATAGCAATAGATCGGGATAAACGACGTAAATTTGTCAATAAAGAATAAATAAATCATATAAAAAAGGGAGATATTAATTTTGGTTCTTGGATCTAGTCGATGAATAAAACTATCTCCTGGAATATATTGACCAATAGTTATATTTTTCAACATAATTTGTCCCTCAACTGTTTTGCCAAATCATCAATATCCATAGTTTTATCTATTTCAAAACCTTTTTTAATTAAAATATTTTGAAATTTAATAAAATTTGGAATATCTAGGTGAATTTTTTGTAATTCTTCTTCTTTTTCAAATAGTGTTTTGGGTTCTTCAAAAAAAGCTATCTCACCCTTATTCATTACCATTATTCTATCAGCAATATTTGCTATATCTTCCATAGCGTGTGTAACATATATTATACTTATATTTCTTTTTTTCTGAATATTAATTATTTCTCTAATTATTTCATCTCTACCACGGGGATCTAAACCAGCTGTGGGCTCATCTAAAATCAAAACTTTTGGTTCCATAGCAATTATACCCGCTATAGCGACTCTTCTTTTTTGACCACCCGACAATTCAAAAGGATTTGTATCTTTTATGTTTTCATAATCTAGTCCCACTATCTCTAGTGAATCTTTAACTCTTCTTATTATTTCACTTTCGTTAAGTCCCATATTTGTAGGTCCATACGCTATATCTTTTTCACATGTTTCTTCGAACAGCTGATACTCGGGATATTGAAAAACCATCCCAACTCTCTGTCTTAATTTGACCAAATTATTTTCTTTATCTATTTTTTCTCCATCACAATAAATCTCACCAGATGTAGGAAATAATAAACCATTAATATGTTGAATCAAAGTAGATTTTCCACTTCCTGTATGACCTATTATTGCAATGAATTCGCCTTCTTCTATAGAAAAAGATACATTTTTTAATGCATGCGTCTCAAATGGAGTATTTGGATTATAAATAAAATTTAAATTTTTTGCTTCGATAATAGGCAATTTACATAATCCTCCATATCAAAATTCTTCAAATCAATATTAAGATCTGATAATTTATTATTCATTTCTGAAATAAATGGCACATCTAAGCCATATTTACTAATTTTATCTGAATCCTTAAACACTTCCAAAGGAGTTCCTTGCATAGCAATTTCTCCATTATTTATTACAAAAATTTTATCAGCATAAATTGCTTCATCCATAAAATGAGTTATTATAATCACTGTTTTATTTTGCTCTTTATTTAGTTTAATTATAGTATCCATTACATCTTTTCTGCCGCCTGGATCTAACATGCTTGTAGATTCATCAAAAATAATAATATCTGGTTCTAAGGCTAAAATACCTGCAATGGCAACTCTTTGTTTTTGTCCGCCACTCAATAAATTAGGGGAGTGCTTTCGATATTCCAGCATATTTACAATTTCTAGAGACTTATCAATTCTACAAATTATTTCGTTTCTTGGAAGTCCTAAATTTTCTGGCCCAAATGCTACATCTTCTTCAACTATAGTTGCAATGATTTGATTATCCGGATTCTGAAAAACCATTCCACAACAAGCTCTAATATCCCAACCTCTATTTTCGTCTTTTGTATTCATACCATAAACTATAATATCGCCTTCTGTAGGTTTCATCTGCGCATTAATCAATTTTGCAAGTGTTGATTTCCCGCTACCATTAGCTCCTAAAAAAGCAATGAACTCACCTTTATTAACATCTAAATTAATATTTTTTAATTGAAAATCTATAGCAGATTCTTCATCTTCTTCATTATCATATCTAAAATTTAAATTCTTAATAGATATTACTGGAGAATCATTTTCTGAAAAAGAATTACCATCAGCAACAGATGCCATAAAGTCTGTCATTTTAGTTCTCCTTTGCAAGTATTTCTAATACCACATCATCAACTTTAGGAAAAGCTTTTGTAGATAATAGCCCTATATTTTTAATAGTTTCTTCAATATCTTTACCCAAAACACCTACACCATCTTCAACTTTTATTCCATTTAATGCCATTTTTGAATGAATAACCGATTCCGAAGCGCAAGTTGAAAGTTTTAATGCACACGAATCTTTTGCTCCATCACAAATCATCCCCGCTAAATCTGAAATCATATTTTTCATAGAAGTTAATATTTGATTTCTGCTGCCCCCTAGCATCCATGTTATTCCAGCAGCAGAGCCTACCCCTGCAGCAATGGCGCAACCACACATACCAGATAATTTACCAGAAAATAATTTAACATATTTATTAACAGCATGACTTAAAAAAATTGCTTTTTTCATTTTATAGTCATCAATATTATTTTCTTCTGCAGCTACCACAACAGGAATCAAAACATTTATACCTTGATTACCACTACCTCCACTAGTTATAATAGGACAATTTCCGCCGCCCATTCTCATATCTGCAGCTGCAGCAGTTAGAACTCTTGTTTTAACACTTGATTCACAATTATTCTTATCTATATTATAAATTTTATTCAAACTCTTCCCGCAGCCTAATCCATAATCGCCACTTAGTCCCTCATAAGCTGCTTTCATATTGAGTACTATACTTTGATCTATAAAATCTAATTTTTCGACATCAACTTCATCTACCATATCTAATACTTCTTCCAATGAAATCTCTGGCAATTTACAATGGCAACTTTCTGTTTCATTTTCAAAAACTACTTTCCCATCAACAGTTATTTTTTTTAAACCAGTATGTGAATTTTCAATCTCAGCAACCACTTCTTTTTCTGCTAAAACTTCTACTCTAACATAAATAGATGGGCGGAAATCTTCATAACTTACACATATATGATTCTCATCTAAAAATTTTAAGGAATCCCTTATTTCATTTTCAGTCAATGAATTTAAAACTAACAATTTTTCTTTATAATTTCCATGCAAAAGACCCATTATACAAGCTACATCCAAACCTTTTCTGCCACTACCAGGTACATAAACATGTTTACCATTTTTATAAATATTTTTTGATGTAATAACAGAAACTTTTTTTGGAACTTCAGAAAAAAATCTCCTACACTCTGCAGCACAATAAGCCACAGCAATGGGTTCTGTACATCCGAGTGCCGCCGTGGCATCCGATTTAATTAATTCTAAAAAATCTAATTTATTTCTTTGCACTTTTTTTCTCCTAAATAAATTGTTAACCAAATTGCATTGTCAGAAGTGTTTTTAACCCGATGAGTAGTATTCTTAGGAATCAAAAAATAATTTCCTCTTTCTAAAAATATATCGTTTTCTTTGAATTCTAAAGTAGCACAACCTTCAATTAAAAAAACATACTCATCCAAATCTGAAACCATGTAATCTGTAGATGCGTTGTTCGAATATATTATTTCTATTTTAGTGTTATTATCATTGTACAATTCTTTTATAATTTCAGAATTATTTTTAAATTCTCCATCGAAAATATTTTCAATAGATATATTCATTATAATCACCTTTATTATTCTAACATATTTTAAAAATTTTTTACAGTAAAAAAAAGAGGATATCCTCTTTTTAAATTACTCTTCTACTGTTAATAAACTATTGTCGGTAAAATTGTCGTTATTTTCTTCCAAGATTTTTTTACCATTAAATATTTCCATAAATTCTTCTCCAGTTATGGTTTCTTTTTTAAGCAAGTAGTCTGAAATATAGTGTAATTTATCTATATTTTCTTTTAGAATTTCGATAGCTTTATTATGAGCTTTTTTAATTAAATCAATAACTGCCTGGTCTACATCTCTTAAAGTTCCTTCTGATGCATTAAAAGATGTATCACCACCTAAATATCTATTTGTTTGATGTGCAAGTTGTATCATATCAAAATCTTCATTCATTCCAAACTGAGATACCATTCCACGAGCAATTTTTGTCATTCTTTCTATATCATTTGAAGCACCTGTTGTTTTGGAATTAAATACCAATTCTTCAGCTGCTCTTCCACCTGCCAAAGTAACCATTTCATTAAAGAGATCTTTTTCGCTCATCAAGAATTTTTCTTCCGTATCAATTTGTAAAGTGTATCCTAATGCTCCTGAAGTTCTAGGAATGATTGTGATTTTTGCGACTGGAGCACTATTAGTTTGACATGCAGCAACTAATGCATGACCAACCTCATGATAACTGATGATTTTCTTTTCTTCAGAAGAGATAACCATACTTTTTCTTTCATAACCAGCAATAACAACTTCAACTGACTCTTCTATATCTTTTTGTATTACATAATCTCTATTTTCTCTAACTGCTCTTAGAGCTGCTTCATTTATCATATTTGCTAAATCAGCACCACTAGCTCCTGCAGTCATAAGACCGATTGCTTTGTAGTCTATATCACCATCAGTTTTAACATTTCTAGCATGAACTTTTAATATTTCGATTCTACCATTTAAATCTGGTAATTCAACCGGAATCCTTCTATCAAATCTTCCAGGTCTCAAAAGTGCAGGATCCAAACTATCTGGTCTATTGGTAGCCGCTAAAATAACTATACCTTTTTTGCCATCAAATCCATCCATTTCAGACAATAATTGGTTTAATGTCTGCTCTCTTTCATCATTTCCTCCACCTATATATCCTTCTCTCTTCTTGCCGACTGTATCTATCTCATCTATGAACACAATACACGGCGCTTTTTCATTTGCTTGTTTAAATAAATCTCTAACTTTGGCAGCACCCATTCCGACAAACATTTCTATAAATTCTGAACCAGAAATACTAAAAAAAGGAACATTTGCTTCACCAGCAACAGCTTGGGCTAAAAGTGTTTTTCCTGTTCCAGGAGGTCCTACTAATAAAGCTCCCTTAGGTAATTTAGCTCCAATTCTAGCATACCTTTGAGGATTGTGAAGAAAAGAAACAATTTCTTTTAATGCATCCTTAGCTTCTTCCTGTCCGGCAACATCATTAAAAGTTTTTCCTGTACTAGCCTTCACATAAATTTTTGCGTTACTTTTTCCTAAACCAAATGCTCCAGAAGAGCCCATCTGTTTAGTGATAAATCTGCTCATTAACCTTCCTGCCAACAAGAATATTAATAGAGGAATTATCCACCCCATTGCACTTGCTAAAAATCCTGGTGGCTCCTGAATTTGACTTCCAAATTTTATATCCTTATCTAGCATTAATTGTGTCAAATCTGGGTTATCCCACAAACCAGTTTTATAAATTTGTTCTTTGCCATCTTCCTTAGCTATAAAAAGAATTTGATTCTCTTGCTTTTCAACTTCTGTTACCTTATTTTTCTCGATCATATCCAAAAAAGCTGAATAATCAACTTCTTTTATCTCTCTTGCTGTTATATATGGTATGATAATTAAATTCAGAAAAAAAAGTATAGCAATTACCACTGAATAATATATTAATATTGACTTTTTTTGTTTATTCATCATTTTTTCCTTTCTTTAACTTTAATATATTATCTTTAAAAGTCTTTATAAATCCATCATCAATATTTGTGTTACCATTTTTCAAATATATTTTTAAAGATTTAATATAAGCTTCGACCAATAAATAAGTTACTGAAGCAGCTGTAGTACCATTTATAAGTCCAGAAATAATAATACCAGCTCCTGGTATAAATTTTAATAGATTAGAACTAACGCTTCTTCCGATTAACTTTGCAGTTTCAGGCATAATAAAACTTGATAATAGGGCAGTTAGTTTATCCTTATTCTGAGAAATACCAAAAATTTTTGCGATGTGCAAAAACATAGTAACCTGTAACGGAACTAAAATCGGTGCATCACTATATGGAATGGGGGCAAAACCAACTCCAAACGTAGCACCTATATATGTTTTAGACCATCTTCTAGCTAACTTTACCTTTAAATCCAGATTATATTCCTGTGCAGAAATGAAAGTTTCTTGTTTTTTAATAGAAAGTTCTTTTATTGTATTTTCTAATAATAAATCAATACCAAAAGCCTTAATTACATTATTTTCCAGCAAATAAAAATCTCTCGCTAAAATATTTAAAATGGCTACCGATTTTAGGTTCATCTTCTTTATTTCTTCAGCAAGGCGTATAGAATTTGTCCCCACAGTTTGTGATATCACTATTATAACTGGAATAGTATCGGAAATACTATTTATAAAATTTATTTCATCCTCTTCTATTCTATTGCCTGAACTGTTAATAACATACCACATGATATCAACATTTTGCTTATTTATAGTTCTTTTAGAGTCGGATTTAATTTTTTTATAATTATCACTTAATGTATAACCAATAGTATCAATTATTTTTAATTTTCCACCTAGAGCAGAATACACTTTTGTTTGCTCGGTAACGGGTAAACCCACCCTGTCTTCTGGAGTCTCTTCAATTAAATTCTTAAATACTGTCTTTATAAGAGTAGATTTCCCGGACCCACTTTTCCCAGAAACTAAGATAGTTGTCTCCAAAAAGTCTATATTTTCATTTAATAAATTTTTTATATTGTCCATAATTAGATTATACCCAAAAAATAACAAAAAACTATTTAGCTATAAAATTAATTATGCATATCTCTCTTGGATTAAAAAGTCTAGGAATAATATATTTTTTTGTAGTAATTCCTGTGCTTACAATCATACTTTGGTCAAATTTCAATTGGTACAATCCTTTTGTGTATTTTGGGAAAAAACCTTGACGCGGAGCAAAAAGTCCTCTTCCAAAAATTCTTATTTGACCACCGTGCGCATCTCCTGAAAGTACTAGATCAAAATTAGTTTTTACATATCTTTTATGCTGGTGAGGTTCGTGTGAAATCAATATATTATACAATTCTTGATCCAACGAATCATTATAACTAGATATTTTATTTTCAAAATTTTCTATACCAAAAGTTGAATCATCAACTCCATAAATTTTTATATTCTCATTGACTTTTATCGGATTTTTGGTTAAATAATTTCCAAACAAACTTATTTTTTTAACCTTATCTAAATTTTTCTTAGATGACTCATGATTTCCTAAAACAAAATTAATATTACTAAATTTATTTTTTAAAAATTGTAAAAAAGTGAAAATATCTTCATTTTCGATTTTAGAATCGATTATATCTCCTCCTAGAATCACATTATCAATATCTTGTAATTTATCTAATATATAGTAATCATTAGAGTCTATAGATGAATGAATATCACTTATAAAAAGTATTTTAGTATTTTTATAAATCTTTTTACTAGTTATAAAATAATTAGAGATAGATAATTTATTGTCTAAACCGAACAAGATTCACACACTTCCACTTTTAACTTTTGAGTTCTTGTATAATACAATGTCTTTATTCCTTGATAATGTGCATACAAATAAAGTCTAGATAATTCTCTAGTTGTTACATCAGATGTTATACATAATTCAAATGATATACCCTGGTCTACATGTTTTTGAGCAGTAGCTATAACATCTATAACTTTCATTTTATCCATTGTATAAGCACTTTCGTACATAAAACCACAAGTATCTGCATTAGGCATTGGAAAATAAGTTTTACTATTTCCATAAGTTCTTTCTTCTATCAATTGTTTTATTGGAGTAATAGAAGGAGTAGCACTCATAACATATCCTATACTACCATTTGGAGCAATAGCTAAACGGTGTGAATTATAGAGTCCAAATTCCATAACTGAATTTTTTAAGTTTTGCCAATCTTCATCTGTTGGAATATAAATATCTTTAAAAATCTCCTTTACTTTTTCAGTTTTAGGATATATTGCTCCTCTATTATCAAAATATGATCCATCTTTATACTTTGATTCTTCAAATCCATCAAAAACTAGACCCGTTTCTTTGGCTTTGTTATTTGAATGAACTAATGAATAATAATTAACCATATTAAAAAATGCATCAACCAAATCTAAATCTTCCTCAGATCCATATGCAATATAATTTTCTGCAATAAAGCCATGATGATTCATAATTCCAAAACCAACACTTCTCATCAATTTGTTTGCTTTACTAATTGCAGGAATATGCTTTAAATCGGTTTTTTCCGCAACAGAATTCATCAGATCCATAGCAGCAAATACAGTTTCTTTTATAGAATTATGCTTAATCATATTTGCCATATTGCCACTAGAAAGATTGCAAGAAATATCTTTTCCTATCACATCTTCATCTCTTTTATGATAGTCTGCATATTTGCTAAGTATACTTGGCTGCAAAACTTCGCTACATAAATTTGAAAATTTAACTTTGTCCTTTAAAGGATTTTGTCTATTCACATTATCTGAAAACATTAAATATGGATATCCACTTTCTCCCTGTAAACCAGCAATTGCATCTAATAATTTTCTTGGATTTATACGACGCTTCATTACATTTGGATTTTCTACCCATTCATCATAATATTTATCTATCTCGATTGCCATATCTCCAAAATTATTATTATATTCTTGCTCTATGCTATGAGGATAAAATACATACATATCCTTATCTTCTCTAGCTAACTCGATAAATTTATCAGGAATTACAACTCCCATAGATAATGTTTTTAATCTTATATCATCATCTGCATTTAATTTCTTTGTATTTAAAAAATCTTCAATATCTGCATGAAAAATATTCAAATAAACAGCGCCTGCTCCAGGTCTTTGTCCCATTTGATCAGCATATCTAAAAGCATTGTCTAACAATTTACAAACACCAACAACACCTTTTGCTACATTTTTAATTCCCTTTATACTCTCACCTTTGGCTCTTAAATTCGACAAATGGATAGATACTCCTCCACCAATTTTGCTTAACTGCATCGAAAATTCTAGAACTCTTGAAATATCATTTAAAGAATCTCCACATTCCAATAAAAAACAAGATACAAATTCTCCTCTTTTTTTACGAGCAGTATTTAATAAAATTGGTGTTGCTGGAGTAAAATCTTGTAAAATTAGTCTTTCAACTAATTCCATTGCTTTTTTAGGATCTCCATCAGCATGATATAAACTTGTTGCTGCAAGTCTATCTTCATATCTTTCCAAAAAAACTTTTTTATCATTACTCTTCAAAGCATAGTCATTATAAAACTTAAAAGCTCCCATATAACTTGGGAATCTAAATTTATATTGATAAGCTTTATCATAAACTTTTTTTATATCCTCAAAACTGTACTGATCCAGAAAGTCTGATTCATAATAATTGTTTTTTACCAAATAATTTAATTTTTCTTCCAATGAATGAAAAAATTGTGTTTTTTTATTAACCTCATTAACAAAATAACTATAAACTGCTTCTTTATCTTTATTTAAATCTACTATCTCTCCATTTTCATTTACAATTTCACTATTTTTAATTATCCAATCAGGAATAAATACTTTATCTTTTTCTTCCATTTTCACTCTCCATAAATTTATCTAAAAATATTCTAGCAGTTTCCCTTTCGTGTTCAAAACCGCTTCCTTCAAACTTAACAATACTTTTTATGCCATAAATCTGCTCTATCTTTTCACCAGCAACTGCAAAATTTTCTCCCCAATTCTTGTTGCCTCCACAAGCTACTCCTATCACACTCTTATAATATTTTCTTAAAAATTTAACCGTTTCTATAGGAATTTCACCAAATCCAAAACATCTTGTGACTAAAAAAAATAAATCCTCTTTTGGTTCTAACATAAAATCATTCACATCTATGGCTTTATATCCTAAACTCTCAGCAAATTTTTTTCCCATCCCTGTCAATGAATCATAAATAATTATCATAATAACCTCATATACAATATATTGTGTATTACCAAAATATATTATACATCATATTGTGCAAAATAAAAAGAGGCTTAGCCTCTATTTATTTTTATTTTCTTCAATTTTTTTATTTATTTCAATCTTTTCTTCTTCAGCTTTTATAGTTTTTTGTAAAATTTCTAACTCTTCATCATATCTAGAAACTATCGAAACTTTCTTTTCTTCTGATTCTTGAATTTTTGATTCATTTTCTTTTACAAGTGTTATAAATGTTTCAAACTGAGGATTAACTAACCCCTTTTCTCTCATTTCATCAATTTTTCCGTAGATGTATGACCCCATTTTTCTAAAAACTTCATCATTGTCATCTTTAAAATCAGTTATTTCTTTATCTAGTGCTTTTAAAAGCACATCTCTTTTTTCTTCTAATTCTGCAATATGTTTTTTTGCCTCTTTAATTTTCTTTTCTTCTGGACTTTTGCTAAAACTAATTCCTAAATCATCAAATAATCCCATGTTACCCTCCTAATTCAATTTTAAATCAATTTCTTGAGTTTTACCATCCCTTAATATTTTAACTAATATACTATCATTGTTTTTATATCTAATAATTTGAGTTAAAACACTATCAGTAGAGATGATTTTATTTCCATTTATTTCTAATATTATATCATTTATTTTTAGTCCTGCATACTCTGCAAGAGAATTTTTTTCTACTTTTAAAATTATAGCTCCATAATCTAAATCATTTACCAATTGTATATGTTTTTTATATATAACATAATCAGCAATTTGTAGTCCTAGACTAGTTTTTTGAGCATCTTTGTTTTCTAATATAGAATGCATAATTTCTTTTGCTGTATTTATAGGAATTGCGAATCCTAAACCTTCTGTTGTTTGACCAGAAATTTTTATCGTATTAATACCAATCAACTCACCCTTATCATTAAGTAATGGACCACCTGAATTTCCTTGGTTAATAGCAGCATCAGTTTGAAGCAAATTTTCTACTATATTATTATTATTTGTCTGAATCTTTCTATTCACTCCTGAAATAACTCCAGCAGTCACACTTCTAGAAAGTGTAAGACCTAATGGATTGCCAATTGCTATAGCGGTTTGTCCGATAACTACATCATCTGAATCACCTAATTCCACGGGAGTAAGACCAGATTTATTAATCTTTATTACTGCTAAATCTAAATTTTTATCGTGCCATATCACCTCGGCATCCTCAGATGAATCATCAGATAATACAACTTTTATACTTTTCGCTTTTCCATCCAAAATAACGTGTGAATTTGTCAAAATATATCCATCTCTATCTACAATAACACCTGAACCTGTTCCACCACTTTCTACTACCCCAAAAATAGTTTCTAAATTTTGAGTAGATACAATACCAACTACAGATGGCATGACTTTGAGTGCAACATTTGAAACAACCCCATAATCGCTCTTAGGCGTTATATTGTAGACTTGATTATTAGATACTTCATAATTATTTTTTAGATTACTATCATATATGTAACTACCTAATAAACCGCCAGCTACGGATACAAAAAATAGAGTGAGCGCTAGCAAAAAAGCACCAAATCTATTTTTCTTTTTGACTTTGTACTCAGTAAAAACTGTATTTTGTCTTTCTTTTTTTCTTTCTTCACGAGAAGATCTTCTAAAAGCTCTTTCCTCTCTAATTTGTCTTCTTAATTCATCAACATCTCTTTCAGAATATTCACGCATAAAAATTCCGCCTTTCACATTAATTGATAATTAACTCCACGGGACAATGGTCACTACCTAAAATGTGATCATGAATTTTTGCTTCTTGGAGTCTTTCTTTTAAGTCAGGACTTACAATTACATAATCAATTCTCCAACCTATATTTCTATCTCTGGATTTTGCAAAATAGCTCCACCAAGTATAAATGTTTTCTCTATCTGGATAAAAATATCTAAAAGTGTCTATGAACCCAACATCCATCAATTCTTGGAATTTTCCTCTTTCATGGTCTGTAAAACCAGCGTTCATCCTATTTTGTGATGGATTTTTCAAATCTATTTCTTTATGAGCTACATTTAGATCACCACAATAAATAACACCTTTTTTATTATTTAATTCCAATAAATATTCGCGCATTCTATCTTCAAAATTCATTCTAAATGGAATTCTAGATAAATCTCTTTTAGAATTTGGAACATAACAGTTAACAAAATAAAAATCATCAAATTCTAATTCTAAAATTCTTCCTTCGTTATCATCAAAAAAATCAATTCCACTTCGTCTAACATTTATAGGCTGTTTTTTTGTAAAAACGGCAGTCCCACTATAACCTTTTTTTTCTGCTTGGTGCCAATATTGAAAATATCCAGGCAATTCTATATCTACTTGACCAACTTGACACTTTGTTTCTTGTATACAAAAAATATCTGCATCTAATTCATTAAAATAATCTAAAAATCCTTTTGTAATAGCGGCTCTTATGCCATTTACATTCCAACTAATTATCTTCATAAATCCTCCTTGAAATATAATACCCAAAAAAATATCTTATTAATCTTGACAAAAAATAAAAAAATAGTTAATATGAAATTGAAAATGATTTTCATTTTAAAAAGGGGTTACAATGTCACAAAAATCATATAACACTGAACAAAAAAGAATTATCGATGAATACATCCAGAAAAATGATGATTTTTCGTGCGAAGATATTTTAAATTATCTAATAAAGAATAATTTAAAAGTAAGTATGCCTACAGTCTACAGATATATATCAAAACTAAGTAATGAAAATGTACTTTTATCTGTTCACATGGGTGGAAAAAAAATCTATAGAAAAAATAATCAAAATCTCGGATACGCAACACTGAGATGTAAAATCTGTGGAAAATGTGAAATTTTGAATTGCACAGACTTAGAACATTTTTCTAAACATTTGTTTAAACACCATAATTTTTCACTCGATATTTCAAATTTAGTGCTCTATGGGGTTTGTAGTGATTGTAACAAAAAAAATCAAAAGGAGAATATATGAAAAAACTAATTGCAATTTTAGTTGCTGCATCCATGCTCACTTTCTTTTTAGCTGGTTGTGCTAAACTAAGCGATCAAAAATCTACCGAAGAAGTAAATGTAGATGACATTTACAGAGACAAAGAAGATGGAAAACTTTTAGTAGTTACAACTTTATTCCCAACATATTCTTTAACAAAAGCAATTGCTCCAAATGCTGATGTAAGATTATTATTGCCACCAGGAGCAGATTCCCATAGTTTTGAACCATCACCAAAAGATATGATTCTTCTAGAAAATTCTGATTTAGTAGTTTTCACGGGAGAATATATGGAAGAGTGGATGAATAAAGTTTTGAGTTCATTAAACTTAGACTCCAAAAAAATCGTTGATTCATCTACAGGTATTGAATTAATGCCAGGAGAGCACAATCACGATCACGACCATGATCATGACCACGATCATGACCACGATTCAGAAGAAGCTCACGACCATCACCATCATCACGATGAAATAACCAAATATGATGTAGAAGATAGACAACTTTCTGAATTCAATGGAACATGGCATTCAGTATTAAATTATGTAAAAGACGGTACTTTAGATAATTTAATTGAGTATCAAGCTATAGATAATAAAGAAACTACAGACCAAATAAAAAATGAATTCGAAAAAATGTATTTTACAGATTATGACGAAATAACTGTTAAAGATAATAAAATTACATTTAAAACTGATAAAGATATCGAAGCTGAGTATAAATATGATGGCTTTATTTTTGAAGAAGGTTCTCATCATCCACATGTTTGGTACAAATACCAATTAGTATCTGAGGATGCAAATGTACCAAATTACATTGTTATAAATGACCATGGAATAAAAGCTAACCAAGAAAAAGATCCTGATCATTTAAGCCATATGCATTTTGCATATTCAACAAAATCATATGAGGATGCTCTCGAAAAAGAGTCAATGCCTTTCTATGTAGATGCATCAAAAGGTGCAGAAGAAGTTTCTAAAGCTTTTAATCCTTCAAAAGAGGAAATAGAAGAATTAAAAAATGAAATAGCTAATGCTCAAACAGAAGCTGATGAGCATGATCACGATTCTAAAGAAGATGATCATAATCACGACGCTAAAGAAGATGATCACGATCACGATCACGATCACGACCATGATCATGAACACCACCATTTATTTGATCCACATATTTGGACTTCACCAAAATTAGCAAAAGTAATGGCTAAAAATATTCTGGAAGGTCTAAAAAAAGTTGATCCTAATAATACTAATGAATACGAAGAAAATTTCAAAAAACTTGAAGAAGAACTAAATTCAATCGATAAAGAATTTGAAGAAGCTGTAAGTAACGCTCCTCACAAAGCAATTTATTTCGCTACACCATTTGCTTTAAGTTATTTTGTAAGAGACTATAACTTAGAAGCATTTTCTGTTTATGACAATTGCTCAAGCCACTCTGAACCTAATGCTCAAGATATGGCATATTTAATTGAGAAAATGAAAGAAAACAATGTTAAAGTTGTTCTATATGGTGAATTACAAAGCACAAAAATTGCTGATGAAATTGCTAAAGAAACAGGTGCAAAAACTATGTTATTCCACTCATGCCACAACCTAAGTCTAGATGATTTTAAAGCTGGAAAAACATATATGGGCATTATGAAAGATAATGTAGAAGTTCTTAAAGAAGCATTAAAATAATGATTAGAGTTACTGATTTACAAGTAAACTATGATAGTAAAATCGCCCTAGCAGATGTCACTTTTGATGTCTGCAAAGGCGATTATCTTGCTATTGTGGGGGAAAATGGAAGTGGAAAATCTACATTACTCAAAACAATTTTGGGTCTAAAAAAACCTAATAAAGGTATTGTTGAATTTTCTGATAAATTAAAACTAGGATATCTACCACAGATGGATGAATCTATGAAGGACTTCCCTGCTACTGTCATCGAAATAATAAAAATGGGTTATCTAAATAAAATGAATCACTATATTTTTTACCCCAAAAAAGCTATCAACAAAGTCTATGAAGTCATGGAAAAATTAAATATTTCAGATCTCAAAAAGAAATATTTCAAAAACCTCTCCGGAGGCCAAAGGCAAAGAGTTCTGTTAGCGCGTGCACTGGTTGCAAGTGATGAGCTTTTGATACTGGATGAACCAACAACAGGATTAGATCCCATAGCAACTTTAGAATTCTATAATGAACTTGATAGATTAAATCACGAAGGATTAACCATAATAACAGTTACACATGATGTAAAAACTGCAGTGAGTTGTGCTAGTAAAATTTTACATTTAAATCAAAAAGTTTTATTTTTTGGTTCTAAGGAAGATTATTTATCGAGCGATCTATTCAAATTATTTGGCGAGGTGCACTTACATGATAGATAATTTATTGCTAATGTTTAGTTATTCATTTATTATACGAGCTATTATTGTTGGAATTTTAACCGGCGTTATAAGTTCTCTAGTTGGCGTTAGTTTAGTTCTTAAAAACTACTCTATGATTGGTGACGGATTAAGTCATGTAGGTTTTGGAGCTTTTACGATAGCGATCGCGTTAAATTTTACTCCTGTAATTTTTGCTATTCCAACTGTAATCATCTGTGCTTTTTTTATGCTAAAATTACATAAAGGGAGTTCATTAAAAGCAGATCAAACAATTGCAATTGTTAGTTCATCTGCACTTGCTATTGGTGTTTTAGTAACAAGTATTAGGGGTGGCATGAATGTAGATGTTTACCAATTTATGTTCGGTAGCATTTTAGCTAGTAGTACAAGTGATTTATATGTTTCTGCTATAATTTCTTTTTTAGTTATCATCACTTATGTCATTATGTACAACCGAATATTTGCGCTAACATTCGATGAGGTTTTTACTAAATCTATCGGTAAACCTGTTGAGATTTATCAATTTATTTTGGCTGCATTAACTGCAGTTGTTATAGTAATAGGAATGCGAATTATGGGGGCTATGCTTATTTCTTCATTAATTTTATTTCCTGCACTCAGTAGTTTAAGACTTTTTTCATCATATAAACTATGTTTGTTTTCAGCAAGTATCATTTCAATAATATCAGTATTTACAGGAATATATTTATCATTTGTATTTTCATTCCCTACTGGTGCAATTATAGTTGTGGTTAATTTGATTATATTTATATTATCTTCTATTATAAAAAAAATTAAATCGGGGCTGTAGCCCTTTTTTTATTGTAATTATTATTATTTTATTCTATAATAGAGGAATGAATAAAATAAAAGATTTTATAAAAAAAGATACAATAATCTTTTTGGTTTTACTATTTATATTTATTATTTTCTCCTCTATTTTTTTTCAAAACTATACTAGATTGTACTTTATATCTATAGATGGTAATCAAATTGGTTTTATAAATGATGAAAAATTATTGAATAGAGCAATTTCTGAAATCAATTCAGATCTAGCAAAAAATGATAAAGATATTTTTATCGAACCCAAAATAGATAAAAATGTTCTATATAGTTTCCAAAATTCTCTAGAATACAACGAATTAAAAGAGGAGTTACAAAAACATTCAATTAAATATAAAAATGCATGGGCACTCGTTAAAAATGGTAAAATTATTGCCGGTTTAGATAGTAGAGATGATGCTTTATATTCTTTGAATGATGTAAAAAATCATTTTATACACAAAGATTCGATTCATCTTTTAAATATTGAGTTCATTGATAATATAAATGTAGAGTTTACAAAAATTCCGATAAATCTAATGTTTAATAAAAATGATTTGGTTAAGAAAATTATTGAATCTACTGAGTTATCTGAGATTAGATTTACAAGTTTTACAAATATTCTTCCTCTTAGTAAAGATTCTATATTTACCGAACAGTTACGCCCTATAAAAGATAATAAGAATTTATTGCTATTAAGAAAAGATGATTACAGTTTAGATGTTGTGTTTGAGGAAGAAAGAAATGACGAAACAATTTTACCTAGATCTACTATTTTTAATTTTGACGAGACTCTCCTTCCCAGTGAGACTATTACAGAACGTGAAGGTCAAGATGGTATTGTTTTAAAACATAGAAATGTCACTTTTTTAAATAATAAGGAAATTTCTTCCACAACACTTAAAGAAAAAATTACGAAAGATGTTATTGCTAAAATTATTAGAGTAGGAGAAAAATCAATTTTTTCAAATAATGGTTTTATTTTTCCTTATAAGGGATACATCACTTCTGGTTTTGGTCCACGATTTGATGGATTTCATAGAGGTATTGATATAGCTGGAAAATTAGGTGATAAAATTGTTGCATCTAAAGATGGTGTAGTTAATTTTTCCGGATTCAAAAATTCATACGGATACGTAGTTTTTATTGATCACGATTCCAATTATAGTACTAGATACGCTCACCTTTCTCAATATATAGTTGATCCAGGTGAAATAGTAAAACAAGGGCAGGTAATTGGTTATATGGGTTCTTCCGGTAATTCTACTGGTTACCATGTTCACTTTGAGATATTAAAAAATGGTCAAATAATTGATCCGATGGAGTTGTTAAATGAATAATAGTATTAAATTAAAAGCACAAAACGCTTTAATAAAAAAATTTAGAAAAACCCTTTTTCGTCCATTTATAGAGGCAGTTAAAAAATATAATTTGATAGAAGATAACGATTATATAATGAGCTGTGTTAGTGGTGGAAAAGATAGTATAGTTAATAGTCTTTTATTGCAAGAATTATGTGATCATGGAATAGGTAATTTCAAGCTTATTCACGTTATGATGAATCCCGGTTTTAAAGAAGAATTTGTAGAAAGTGTAAATGATTTGTATAATAGATTAGGATTACAACTTCATGTTTTTAAAACAGAAATTTTTCAAATCACTGAAAAAATGGCAAAAGATAATCCTTGTTTTTTATGTGCACGAATGAGACGTGGTGCTTTATATAATGAAGCACAAAAATTAGGCGCCAACAAAATTGCACTAGGTCACCATATGGATGATGTTGTAGAAACAACTATGATGAATATGTGTATGCAAGGAAGTTTCAAAAATATGCTTCCTAAATTAAATAGCAAAAACTTTCCAGGTATTTCTTTGATACGTCCTTTATATCTAATCAGAGAAGATGATATTATAAAGTATAAAGACTATGTAGGTCTAGATACTTTTGGATGTTCATGTGTTCTTACTGACGGCAATATAAAAACTTCTAGAGATGCCTTCAAAGATATTCTAAAAGAGATTGAGATAAAACTACCAGGAAGCAAAAAAAATATTCAAAATTCAATAGCAAATGTTTACAAAGACACTTGTTTAGGAGTTAAATAATGGTTTTTTCTAGCTTTTCTTTTCTTTTTTTCTTTCTGCCTTTAGCTTTAATTTATCACATTTTACCTAAAAATCTAAAGCTAAGAAATATTTTCCTATTGATTATAAGCCTAGCTTTTTATATGTATGGCGAAGGAAATAAAATTGTAATTATGCTATTATCAATTTTTATTTCATATATCACTGGGATTGGTATAAATAAATATCCATCCTATAAAAAAATAATTTTAGGAATAGGTGTTACTTTACTACTATCCAATTTATTTGCATTTAAATATTTGGATTTTTCTATAAATATTTTTAACAGAGTATTTCATACAGAGATAAACTCATACAATATAATAATGCCAATCGGTATTTCGTTTTTCACTTTTCAAGCAATTTCATACATGGTTGATGTTTATAGAAATACCGCTGACTCAGATAGCTTAATAAATGTTGGATTATATATCTCTTTATTTCCACAACTAATAGCTGGACCGATTGTTCGCTTTGTAACTATAGCTGATGAATTAAAAAATAGAAAAACAAAATTTTATGAAATAATTAGTGGTATCGATAGATTTATCGTGGGATTTTGTATGAAAATATTATTAGCTAATACTTTTGGTAAAATAGCTGATATTGGTTTTAATTTAAATTTAGAACATCAGCTAACTTCATACATGGCTATTCTTTCTAGCATTTCATATACACTTCAAATTTATTATGATTTTAACGCATATTCACATATGGCGATAGGAATAGGAAGAATTTTTGGTTTTCATTTCGAAGAAAATTTCAATTACCCATATATCTCAAAAAGTGTAACTGAATTTTGGAGAAGATGGCATATTTCATTATCCACATTTTTTAGAGATTATGTCTACTTCCCTTTGGGCGGAAGTCATAGATCGGATTACAGAAACTTTTTTAACTTATTAATTGTATGGTTGCTTACCGGATTATGGCACGGAGCAGGATTAAATTTTATTTTCTGGGGATTATATTATTTTATACTACTTATCTTAGAAAGAAAATTCACCAATAAAAAAGGATTGGGAATTATCCCAACCTTTATAATTACAGTTATTGGTTTTACATTATTTAGAAGTGAATCTTTAGGATCATTCGTAAATTATCTGAAGAGTTTTTTAAACTTTCACGGTAAAAATCTATACTATTTCTTGTATTACCTAAAGCAATATAAAGTAGAATTTTTATTCGGGTTTTTATTTCTATCACCCTATCCAAAAAACTTTGTAAAAAAATATTTGCCATCATTCATAAGACCCATTTTGATATTAATATTCATACTTGCAATTCTCAAACTATCCTTGGATGATTTTAATCCATTCATTTATTTTAGATTTTAAAACAGACTAGTTCTGTTTTTTTATTTGTTCAATTTTTCTACAAAATACAAAATCAAACTCAATAAAACAGCTACTACACTAGCCAAGACCATTCCTGATAATTGAATTGCTCCAATATCAATTTTTAATCCACTTAATCCAGTTGTAAATATAACACTGGTTAGAATTAAGTTCTTACTAATTGAAAAATCAACTTTTCTATCTACTAGAAGTCTTAATCCAGAGGTACCTATCATTCCATATAACAAGAATGTAACTCCACCAATTACATCGCCTGGAATTGTGGCTATTAATTCGGATAGAGGTCCAAAAAATGCCATTATTATGCTTATAACTGCAGCTCCTCCTATAACTTGCGTAGAATATACTTTTGTAATTGCCATTACTCCAATATTTTCACCATAAGTTGTTGTAGGAACTCCTCCTATTAGACCTGAAAGAGCTGTAGAAAAGTTATCCGCAAAAATACTTCTATGAAGTCCTGGATCTTTTAATAGATCTCTGCCAACAATATTGGATGTAACAACCTGATGAGATATATGTTCGCTAGTTATTACCAAAATTACAGGTAAAATAGTTATAAAGGATGATAAAGAAAATTTTGCAAAATGAAAATTGGGTAGAGTAAATATTTTAGACTCTAATACTGGTGTAAAATCCACCATTCCAAGTGCAATTGCAGTTATATATCCAGCCACAATTGCTACAAGAATAGGAATTGTAGCCAAAAATTTTTTAAATAGCACAGAGCCAAATATAGCTACAAATATGGTCACTAAAAAAACAATTAGATGATTTATATCATAGGATTCAGTTAAAATTTCAGCACCAATAGCACCTCCTCTAATGGTTAAACCTACAAGTTCAAAACCTATTAAACTAACTACTGCTCCCATAGCAGCAGGTGGTAAAACTATATCTATCCAATTAATTCCATACCTTTTTATTATAAACGCTATAATCATACCTATAACGCCTATAAATACAAATGCACCCTGAGCAAATTCATATCCCTGTGACGCAATAATTGCTGTTCCAGGTGCTAAAAATGCAAATGAACTTCCCAAATATGCGGGAGCCTTACCTTTTGTAATTAGAATAAATAAAAGTGTACCAATCCCATTCATCAATAAAACAATAGATGGATTTATACCAAAAATAATAGGTACCAATACACTCGCACCAAACATAGCAAAAGTATGCTGTATAGATAATGGCAATAATAATTTAAAAGGAACTTTTTCTTGTACATCAATAATTCTATTCATATTTACCTCCAAAAAAATGACTCCAATAAATGGAGCCTAACATTCTTTTATAAAATTAATTATAGCGTCTTTAAAAGGAACGCCTTCTATAGTTACATTACCTGTGCCACCAAAAATATCAACCATAATTTTAAAGAAATTAACAATCAATTTATTTCCTTTTATCAAAAATGTTTCGGTGGTACCTGGAACAAAAATAAGATCTAATTCTTCTAAATTAGATTTTGTACTTATATTAGCAATTTCGTCCTCTAAATTTAGTTTTTTCATCGGCTCAATCATGGCGTTCATAACACCTAGATCTTCCATCATCCACATATTATTGTTCCAAAATTTCTTTTCTTTTGCACTTCCGCCATTTAAAAGTTCTCTATTTGAAATAGCTGACAAAACTCTTCTTACTGAATCATGTGAAAAATCATTGTCATATATCAAATTCATTTCTTCTCTATCAGCAACGGATATAATAAACTGCTCATTAACCTTTTCTTTTTCTGAAACTGCAGTCCAGTAAAAAATCATCATTTCAACTACTTCTGTGTTAATATTAATCTTTTTCAAATCTTCCTCCTAATATAGTAATCTCCAGCATCTATCAAACCTTTTTTTAATAAGCGACCAACAGCCCTTTTAAAAGCCTGCTTACTCATCTTAAACTCATTAAAAATCATTTCCGGTTTTGATTTATCCCCGAGATCGATTTTTTTTACTTTATTTAACCTATCTAATATAATACACGCATCTTTATCCATTTGCAAATGTTTTCTTTGTCTTAGAGATAATTTTATTTTCCCATCATCATGAATTTTTTCAACTCTAAATGTTGCCACATCTCCAATTTCATAGGATCGATCCGCCTCTTTGTAATCAAGCATGGCATCATATTTTTCATCCACCACAACAAAAATGCCCAATCCTTTTTTTATAGAATAAACCATACCCGATACATTGTCATTTTCTTTATAATTAGACTTGTTTTGCAAATATTTTTTCAGATTCATAGTTGCATATAACCGATTCTTAAAATCTTTTAAAACTTTTACAGCCACCATATCTCCTTCTTTGGAGTATTTATGACTTTCTTTAAATGGAACAAATAAATCTATAGGTGTTTTTGTATCTAAAAAAAATCCTACATTTGTCTTAGCTTTTATTTTTAATGCTCTTAGCTGACCTTCTCTAGGTTCATTGTCTGCAATATAATACTCTTTTGAAAAACTTTTTATTTCTACAAAATCTTTAAAAGGAGTTAAATACCTTTTTTTAAGGAGCAACTCTTCTCCTTCATGAATTAGAATCGCTCCTTCATTTGTATATTTTTTTAATTTACACTTCATTATTCACCTTGTATATATAATCAATTATTGTACCATCTCTATATTGACTAAAACCAATAATTTTATTATTTTTATTTTTCTTTTCTTTTGGTTTACCTATAATAGATTCTTGAACATTTTTTAATTCTTCTATCGTCATATATGAAACTTTTGCGTTGTCCAAAGCATCCATTATATCTTTTCTATTCGAATTTACAGCAACTCCTCTTTCGGTAACTAAAACATCCACTGTAGAACCTGGAGTAGTAATAACTCCCACTCTATCTACAATGAGTGGAATTCTTCCTTGGCAAAGTTTTGAAACTATGATAGAAACTTTTGCACCAAAAGCGGTATCTTGGTGTCCTCCGCTACCACCCATAATATATCCATCATGACCAGAAATTACATTTACATTAAAATTGGTATCTATCTCTGTTGCTCCTAAAATTACAAAATCCAAACTGTTAACAATTACATCTTTTTCTGTGCTAGCATATTTTTCTGCACTCATAGAAATATGTTCTGGATCTTCTTTCAAACTTGCAGCAGATTTTAAATCAAAACATTGTACATCATAGATTGATTTAAAAAGACCATCATGTAGCATATCGATCAAATCACCTGTAACTCCGCCACTAGCAAAATTACCTACTATCGAATTTTCCTTCATATACTCGCCTAAATATTTGGTAACAGCTAAAGATGTTCCACCAGCACCTGATTGATAACACAATCCATCTTTAACAAGACCTGTTGCAACCATAACTTCTACTGTTTTTTTGGCAATGGCTAAACCGACTGGATCTTTTGTAACTCGTGTAGTACCACTAACAATACCATTAGGATCCCCTATCGAATCTATTTTTATTAGGTAATCAATTCTTTCTTGTGGTATTTCAGTTTTTGATTCATTTTTTATAATAGTATCAGTAATTCCTACCACTTTATTTGCTTTTATACTATCCGCTACAGCATATCCCAAAACTCCACAAAAAGCCTTTCCTTCTACCGCAGATAAATTACCATGTATATCTGAAGCAGGAGCTGCTATAAAAGCTGCATCTATTTTAATTTCATCAGCCATTATACTTCTAGCTCTACCACCATGACTTTGCATAAGGAGTTTACCGCGTAATTTTCCTTCACTAATTGCTTTGGCTACTGGTCCAGACATATAAGAGGTCACAACATTTGTTATAGTTCCATCTTCAATTAAAGGTACTAATTCTTTGTGAGTAGGAAAAATTGATGACATAACAAGAGTAATATCTTTAATATTTCTTTTATGAATTTCTGTCATCACAATATTTGCCACATAATCACCATTTCTTAGATGATGATGAAAAGAAACTGAGCAGCCATCTTTTAAATTTAATTTTTCAAAAAGTTCATCAAAATTTTTAACCCATTTATTATGTTTTTTAGACTTATCAGGATAATAATTTTCTAGAGCTTTATCATAATTTAAATTATTTAAGTAACTCAACATACTCCTCCTTTAACTGAGAAACAGCTAACAAAACATCTCTTGCTCTTAAGATAATAGGTCTGTCAACCATTTTACCATCTAAACTAAATGCCCCTTTACCATCAATCTTAGCTTGCTTCAATGCTTCAAAAACTCTAAGAGCATATTGAACGTCTTTTTCGCTTGGCATATAAATTTTATTTACTATATCAACATGTCTAGGACTAATAAGTGCTCTTCCTGTCATTCCTAAACCTTTTGCTTTAAGAGTATCTTTTTCTAGTCCTTCTAAATCATCTGTATCTGTCCACGGTGTATCTATTGCTTGTAATCTATTTGATTTTGCAGCAGCAACAATTTTCATTCTCGCATAAAGAATTTCATTAGAATCTTTAGTTCTTTGAGCACCTAAATCTAAAGTTAAATCTTCAGCACCCAATAAAACTCCTACAAGTTTGTCTGATGCAGACAATGTATCATATGCATTCTCTAAACTTTTTGATGTTTCAATAAGAGCAAAAATTTCTAAATCAGTATCTTTAATCTCGTTGTGTAAAATCTCTACGGTCTCTTTGCTCGCTTTTGGTAACATAAAACCTTTAATAGGCAAATTTTTTAACTCATCCACATCTTCTTTAAAATATGGTGTATCCGGCGGATTTATCCTGATAAAAATTTCTTTATCAGAAGCTATTTCTTTTATAAAGTTACTTACTAAATCTCTAGCAGCATCTTTATTATCTAAACTAACTGCATCTTCCAAATCAACTAAATAAGCATCAGCACCTAATATATCCATAGATTGTAACATCCCGGGGTTATTTCCGGGTATAAATAACATTGTTTTATATTTCATAAAGCACCTCTACATAGAAGAACGTCTAACAGCAGTTTTAACTCTAGATTTAATAGTATAATCTAAAGCACCACGATCATCAATCATAACTTTAGCTTTTTTTACATCCAATTCATTTAGAACTTCTTCTACTACTTTTTTTATCTGATCACCAAACATATCAAAAACGACAGAAGTAACAATAATTTCCAAATTTTCACAAGGCTCAATCTCTACAATTAAATCATTTGATTCAAAAGAGCCTGCTCTAGATTTCTTTATGATTTTTGTTTCCATAACAAATATTCATTTACCCCCGTTTCATATAAATTTTTTCCTGTAGAATCTATAATAACAGTTGCTGGAAAATCTTCTACAACTAATTTTCTAACAGCCTCAGGACCTAAATCTTCGTAACATATAACTTCTGCTGACTTAATTCTATCTTTAATTATGGCAGCAGCTCCTCCAATAGCAGCAAAATAAACTGCCCCTTTTTCTATAATTTTATCAATAACTTCTTGGTTTCTTCTACCTTTACCAATCATTCCCATAATACCTTCATCCATCAACCTAGGAGAATATGGGTCCATTCTATAGCTTGAAGTCGGTCCAGCGGAACCAATTACTTCACCAGGTTTTGTAGGTGAAGGTCCTACAAAATAAATTACTGCACCTTCTGGGTCAAAAGGTAGTTTTTCACCTCTTTCTAAAGCTTCAACCAATCTTTTATGAGCTGCATCTCTAGCTGTATATATAACTCCAGAAATGAGCACATTATCGCCTGCTTTTAAATCTTTTAAACTCTCTCTAGTAAAAGGTGCAACTAAATTAATCATAATACCTCCTAAAATCTCGCGTGCTGATGTCTAGCTGCATGACAATTTATATTAACAGAAACAGGTAGCCCAGCAATATGTGTAGGATATGTTTCTATCAAAACTCTCAAACAAGTAGTTCTACCACCAAATCCCTGTGGTCCAATTCCTAAATTATTTATTTCTTCTTCTAATTCTTTTTCTAACTCTGCATAAAATGGATCATCATTATATTTATCTAGATCTCTAAATAATGCTTTCTTAGCTAATAAAGCAGATCTATCAAAAGTTCCACCGATACCTACACCCAAAATTATAGGAGGGCATGCATTTGGGCCTGCCAACCTAGCAGCTTCTATTACAAATTCTTTTACACCTTCAAGTCCATCAGCTGGTTTTAACATTTTTTGTCTACTCATATTCTCACTTCCAAAACCTTTTGCTGCTATATAAATATCTAAATTATCACCTGGAACTATTTGATAATTAATACATCCTGGTGTATTATCCTTTGTATTCTCACGACGAAGTGGATCTTTTACAACACTTTTTCTTAAGAATCCTTCTTCATATCCCTGCCTTATACCTTCATTTATTGCATCTTCTAAATAACCATTTACTATGTGGACATCTTGACCAATTTCTACAAAACAAACAACCATTCCTGTATCTTGACACATTGGCACAAATTCTCTATCAGCCATTTTAGCATTATCAATAATCGTTTGCAAAGTATCTTTTGCTAATTGCCAATCTTCTTCGCTATGTTTTTTTAATAATGTATCCATTACATCCTTTGGTAAACGAAAATTCATATCCATTACCATTTCTTTTACTTTTTGAGTTATGTCTTTACAATCTACAGATTTCATGTTTCCTCCTATGTACAAAGGGGAAAAACCCCTTATTTATTTCTTTTGAGTAATCTTTCTACTCTATTCATTTCATTATTTACTAACATAATTCCTTCATCTACACCCATTCCTGGTTTAGCCAATTGTTGTAAAGCGCCAGTTGCCATAGATATATCTGTTAGTATTTCTGCAGAAACATTTGTTTCGTTACATGTTCCACCACAATAAGCTCCTACATTTTTTTCTTTACAATATTTAACAGCTTTGATTGTATTATTTATACCACCTAAATCTGGAGTTTTAATTTGAATTACATGACCTGCTTTATTATCTGCGAAGTATTTAACATCTTCAAAAGTATTGCACCATTCATCTGCAACCAATTCAACTTTTATATTATTATCATCTAAAGATTTTGTTAAATCTCTTAATGCTTCCATCTGTAATGTTCTATCTCCCATATCCATAGGTCCTTCTATTCTTACTTTAAATGGTTTTGCAGTTTCTTCTACTTTTCTCATATATTCAGTCATTTTAGCAACATCATTATTTGTAAAATCACCTATAGTTCCATATACATCTATATGAAAGATTGGACTGTATGAATCATTTGCTCTAAATTTAATAATTCTATCTCTTAACCAAGCAATATATTCTAAAAGTTTTTCACCATTTTTACCAGTCTTCTCTTCTACATTGTTAAATAATCCGTGAGGTAAAACTTCTACTTCTTTTATAATCATTTTATCTGCATTTGTATATCTATCATCACCAGATTGTGCAAAAATAGGAACTCTTTTAATTTCTACACCAGTATTATACTCATCTTTTACAACTTCACTTCTGGTAATATGTTTTGATTTTGCAACAGCATCTAAAATTGCTTGAGTTACACCATATCTAATTGCAGTGTGTAATCTTTTTCCATCGATTTCCATGGAATCAATTTCTTCTGCCAAATTTTTAAAAGAATCTAATTCTCTATTCAATAACTTTTCTTTTATAGGACCTTCAATAACTGGAATAAAATCCTTAGCTAAAAATAATGGATCACGTCCGCCAGCTCCTGAATATTGAACAGCTGCACAATCACCTAAAGCTACCTGACCATCTTCAAGAATTATCATTACAGAAATACTTTCTCCAGGAATTCTAATAGCTGGAAATCCTTCGGTTTTAACTTCGCCGATATAAAACATTCCATCATGTGTAGCACCACATTTGATAGCTTTTTGGTCATCAAAGTAAAAACCTGTTTTTCCTGCACTACAAACTAAATCAACAATTTTCATAAATTCCTCCAAATAATTTATTTTTGTGGTCTTCCAATCAACTTTCCAAATCCTACAGCAAAAATATCATCTACAGTCATTTGGAATCCAACTTCCCTATTTTCGAAGTTTCCTCTTTTTTCTAATTTTTGTCTGTTTATATCCTTGATTTCTTTACTAAATGGTAAATTTCCGCATTCTAAATATCTAACACAACCTTCATTATCTCTAGCAGGCATCATAAGACCTCTATTATATTTAGATGGACCAAATGGAATATCCAAAACACCAGCCTCAAAACCTTTTACTGTTCCTATGGCTAAATCTCCCATTCCCAATTTATATGTTTCTTCAATTATAGCCCTAGTCTCTGCTTTAATCAAATCAATCTCTTCTTGTAATCTCTTAGAATCCGGTAATCTTTGACCTTCTAGCATATTTAAAACCATTTTAGTGCATTTGATACCTTCTGCATTTGCTTCTTTTGTTGGAATACCTATTGCTTCGTGAGGAGTTTTTACTATTACTTTAGTTGCACCAGCTAAAGCTGCAGTTGCTGATCCCCAAGCGATTACTCCAAATGCTTTTGATTCATCTTGAGGGAATCCACCCATCCATTGGTGAAATACTGTAGTAACAACAACATTTTTATAGCCTAATTTAGCAATATATTCTTCTAATTGTTCCTCTAACGCTCTGATAGCGGCAACATCTTGCACTAGATTTCCACATTGGCCATATCCGACTGTCAAGCTTTTTACACCTTGCTCACAAGCTAAAAGTGCTTCTATAATTGCAACCGCATTTGAAATACTAGGTGGTACTAAAGTTCCAGTAAGTGGACCAAATGGTTCTCTATTAATTTTAATTCCATTATCTTCATAGAAACCAACTAACCTATCACAATACTGCCAATCAAGTAATGATTTTTCTATTGTAACAGCTTTAGCATAAGGTACATTATATGAAATTCCGCCACCTTCGTTTGAGGTATAACCTCCAGCATGCATAATTTCAGCAAGTAATCTTGCATCTGGAGTGCCGTGTCTAATTTGTACAGGTACTTTAATCGACTCTACAACCTGTCTAGCTCCATGTACACCATGGTTAACTCCAGGAAATCCATTTAAAAGTGATCTTCCTGCTTTTTTACTTTCCTCTATACCATGCTCACATTCTTCATATCTATTTTGACGAGTATACGCATCAATTGTACTGGGTAAAAAGTCTGCTCCACCCTCATCTTGTAGAAATTGCAAAAGCTCAATATGTTTATCAATTAATGCAACACCAGCTCTTGGCTGGGCCATAGTGATTTTATTTTCTTTAGCTTTTTCAAGTTTTATAGCAAAATTCTTTTCATCTGGAAGTGATTTTAAATAAGGGATGGATTCATTGAAATCAACATCTTTTCCTGTTGGCCATCCTTTAAGTACTTCACTTCTTATATCCATAAATTCGCCTTCAGACCACTTTTTATTCTGTAACTTCATTTTTATTCTCCATTATATATTTTTTCATAATTCTTATAGACATATCTTTATCAACCGTTGATAAAAGTCCCATTGCCGATAAAATATATGTTTTATCTGTGTAAAACTTAGGAAATCTCGGTTTTAAACTATTCAAATCTTCTGGTTTGAATTTAGATGCTGACAAGATTTCATCTGGATTTTTACTATTTACTAAAATTCCACCAGTACCAATTATTGTTTTGAAATCTGTAAGATCTTTACCTCTTTGTGAATACACAACACCTAATGGACTATATACCGGTTCAACTACACCTGCGTGTCTTTTTACACTTAAATCTACGCAAATCTTTGCCATTGCTTCATCAAAATTAATATCTTTTTCCTCTGTTGATACAAAGGAAGTGTTTTCATATCTTTTAGAATATTCTTTTTCAATATCAATGTTTGAGCAGTCCAAATATTGTTCGAGCATTCTTCTACCACTTGCTTCATATACACTCATGGCACTGTAGCGCATACCCAAATCACCCTCTACAGTTCTTTTGGCCATAGGTTCTTCTAATCCGCTTAAGAACACACCAGGCTTAGTAGGATCTCCCTTCCCAATGGTATGAACATCTGTTGTTGCTCCACCTATATCTATAATCATTATCTCACCAACACCCTCTTCATTTACAGTTCCTTCTCCTAATGCTTCTGCTGCTTTTAAAACAGCTTGAGGTGTAGGCATTATAACTTTTGATATATCATTTTCTACAGAATCCATACCTTTAGCTTTAGTTATATTGTTCATAAATATTTCTCTTATAGCTTCTCTAGCAGGGTCGACATTTATAACATTAATTTTGGGCATTACATTTTCTGTCATATGATAAATAACTTTATCTTTAAATATCTCTTCTATTTTATCGTACGCAGTTTTATTACCAGCTACAACAATTGGAATATCAATTCCTACATCTACCAAACCTTGAGCGTTGTGTAAGATGGTTTCTTCGTTACCTCCATCAGTTCCGCCTGCTAAAAGAATCATATCAGCAACACTTCTTTTAATTTCCAAAAACTCAGAATTATTTAATTTAAATGCATAATTACCAATAACTCTAGCTCCAGCACCAAGCGCTGCTCTCTTAGCGGCTTCTGCAGTTAAATCAGGTACTAAACCTATGGAAATAATCTTAAGTCCTCCTGCTGCAGATGAACAAGCGAGTGTTTTTACTATATTAATCTCATTAAAATTTTTAACTTTGCCTTTTAATTCATTAATCGCATTATTGTAACCGATTATTACATTTTCTGCAACTGTAGTGTATGCCTTCGCAGTTGCTATAATTTCTTCTTTGGTTATATCCACTAAAGTCAACTTAGTAAATGTGCTACCAAAATCTACAAAAAGATAAGCTTCCATTATTCTAGTCCTAAATCGTGTTTTAAATCCTTTATGGTTGTTTCAGGTGATGTTCCAGGTGGATAAACTCTATTAAATCCCATTTTTTCAAATCTCAACTTAACATCTTCCCATTTTTGTTTACCTACAACGACATTACCGCCGATATATAATAAGACATCATTTAGTCCAGCTTCGTTCATTTTATCTCTCATACCTTGTACATCTAATTCACCTTGTCCATAAAGTGATGATACACAAATTACATCCGCGTCTGTTTCCACTGCAGCATTAATAAAATCTTCCTGTGGTGACAAAACACCAATATTGATAACATTAAAACCAGCTGAGGTAAATGCATGATCTAAAATTTTAAGACCTACAGCATGGCAGTCCGATCCGATTACTCCTAAAACTAGAGTATTTCTATCTTTAGACATATATAACCTCCTTATTATGTTTCAATTATACTCCTTATTTTTCACCTATTCAATATAGATAATTACATAATCTATACATATTTATTCATTCTGCATTAAAAAAAATAATTTAATGCAAAACATAGCTTTATTTGGCAACAATATACTTTTTTTACTGTTTTTTTGCATAACATTTTAGTTTTTGGCGGCAATTTTTTTAAAAAAAATAAGGCCATTAAGCCTTATTTAAATTCCAGAGGTAAACTCTGTCCAAATTTCGTCATATAATTTTATAATATCAGAGATATCATGAAAAACTTCTGTGTTTTCTAAGTCTTTATCATCTGGATAAAGAGCTTTATTATTAACTAATTCCTCAGGTAATAGTTCTAAAGCCTTAGTTACAGGTGTAGCATATTGTAGATATTCTGCATTTTTTGCTGCTACTTCTGGTCTTAATAAATAATTTAAAAACTCTTCTGCCAACTCTTTGTTCTGAAATTGCTTTGGAATACAAGCAACGTCAAACCATAAATTAGTTCCTTCTTCAGGTAAAACATATTTATATTTACTATTTAAATTTGTAATAAATCCTGCATCTCCAGAATAAACCAAACCAATATTAGCCTCCTCAGCAGCCAATACATCTTTTATTTCATCACCCAAATATCCATAAACAAGAGGCTTTTGTTTCATTAACTCTTCTTTAGCTTGTTCTAATTCATCTCTATCTCTAGTATTCATGGAATATCCTAATTTTCTTAATGCCATCATAAATACATCTCTTTGTGAATTATAAATTACAATATCTTTTGCATATTTTTCATCCCATAAATCTGCAAATTTTTTGAATCCATCTGGATATTTTTCTGAATTATATACAATTCCAACAGTTCCCCAGAAATATGGTACAGAGTATTCATTACTAGGGTCTACATTTTTTTTAGAAAAAATCTCATTTAAATTATTCAAATTTGTAATTTTATTAGTATCAATTTTTTCTAGAAGATTTTCTTTTTTCATTCTTTCAAACATATATTCTGAAGGAAATATTACATCGATCGGATCTTTGGAGTTAGTTATTTTTACATAGAGATCTTCGTTAGTTGCAAAATCTCTATATACCACTTTACAGTCAAACTCTTTTTCAAAATCAGAAATTATCTCTGTATTAATATAATCTCCCCAGTTAAATACGTACAGTTTTGGTTTTGATTTACCTGCACAACCTACTAAAAATGTAACGCATAAAGCTAATGCGATTACAAAACTAAATACCTTGTAATTTTTCATATCTTTTCTTTACCTCTCTTTGATTTCTAATATATATAAATACTGTCAATGATATCATAACCACAAACATTATGGCAGATAATGCATTGATAGTGGGATTTATCCCTCTTCTGGCCATAGACCAAACCGTTATGGATATATTTTGTATTCCATTTCCAGTTGTGAAAAAACTTACTACAAAATCATCTATACTTAAAGTAAATGCCATCAAAGCTCCACTTAATATTCCAGGTTTTATTTCTGGTAGAACAACCATTCTAAAAGCCTGCCATCTATTTGCACCTAAATCTATGGCAGCTTCATACATATTTGGATCCATAGTCATAAGTCTAGGCATTACATTAAATAATACATATGGTGCAGTAAAGGCTACATGACTCATAATAAGTGTCAAATAACCAAATTCCAATTTCATAAAATTATAAAGTGCAACTAGAGACACCGCTATAACTATATCTGGATTTAACATAGGAAGATAATTCGACTCCATAACGACTTTCTTTAGTCTACTTTTGGAATTATAAAGACCAATCGCTCCTATAGTACCTATTATCATAGAAATAACAGTTGCTGCTATAGCTACTATAAGAGTATTAAATAGTGCGTGAATAATTTCTGTATTTTGAAATAATTCACTATACCATTTAACTGTAAATCCTGCCCATACAGCTCTTGATTTACTTGCGTTAAATGAATAAAAAATCAATATTGCAATAGGTGCATAAAAGAAAATTAATATCAAATATACATACATTTTTTTAAATATATTCTTCATAATAATCCTCCTTGCAATCTATTCTCAGCATCTTCTCTATTTAAAAATCTTAACATAAATAAAATTATAATCATCAATATCAATGATATTGCAGCACCGAAATTCCAATCTCCGGTGTATCTAAATTGTTGTTCAATAACATTACCAATTAAATTTAAGTTGTTTCCTCCCAACAATTGACTTATGACAAATGTTGAAACTGCAGGAATAAATGTCATTGTAATTCCCGTTAAAATACCTGATTTAGTTAATGGAAATATAATTTTTTTGAAAACTTGAGAAGAGCTTGCCCCTAAATCATAGCCCGCTTCTACTAAAGAATGATCTAACTTAGTTAATGATGTAAATATGGGCAAAATCATAAATGGAAGAAAATTGTAAACCATACCAACTAAAATCGCTGTATCATTGTACATTAACTCAAATGGACCAAGCCCTATAAATGATAATAATTTATTTATTATTCCATTTCTACTTAACAAACTTATCCAAGCATATGTTCTTAAAAGAAAATTCATCCACATTGGTATTAGTATAAATAGCATATATAGATCTTTATATTTAGATCTATGAATAAAATACGCAAATGGATAACCTAAAAACAAACAAATAATTGTTGAATAAAATGCAAGTTTTATACTTCTAAACAATATATTTAGATATACCGGAGAAAAAAATCTTCTAAAATTATATAGAGAAAAAGTTCCATCGCCTTCAGTAAATGCTAATGTAGCTACCAACAATAGAGGAATAATAATAAAAATTGCTGTCCATAATATATATACTAATAGTGGTAACTTTAACTTTTTCATTTATTTTTCCTCATTATATGAATATTTTCAGGCTCTACATCCATACTAATAGTACTAGTTTCTTTAGGAGCTTTTGTACTTCTTACTTTCCAAATCTTATCTCCAACATTTACCAAAATTTCATAGTGAACTCCTCTAAAGATTACAGTATCCACTACACCCGTAATTTTTCCTCTATTATCTTCATAAATAATAATATCTTCTGGTCTCAATACAACATCTATTTCTTCATTTTTATGAAAACCTCTATCTACACAGTCAAATACTACATTTTCAAAAGAAACTTTATAATCTTCTAAAAATATTCCAGGAATGATATTACTTTCTCCAATAAAGTCAGCAACAAATGCATTTACAGGTTCATTATAAATATCAGTAGGTGTACCTATTTGCTCTATTTTACCTTCATTCATAACTACAATTCTGTCACTCATAGATAATGCCTCTTCCTGATCATGAGTTACGAAAACAAAAGTTATACCGAGCTCCCATTGCATATTTATTAATTCAGTTTGCATCCCTTTTCTTAATTTATTATCTAACGCGCCTAGGGGTTCATCCAGCAATAAAACTTTTGGCTCATTAACAAGTGCTCTTGCAATCGCTATCCTCTGCTGTTGTCCCCCCGATAAAGAATCTATACTTCTCTTAGCATATCCGGAAAGATTCACCATTTCCAGCATTTTTTTAACTCTTTTTTTAATCTCTTCTTCATTCATCTTTTTTAATCTAAGACCAAAAGCAATATTTTCATAAACATCTAAATGAGGAAATAATGCATACTTTTGGAAAACCGTGTTTACTTTTCTTTCATTTGCTTTTTTATATGTTATATCTTCACCTAAAAAAAATATCTTTCCTGAATCTGGTGTTGTAAATCCGGCTATCAATCTCAAGGTTGTCGTTTTACCGCAACCTGATGGCCCTAAAAGAGTAATAAATTCTCCTTCTTTTATATCTAAATTTAAATTATCTAATACGACTTCTCCATCATAGGTTTTGTGTAGTCGTTCTAATTTTAATAATACATTTTCTTTATTCAAATTATCACATCCTTTGTAGAAAAATTAAACAATTTGTGCTATAATATTTACAGGATTAAATCCTAGGAGGTATGACATGGCAAAAGTACAAAAGAAAGTCGTTTTTGGTAGCTCAATGTGAGTTACATGTGGACCTTTCAAGGAAAAACTTGATAAGGCGGGTATAAGGTTCTTATACCTAGATATTACATCTTCGTTAGGATTCTTAAAAAAATATTTGGCAGTGCGTGAAAATGCACCTGAATTTAAACCAATTATCGAATCTGGAACTCTAGGACTACCATGTTTGGTAGTTGGAGATAACGAAGAATTTATCTTTACTGAAGAACAGTTAGATACTTTTATTCAAAAAGAACTTTCAAAAGTAGACGCATAATAGGCGTCTATTTTATTTTGTGCTCTTCCATTTTTCCGATTATTTCATCCTCTATTTCTATATAATTATATTTTGCTTCTTCCAATAACACTTCATCCAGTTTGGGATGTGTTTTTGGATGCTTACTTACAAATACTGTACAACAATCTTCAAAAGGTTCTATAGACTTTTCATATGTCTTATATTTTTTTGCTAAATCTATAATTTCTAACTTATCAAAAGTTATCAAAGGTCTCAACATCAATAGTTTTGTAGATTGAGAAGTAACTTGCATAGCTTCCAAAGTTTGACTAGCTACTTGTCCTAAATTTTCTCCCGTAACAAGTGAAGTAGCTCCAACTTTTTCCGCGATTTTTTCTGAAATTCTAAGCATACTTCTCCTTTGCAAAATAGTAGTTAACTTCTCATTTGCATTTTTAGTAATCGCTTCTTGTATGGGTAATAAGTTCATTACAAATAGCCTTGCATTGTTCTGATATTTGGAAGCAAGTTCAGCTAACTCTATAGTTTTATTTAAAGATTTTTTGGAAGTATATGGATAGGAATGAAAATGAATAAAATCTACCTGTATACCTCTTTTCATCGCTAAAATACTAGAAACCGGCGAATCAATTCCACCAGATAAGAGTGAAAGGGCTTTCCCACCTATACCAACAGGTAAACCTCCCGCTCCTTTCATCTTAGAAAATGAGATGAATGCTCTATGACGAATTTCTATATTTAAAATAAAATCAGGTCTATTTACATCCACTTCTAAATCTTTATTCAATTTAAGGATATGACCACCTATCATCCTAGAAATCTCTGGGCTTGTAAAGGGATAAGATTTATCCGTTCTTTTTGACTCTACTTTGAACGTTTTAAAATTCTTATCCATTAAATAGTCGTCTAATATATCACCAATACAGTTCTTTATATTTTCGATATCTTTTTCGATTTCGTATTGTATAGATATAGTAGCTATACCAAAAATTCTATTTGCAATTTCTAAAATTTCTAAAATATCTTCACCATATATATATACTTTTGATTGATGAGTTTGTATGTCAGTATCCATATTAGAATACATATTCTTTATATTTTTCAGAAGCCTTCTTTCAAAAAGGTTTCTATTATCTTTTTTAAGAGCTAGTTCTCCAAAGCTTAAAACCACGCATTTTTTCATAATTTATCTTAGCTCCTTTAATTTATTTGCATAAAAATTAATTTTTTCAACTGCCATTTTCATATCATCCATATTTTCTTCACCGCTGAATGATATTCTAATACAAGAAGACTCATACTCTTTTGGCAATTTTAACGAATCTAATACCCTTGAGGTCTTTGAGTTTTTAGAACAAGCACTCTTGGTACCTATATAAATTTCATCCTCATCAAGCATATGAACCAAAACTTCAGGTTTAATATTTTTGATACATACGTTCAATATATACGGGCTCTGTTCTCGACAGGTTATAATTTTAAAATCCGGATCTAAATTATTAACAAAATACTCACGAACTTTTTGTGCGTTTGAAAATTTAGAGTTTAAATTTTTATCAGCAATTTCTAAAGCTTTACAGAGAGAAATAATTCCAGCTACATTTTCTGTTCCACTTCGGTAGCCATTTTCCTGTCCTCCCCCATCTATAAATCTTTTTATCTGTTTTTTTGTATATAAAAAGCCTGTACCCTTTAAGCCGTGAAATTTATGAGCGCTTGCTATATATCCATCTACACCTAATTTATTTACGTCTACGTTAATTTTTCCTATAGCTTGAACTCCATCACTAAAAACACATATATCTTTGTTTTTTTGTTTAACCAAACGAGTTATTTCGTAAATATTATTTATAGCGCCGATTTCATTATTCACATGCATGATACAGACTAATTTTGTGTCATCTTTAATTGAACTCAAAACATCCCCAGGGTCTATAATTCCTTCCACTGGAGATATATATATAATATCATCTGTCATTTTTTTTATAACTTCATAAACTGCAGAGTGTTCATAACTTGAAGTAATTACATGGCCACCCCTATGTAATACACTTTTTATAAATTGATTTGCTCCTTCGGTTGCTCCTGAAGTAAATATGATTTCATTTTCTTTTGCACCAATTAGATTAGCTAGTGATTTTCTAGTATTTTTAAGCGCAAAAAAAACCTCTTCCCCAAAGGCATTTATGGAAGAAGGGTTTGCCCATAAATTATTTTGTATATTTAAAAATGTTTCTATAACTTCACCTTTTGGTTTTGTTGTTGCAGCATTATCTAAATATATCAATTATGCACCCCCGTTCGTATATAAGTTTATCAAATACTAATTAGGATTGCAATATTTTTTAGAAATTTTTTGATTTTTATTTTTTATTGGAGTATAATGTATTTAGGAGGTTATATATGATTATTTTAGTTGCTCTAATCATTGTATTTTTAATTGTAAAACTAGTAGTATCTACTCTTATTTTTGGAGAAGGAGAATTATAGCTTTCATTCGGTTGTATAATTCATTTTTTATATTATAATACATATATTTTCCCTTTTTTATTACAACACCATTATTTTTAAAACTAATAGTAAGCTCATTTTCTATATGAGTTTTTTTTATTGGAATTAATAAATTATATTTTCCGTTACTTCCTCTCATCGTTAAATCATTATTATTTATATATATTTTTGACATTACATCATCGCTTATCATCTCTACAAAAAGCATATCCCTATCAATATAAAAATTATTTATAATAAATTTAACTGTATTAAATTTAAGTGTTTTTATATCTAAAACAAGATCTGGAACACGAAATAATAGGGGCAAATTTTTTATATCATAAAAATTATGATTTAGTATCATATCATATATTTTTTCATCATCAAGCTCGCTAGCCATTTTATATAACTCTAGTGTTTTTTTACCTCTCAGAGGATCATCTCTTTCTATATTCATCAATTTTTCTAAATCAACTAATGAATAACTATCCAAATCAAGAAATTTATCACTTGTTTTTAGCAATCTAAAATAATCTAAATTTTTTTCAGGAAAATCTAACTCCAACTTATAATTTGTAGCTCTTTTTTTAAGAAAAGGTATATCAAAATTATTTCCATTAAAAGTAATAATTCTTTCAAACTGCTTTAACTTATCATTTAAATAGATGAGCTGGTTTTTTTCTTCTGCCAAGGATTTAATAAAAATCTGTTCGACTACAAAATCATCATTTTCTCTATACCCTATTCCTATAACCCACGCATAATCAGAATATTTACTCAGTCCTGTAGTTTCGATATCTAAAAAGATATCTGAAAACTTAATATTTTTTATTTCATCTGATACAAAATTTTTTTTTATAATTTTCATAATTTAAAATATTCTTTAATCTGATTGTAATCTTTATTTGCATCCAATAATGCCATAAGTGCAATTCTAGCTTTTTGTCCTGTTAAATATCCTCCATTAATGACACCCATATCCAAAAGACGTTTACCTCCTCCTACGTATCCATAAGAGCCTAATACTCTACCGGTACCACATCTGGATACCATTACAATTGGAATATTTTTTTTAATTGCATTTTCCAATCCACTTACAACTTCTGGAGGTACATTTCCACGACCCAATGCTTCTATAACAATTCCTCTATATTCTTTTTCAACCAAAAAGTTCAAAATATCACTATTCATTCCAGCAACAATTTTAACCAAGGCAACTTTTTCTTCCAAATTTTCAGTAATTACTTTCTTGTGCTTTCTTTCATCTCTTAAAAAAATAACTTCATCATTATCTATAATTCCTAAAGGACCAAAATCTAAACTCTTAAAGGTATTTACTGAGAGCGTATTAGTTTTAGTGACATCATAAGCTGAGTGAATCTCATTATTCATAACAACATAAGTTCCGGAATATATATTTTCATAACTAATAATAGTAGCAATACTTGCAGTAATATTTAACTCACCATCATAACCCAATTCACTAGCATTTCTCATAGCGCCAGTAAAAACAATCGGTTTTTTAGAGTCTACAGTTGTATTTATATAAAAAGCACTTTCTTCTAAAGTATCTGTTCCATGAGTTACTATAACACCAATAACATCATCTTCGTTCAAGGCTTCTATTATTTTATCTCTCAATTCAACCATGCGTTTAGCATTCATATGAGGACTTGGGACATTATATAATTCACGTTCTTCAATAATTGTTCCATTAATATGTTTTTTTACATCTCCCAATAATTCGTCCTTGCTTAGCGAGGGTACTGCGCTCATTAAATTGGGATCCATTCTCATAGCAATGGTTCCACCGGTTAATATAACAACAATTTTCTTCATAATACCTCCATCTATAGAATACTATTTTAATTTCTATTTTTCAATATAATAAAATATATTTTTTATAGATTTTTTAAAAACTATAGAAAAAAACGACTACTAAAGTCGTCTTTATAATTTAATTATTTCTAATTAATCTAATTATTTTATCCTCTGGATAGTAGGATTTTTCATCCAATTTACTTTGACTACATCTCACCTTCAAATATTGATTGCCCAAGTATCTGAAAAACATATAATTCCCCTCGACTATCGCTAGAAATATATTTCATTTTTACATCGAATGGTATAGAATTTTCTATCTTTTTAAAACTAAAATATTTTTCATCTAACCCCAGAAAATCTTTTTCTTTTTTGTCATTACAATGTTTAAGTTATTTAAAATTTTAGCTATTTCTATATTAATTGGACTTAAGAAAAAATCATTTTTATCACCAAAGAAAATTTGTTGTCCATTAGATAAAACAAGAATTTTATCACACATTCTAAATGCTTCATCTATATAATGAGTTACTAAAATCATTGGATTTTTTCTTTCTTTAAAGTATAAATTCAAATCATTTTCTATATTCCATTTAAGTGAAGTATCTAAAGCTGAAAATGGTTCGTCCAGTAAAATCAAATCAGGATCTGTAGCCATAATTCTTGCTAAAGCTACTCTTTGACTTTATCCACCCGATATTTCTTTTGGGTAATTTTTTGTAAGATGATCAACATTGAATTTTTTTAATAAATCTACTGCAAGCTCAGTTGAATTAGTTTTTATTTTCATTCCCATCATAACATTTTCAAGTACTGTCAAATGAGGAAATAAAGCGTAATTTTAAAAAAGATATCCTATATTTCTATTTTGGATCTTTGTATTTATTTTTTTTTAAGAATCATAAACTTGTTTTTTATTCTATAAAAAGTTTCTTCATTAACAAATATTTTTCCACTAGCAACAGCAAGTCTATCAGTAAATCTTTTTCTGAAATATCTACCATCCTAGCATTTCCATTTTCATCAAAATGTGTGAGATCCATATACCCTCTACTCGATGATTTTTTAAAAATAATAAGATATTAAAAAATATAATACATTTTTCATATTTTAGTTCTTTTACAAGAAAATTATACTATCATTTTTATTTTTTGCAAATAAAAAGAGGTTTATACCCCTTTAATTTAATATATAATTCTATCACACAAAATTATATTTACCTTTCTTATAAAGTGTTTAACTTCATGTTCAGTGTTACAATGCTTATCTTTTAGATATTAAAATACTTCTGCTATTTTGTAGTGAATTTTTTTAAATTTAATTTTTTATTGAAATTATATAATTGCTAGTTTTAACTAACATTTAATCTAATAGGACCTATAAAAAGTTATTAACTAACTTCTGTAAATTCCCGTCTATCCATATTCAAAACATGTGTATAATTTACATTGAGTTTCCCGCCATGTGATACAATCAAAACTATCTTATCTTTTTTCTCTGCAATTTTATTAATAATTTCCGAAAGTTGCTCTAGACTTTCAGAATCTAAACCAGCTTCTATTTCATCAATTAAAATTACATCTCTACTCTTACTACCAAAAAATAATTTAGCCATCAAAACTTTTTTAATCTCTCCGCCTGATAATTCCTTATTATTTAAAGTATAAGTTTGCTTATTTTCAAATTTTAATCTATTTAAAAATTTAGTTATCTCATTTTTAGAAATATCAAGTTTTAAAACTTCATTTAAGTAATTCTCAATATCTTCATTGACAATAATTTCTTTTTGATTGATATAAATAATTTTTCTATAAAGAGAATCCCTATTAATTTCCTTCAGATCTATATTATTATATTTTAACTCACCAGAGTAAGAATAAAACTTAAGTAAAATTTTTAGTAATGTACTTTTTCCCGTGCCATTACTCCCTTCGACTAAAACCACATCACCTTTTTTTACAGAAAAACTAAGATCATCAATTATATTCTTAGTTTCAAAATCAAATCTCAAATTATTAACAACTATACAGTCAATTTTTTCAATTTCTGTGGACGCTTTATCAGTATCTAAATTCAATATAGAGTTTATATTAAAAAAACTCACAGATGAAGATAGTATTTTCCCAATAAATAATTCTATATTTGATCCTTGAGTTATCATAAAATTAAAAATCATTATAAAGAAAAGTGCATTTGAAACAGAATTATTTATAAATGGAATAGATAAAATAATGGATATAGTAAATTGAATTATTATATTATAATTCACAATAATTTGATTATAACCCTCTCTTATAATATCTTCTCTTTTTGCAGTATTAATAAAGTCAGATATTATTCTATCTGTACGATTAAAATAATATTTTTGTAGCATATTATGTCTTGTATCTAAAATATTTTCAGTAATCTCATTAGTAAAATCGTGTACATGTTTGAGTTTAATATTCGTCTCCATCGATGTTTTATACATTTTGTTCCTTGATAAAAAAGCTATTATTACACCAACTATTATTGAAATTACAGAAAAAAGAGCAATCATCTTATTAAAAAATAAAGATACTATAATCAAAGTAATTAATATAGTTACAGAACTTATTAAAGACGGAATCATAACACCTATAGTACTCATAATAGTCATAGTATCAGAAAAAAGAGTATGACTTAATCCATTTTTATATAATAAATCTGTATTTTTAAGATCGGTGTTATATAAAGTAAATTGTATCTTTTTTAAAATGTATTTAAGATACTCTCCTCCAAACTCATCCATATACTTTGTCTTTATTACTCCCAAAAATGCAGAAAATAAGATTAAAAGTATAAAAAATCCAATATAGATCAAAATGTTTTCTTCATTACCATAATTAGATGTTACCATTTTCATAGATATTGGAACAGCAATGGTCAATAAAGCCGAAAAAATGAATAAAAGAAAAGTTTTAATAAAGTGAAACTTAAACTTTTTTATACCATCGACAAAATATTTAAATATTATTTTCATTTTAATCTCCTTATGAAATCATATATGTTATAGGTGAACAGTATGCATCGCTTCCTTTATAAGCAAGGGCAGCCACTCTGCAATCAACAATATTACATTTGTCTTTTTTAATACATCCACAACACTTTGTTTCAGTATAACGTTTTTCGTTTCTATAATTTTTAATATTATTACCTGGATTATTCCAAACATAAGTTAATCCATCTTTCAGAACATTCCCTTTAAAGAAAAATCTTTCATCACATGCACAATTACAAATTTTTAACTTACCACTGGCAGTTAAAGTTGCTTGACTAATACCTCCATTGCATCTCAAGTCATCTTTTTTTATATAATTTTCTGAAATGTTGAATATTTCTGGATATACTTTCCTTATTTTATTTAATTCTTCAATATTAAAACTCTCTTTATCTCCAATTTTTGCTTTTCCTGTAGGTAATACAACATCTAATGAATGCATAGATCTGGGATAGCTATTCTTAACAAAATTAATCAATTCTCTAAATTCTAAAAAATTTGATTTCATAAGTGTGGATGAAATAAATAACTTAATATTATTCCTTTCATATAAATTATCTATCAATTTTATAGCGTTAATAAAAGATTTATTATTTTTCCTAATTTTGTTATGAGTATGCTCCAATCCATCCAAACTAACTTTAACCGTAAAATTATAATTATCAACTTCATCTAAAATATTAATTAAATTTTTATTAAAAAATCCATTAGTCATTATCCCTAAATTAAAACCTCTAATTAATATTTCTTTAACAATTTTATCAAATTCAGGGTGAAGAGTACATTCTCCTCCTGTTAATGTGACATTGTAACAGTTTAAATTATATAATTCATCTAATATATTGCAAATATTAGTATAATTTAAATTATTTTTAATGACATTATCTCCAGAAGAACCATAACAATGGGAACAATTTAGGTTACAATTATTCATTAGTTCTATATTAAAAGCTGTTAGAGGTCTTTCTACATCGAAACTTTTCAAATTTATAAAGATATTCTCACTATTTTTTTCTTTTACTAAAAATCCATTCTCCTTTAATGAGTTAATTATTTCCTTACATCTTGGAATAAATCTATAATACCAAAATAATTGCCCTTTCTTATTAAATAAAAAGCCTATTATGCGTGCTATATCCTCATTTATTAAAATTCTATTTTTCAATTTATTATTAAATAAAACAAATTCATCATTATTAATTTTTAAAAGTAGAGTTCCATACAAAAGTTGCATAAATAATACTCCTTAAAAATAAAATTGCTAGTTTCAACTAGCAACTTCCTGGACCACAAATCCAATTAGAACCCGCACGAACTGGTGGTCCAAAATTATCTTTTGATCTAATGTCAAGTTCTTTTTTAAATAATACTTTTACAAAAGCTTTAATAATTCTCATATTTTTATCCTCCTATATAAAATAATTAGAATAAATATATTAAAATAAATATATTTATTCTAATTATTCTTATTTTACAAGCTATTGATTGTTTTGTCAAGTATTTTGTAATTTTTCAAAAATTTACTCTAATAATTTCAATCTTAAAACAATATATTTTAACAAAAAAACGGGAATAAATCCCATCTTTCTCGTTTTAATCATCTCACTTCGAAGATTTCATTTTCGTGGTTTGGTTTTACGATTATGTTCATTGTGTCATGGTTTTTCCATGTGTTTCCTTCAAAGTAGTAGCTTGTGCTTGCGTTTATGATGTCTAGGTAGCTCCATCTTGTTTCGTTTATGTCTGTGTATTTGTTTAGTCTATTTTCTGAAACATATTTTGCGTCTGTGGTTCTTCCTAATGCTCTATTTGTTATGTGTGCTACTTCTTCTCTTGTGATTTTGTCTTCGTAGTTTGTTTGTTCGTTGTAGATGTCTAGCCATTCTGCTATTCTTGCGCTTAGGATGTATGGTGTGTACCATTCTTGT
>JAEZWK010000024.1 GCA_023443045.1 Bacillota bacterium
AAATTTAGATTTTTGAACTGCTTTAATTAGTCTAGTAGGCTCAATAATCGAACTTATAAAAATCATAACAACTCTGATATGGGGTTAACACCTATCATCGGATATATTATAAACCATTTTTTAAAAATATGGAAGATAATAAAAAAATTGAAAAAATCACAAAAATTTTATGGGTATTGTTGGTTGTAAATGTATTACGCATAGTTTTAAAGATTTTTAATATTGTGACTATGTAAAAACAGAGGAGGGGTGCATAAGCCCCTAAAGGATTTAAAAATTTAAACTAGAAAAATAAATATAATTAATGGATTAAAAAATGCAATTAGACAATTTAGAAAGTTTATGATGTCAGCGGATATGAGCGAAACAAAAAAGATTAACAGATTCAGTAAAAAATGATATTATAATAGTGTAAACACATTAATATATTTTTTAAACCACATGTTTTTTAATAAAAAATATAAATCTTAAAAAGAAAGGAGGAAAAATGAGTTATAAAAACTAAGCTCGAAAATTTAGATTTTTGAACTGCTTTAATTAGTCTAGTAGGCTCAATAATCGAACTTATAAAAATCATAACAACTCTGATATGGGGTTAGCCCCTTTCATCGGATGATTTATAACTCATTTGTAAAAAATATGCAAGATACAAAAAATCTAGACAAACTAACAGTAATATTATTGCTTACTGCTATAGTTTCAATAATTAATTTAATTTTATCGATTTACCAAACCTTTTTTTATTAATTCCGTTAGGTAATGTTCTTTTGCAAAAGTATTTTTTAAAAATTTTAATTTAAATCCTAGACCAGAAGAGATTTTTATTATTTCTAGTTGTAGTTTAAATACAGATTTAGATTCAATACTTAAGAAATGGTAAAATTTATAATGTAGATTGAGAAATTTTTTTAAATTTTGAGAAGCAAGAAAAAAATAAAGAAATGCCAGGTTAAGATGTATGGATTTTAAAAAAGTTTAAATTTTGAAAGTGAATATTTCACAGCCAACTATAGTGACTAATATATTTAAGATAATAGATTTCTTATTAATATATTTTTTTAGGAGTAATATGCGTAGATTATTTTTTGGTGTAAGAACTGTAATTATTATTGGTTTTATTTTGTTTTTTGGATATTTATATAAAAATCATTATATTTCACTAACTCTATATACTGCACTATGTATTAGTGCAATTGTTTTGTCTAGTATTTTACAGATATTTTTTATAACTAGAAGAAAAGAAAAACAATTACAGCTAATAAAGGAAAATACTCACTTACTAAGAAGTGATCCAGATAAATATTTAAGAATTATAGATGAAGTAAAAAGAGATAGCGATAATTATATCAAGGGTTATTTATTAATACACAAAGCAAAAGTTTTGGAACAGTTGAATAGAAAAGAGGAAATGTTATCTCTTTTAGAGAATGAAGATGTATATTATTTAAGTAATTTTCTAAAAAGAAAATATATTGTGACATATATTGAGGCTTTAGAGCTGAATAATAATTTTGAAAAAGCTAAATCTGTTTTTCTTGAAAATGAACAAGAATTAAGTAAATCAAAAGAACATGATATTTTGCAATTATATAAAAAATTTGAAAATAAATACAAATAAAAAAAGAGCTGATTTTGTAGCGAACCTTTAAAGTTAGTCCAACTTTTAGGGTTCAAGACAATTTTTTAGCTCTTTTTTAGTCTATAAGATCACTATTCCAATAAATAGGATTTTGAGCATCTATATTTTTGAAAATATTATTGTCACAAATTTGGGGTTTTACATTAAATCCTAGTTTATGCATTTCATTTAGTTTTATAAGAACTAAATTTTCAGTGACATTATAAGTTTCTGCTATATCATGTATAGATAATTCTTCATCTATAGAGCTTAATATATTTGAATCACTTAATAATAGATGAGCTGCAAAAACATTGGCTTGAAGTTCTTGTTTACCAATTGTTAAAATCGGGGAAAATTTATCACTAATATTTTTGTGATAAATAAAATGGCCTAATTCATGAGCAAAAACAATCTTTTTTATGGTATCATTTAATTTTGGATTTATAAATATGAAATCTTTATCTAGTATTTTTGAAATAAATCCTAGAGTATGTGCTTCAGAATCTACTGGTAAAATTGTAACACCACAATCTTCTAGGATGATTTCAGGATTTCTATGACCATAATAATTAACTATTTTTTCCACATCTTTATGAACTAGCTGAGAAAAAATCATTTTTCCTCTCTTTCCCAAGGAAGAACAGAGGTTTTAATATTTGAATCTTTTTTTGCGATGTAATATGCTTCTTGGAATGCATCGAGTATAGCTTTTTTGTCTTGTAATGACATGCTTCCACCAGCGAAAATACCTAATACACCTTCTACCAATTCACGAGCATCTCTTGCAGCGTTTTCTCCATATTTTCTACGAGTGCTTAAAATAAAATCTTCTTCATCTGTTAAAAGAAAATTTATATCTACACCAAATAATCCGGCAATATCAGCGTATGTTTTTCTGTAGCGAGGTCTTTGATTTGTATTTTCGTATGCATTGTATGTTCTAATACTTATACCTAGTTTTTCTGCTAATTCTGCTTGAGTTAATCCGTACTGTTCTCTGAGTTTTCTAATCTTTTGTGAAAAATCCATAATTACCTCCTTCATTTATAATAATGATAACATACTTCATAAAAAGATGCAAGTCAATTTCAAAAAAATGGAGCTAACGAACGGACTTGAACCGCCGACCCATGTATTACGAATACATTGCTCTACCAACTGAGCTACGTTAGCATTTATTTAATTATATCAAAAATTACTTTTTATATCAATTATTTTATTTTTAATGTGTTTTATGGTATTATAATATATTGAATGTGAGGTTTCTATGAAAATATTGTATAATGAAAATTTAGCGAAATACTCTAGTATGAGAGTAGGTGGTAACGCTAGAATAATTTACTTTCCAGAATGTATAGATGATATTATTTCTATTGTAAATAGGGAAGAAGATTATTATGTTTTTGGTAAAATAAGTAATGTTTTAATACCAGATTCTGGTATAGATAAAGCTATTATTATGATTTCAGAGAATTTTTCAGATATTAAAGTAAATAATGGTGTTATATCAGCCAATGCTGGAATTTCTATGAGAAAATTATCAGAGTTTGCTTTAGCAAATGAATTAGCAGGGCTCGAAAATTTTCATGGTATACCAGGAACTTTAGGTGGAGGTATTTTTATGAATGCCGGAGCTTATGGTAAAGAAATGAAAGATGTAGTTATTCAAGTAGATGTTTTAAGGTCGGGTAAAATAATTACATTAAAAAATGAGAATTTAGATTTCGGAGTAAGAAAATCAATTTTTCAAAATACCGATGATATAATTTTGGGTGCAGATTTAAAATGTGAAATTGGTGATTTTAAAACAATTGATGAACTTATAAAAGATTTAGATTTTAGAAGAAAAGATAAACAGCCTCTAAATTATCCCAGCTGTGGCTCAATTTTTAAAAGGCCAAAGGATAATTTTGCTTCCAAATTAATTGATGAATGTGGTCTTAAGGGAAAAAGAATTGGTGGCGCAGAAGTTTCTACCAAGCATGCTGGCTTTATTATTAATAAGTCTAATGCTACTTATAAAGATGTTATAGATTTAATAAACTATATAAAAGATGATGTTTATTCTAAAACAGGTGTTCTTTTAGAAGAAGAAGTAAGGATATTAAAATAATGATAGATTTAGTTATTGTTACTGGTTTAAGCGGAGCTGGTAAAACAGCAGCATTAAATATTCTTGAAGATAATGGTTTTTTATGTATAGATAATTTACCTATACCTTTGATTTCTCAGTTGGTAAAAATGTTAAATGATAAACCAGAAGTGAGTAAATTAGCTCTTGCTTTAGATGTGAGAAATAGTGTTTTTTCGTCTAATTTGTACGACACTATACATGAGCTAAAGGTAAATAATGGTGCGAAGGTTATTTTTGTAGATGCTGATGATAAAGTTTTGGTAAAAAGATTTAAAGAAAAAAGAAGACCTCACCCTTTAAGTAAAGATGGAAGTATAATTACTGGAATCCATCTAGAAAGAGAAAAACTTGCTAATATAGTTAGCATTTCAAATTTAATTGATACTAGTTCTATGACTTTATCTAATTTAAAAGAGTCGGTACTCAATATAGTAGAAACTTCAAATGATGATAGTTTTAAAATTATTCTTACTACTTTTGGTTTTAAGCATGGTATTTGTCTAGAAGCTGATTTAGTATTTGATGTTCGTTTTATAAAAAATCCATTCTATGAACCCGAATTAAAATATTTGAGTGGTTACGATGAAAGGTGTTATAATTTTTGTTTAAACCAAAATGATGTGGAAAAATTTTTAGTAAAAGTTGAAGATTTAATTAAATTTTTAGTTCCATTATATAAAAAAGAAGGTAAGGAAAAATTGGTTGTAGGAATTGGTTGCACAGGCGGAAGACAAAGATCTGTGTCTGTAGCTAGAAAATTAAAAAATGTATTGGAATTAGATGGAATGTACTGCAGTATATTTAATAGAGATTTGGAGGAAGGTTATGTATAATGTTGTAGCTATAGGTGGAGGAACTGGTTTAAGTATTCTTTTATCAGAATTAAAGAAAAAATTTAATGTGACAGCTGTAGTTACCGTAGGTGATACTGGAGGTGGTAGCGGAATATTAAGAGCAGATTTAAATATGTTACCTCCAGGTGATATTCGAAACTGTTTGTTAGCATTATCGGAAGCCCCAGAAGATCTTCAAGCTTTTTTTAGTTATAGATTTCAAAATGGTTCTTTAAAAGGCCAATCTCTAGGTAATTTGATAATTGCTGGTATAACAGAAAAGAGAGGTTCTTTTCAAGAAGGAATTACTTTATTAAGTAGAGTTTTAAAACTTAAAGGTAAGGTACTTCCAGTAACTTTAGAGCCGATGAATTTAGTTGCTTTTTTAGAAAATGGAAATTGTATACATGGTGAAGCTGAAATACAAGAATTTTTAGAAGCTAAAAATACACATATACAAAAATTACAGCTCAAAGAAAATGTATCTATAAATAAAGAAATAATAGATGAAATTAAAAAAGCAAAGTTTGTAATTTTAGGGCCTGGTAGTTTATATACATCTGTTATATGCAATCTTTTAGTAGATGGTATGACTGATATTTTACAGGATAAAACTATTGTATATATATGTAATGTTATGACACAGCCAGGAGAAACAACAGATTATGAAGTATCTAAACATGTTTCTGAGATTGAAAAGTATTTACAAAGAGAAGTGGATTACGTTTTAGCTAATACACTAGAACCATTTAATGCCATGTTATCTCCATATAAGTTAGAAGGTTCCAAACCTGTTATAGTTACAGAAAATGATGAAATATTATTAAAAAACAAATTGATTACTGGTGATTTTATTGAAGAAAGAAAAGGTTATTTAAGAAGTAACGCATATAATATTACAGAAAGGTTATATAAATTATTTAATGATTAAAATTGCGCTATTAGGAAAGAATATACAAAACTCTAAATCTCCCCAAATTTATGAAAAAATTGGTGAAAAATATGGTGTAAAAATACAATTCGATTTATTGGATTTTGATATAGATAAAATAGAAACTTCTATTCGAACATTAAGGCAAGGAGTGTATGAGTATATACATGTTACTGCGCCATATAAAGAAATTATTTTGAAGTTTGCAGATGAATTTTCTGAACCAGTAAAAACAATAAAAGCTACTAATTTATTATTTTTTAAGAATTTGCGACTTGTAGCTGATAATACTGATTATTTAGGTTTTATGAGAAGTATAGAAAATTTTATTGAGATAGATAAAAAAATTTTGTTATTAGGTGGTGGAGGTGCTGCCAAAAGTGCTTTATATGCTCTAAGAGATAAAAATGTAGATGTTTTTTTGAGAAATAAAAATAAATTTGATGAATTAAAAAGAATTAATCCTAATATAAAATATGTGGATAGAATTATAAATGATTATACAAATATAATTCAATGCACAAGTGTAGGATTTAATGAACAAAAATGTCCAATAGATACAAAAGAAATTTCCAATGCAAAGTATGCATATGATATGATATATACGCCAGAAGAAACACTTTTTTTAAGTGAAATGAAAAAAAATGGTTCTAATGTAAAAAACGGTTATGATATGTTAGTTTATCAAGCGGAGGAAGCGTTTACTAAATATTTAAATGGAGAAATGAAATGATAATTATTGCTGGATCTTGTTCGGTTGAAAATGAAAAACAGATTATAAGTCTTGCCGAAAAATTAAAAGAAAGAAAAATTGAATATATTAGAGCTTCTTTATTTAAACCGCGTACCGATCCTAAAGCTTACCAAGGAATTGGATATAATGGATTATATTTACTAGAAATGCTTAGAGATATGGGTATGAAACCTGTATGTGAGGTATTGTCGATTGAGCAAGCTGAAAAAGTTAAACCATATGTTTCTATGTTTCAGGTGGGCACTAGAAATATGTATAATTATGAATTGTTAAAGTTTTTAGGTACGTTAGATAAACCAATTTTATTGAAGAGAGCTTTTTCTGGATATGTAAATGAATGGCTCAATTCAAAAGAATATATCACACAAATGGGAAATGAAAATGTAATTTTATGTGAGAGAGGAATCAGATCTTTTGATAATATAACTAGAAATGTTTTAGATATAGGAGCTATAATTTATTTGAAACAAAATACAAATAATATAGTTATAGCTGATCCATCTCATTCAATGGGAAATAGTGATTTTATAATTCCTGCAAGTAAGGCAGCCATGGCAGCCGGAGCGGATGGTTTAATCGTTGAAGTTCACGAAAATCCAAAAATATCTAAATCGGATAACTTCCAAACTATAGACTTAATACAATTCGATCATTTGTTAGAGGAGATAGGATGGAACAAATAGTTGTTGTTGATAAGTTTACATTTAGTGAATTACCTAAAAAAGCGATATATATTGTTGACGATTTTTTTAAAGATTCTATAAAAGATGAAAATTTGAAAATAATTTATGTAAAAGGTGGAGAGTCTTTAAAAGAGTGGGATGAATTATATAAAATTTTAGAGAAACTATTTCTTTTAAATGCAGATAGAGATACCACTTTAGTTGCTATTGGAGGCGGAACGGTTTTAGATTTTGTAGGACTCACTGCAGGTTTATTTATGAGAGGTATAGATCATATTTTTATTCCTACAACTCTTTTGGCAATGGCAGATGCAAGTGTGGGTGGTAAATGTGCCATAAATTTTTTAGATAGGAAAAATCAAGTGGGAATTTTTAAACAGGCACAAAAAATAATTTTAGATTTTAATTTTCTAGATACATTACAACGACAACAATTATCTGATGGATTGGTGGAAATATTAAAAATATTTTTATTACTAGATAAAGATTATGCTTATGACTTAATTGACAATATATTGAAAGGAAAAGATATAGATTACAAAAGAATTGTAAATAGGGCTATAGATTTAAAAAAAGAAGTTACAAGAAAAGATATGTTAGATAAGGGTATTAGAAATATATTGAATTTTGGACATACAATTGGTCATGCAATTGAATCATATTTTAATTATAAGTTATCTCACGGTATGTGTGTATTATTAGGTATGATAAATGAAACAAAGTTTTTTAAAAATTTAGAAGTATCTAAGTTATTGGAAGAAATTTTTGTTAAATTATATTTTGATAATCCCAATAATATAGATTTTAATAATAAAGAATTAGAAAAATTTATATTAAATGACAAGAAAAAAATAAATGATGAAGTTATGATGGTCGATTTGATAAATATAGGATGTTTTAAACAAAAAATGGTTCGTCTGGAGGATTTGTGCAGATAGATAAAAAAATTATTAATTCTAGTAGAATTAAATATGTATTGACATCATCTAAATCATATTTGCATAGGTTTATTATTTTAGCGTTTTTAACTCCTGGTGATACTATTATAAAAAATGTAAATCTGTGTGATGATGTAATTTGTACACTTAATGCTTTGTACAAGTCGTACAGATTAAAAGGAAAAGATTTATTTTTATACGATAAAGATAAGTGTTTCAAAAAAGAAATTAATGTTGGTGAAAGTGGGTCCACATTTAGATTTTTAATACCACTGGCTATGGATGGAGAAAAAAGAACATTTATAACCTCGGGAAAACTTATAGATAGACCACTTGAGTATTACAAACAAATAGCTGATGAAAATGGTATATGTTTTACTGTCGATAGAAATACTCTAACAGTTGAAGGTAGACTAAAAGAAAATATTTATTTTGTGGATTCACAAAAAACATCTCAATATATTAGTGGAATGCTATTTGCCTCTTTGGGTAAGTTTAATGTCAACTATAATTTAGAAAAAAGTGCTCAATATATAGATATAACAATTGATGCTTTAAATAGATTTGGATATAAAAAAAGAGATGGAATATATTATTTAGATAATCCCAAAAACAAAAATATTGTCTATGTGCCATCGGATGCTAGCAATGATGCTTTTTATTATGTATTAAAATCATTCGGGTGCTTAGGAAAAATCAAATCTTTAAGATATGGATCGCAAAGGGATAATATAATTTTAAAATGGATAAGTGCAGGCTGTAATTCTGTAGATCTAAAGAATAATATAGATATAGCACCAGTTCTTAGTTCCTTTTTTGCACTTAAAAATAAAAAAAGTACATTAAAAGGAATAGAAAACCTAGTATATAAAGAATCAAATAGACAATTAGAAATTTTAAGAGTTCTAAAAAAATTCAATATAAATTTTAAATTAGATGGAAATAAATTAATAATTGGTAATATAAAATCAAATAATAAGCCTTTATACCTAAATGTAAATGACCACAGAATTTGTCAAATGGCTATTATTCTTGCTATTATTACAAAAAGAAAATTATATTTAAAAGGTATCAGCTCTTTAAAAAAATCTGATATAAATATGTATAATAATATACGGAGTCTATAATGTCTAATACTTTTGGAAAAATTTATAAAACAACTATTTTTGGGGCAAGTCATGATCAAAATATTGGTGTTGTTATTGAAGGATTACCTATTGGTTATGAAATTAATTTTGAAGAATTAGAAAAAGATTTAAAAAGAAGAAGACCTAATAAGATAACAGAAACACCAAGAATAGAAGAGGATAGATTATCTTTTATATCCGGAATCAAAGATGGAAAAACAACGGAAACACCATTAGTTATAACAGTTCCTAATGAGTGTTTTGTTGCTAAGGATTATAATTTTGATATATTTAGACCTAATACTTCAGATTATTCACGCTTTATTAAATATGGAGAAGATAGGTGGAAATCTGGAAGTGGTATGTCTTCAGGAAGAATGACTGTAGCATTAGTTATTGCTGGGTTTTTTGCTAAAAAAATTTTGCAATCGAAGGGAATTGAAATTATATCACAAATATTATTTGCCAAACCCGGATTTGGTAGTAAGATTAGAATAGTTGCCACAAATATGATTTCGGGAATGGGAGATCCTTTTTTTGATTCTTGCGAAAGCATTATTTCTCATATGTTTTTTAGTATACCCGCAGTAAAGGGAATTAACTTTGGCAGCATTCTAGATAATTACAATAAAGATCAAATGAATAATCTGGATCCATTTATTTATGACGGAAAAAAAGTAAAGACAAAACACAATCATGATGGAGGTATTCAAGGCGGTATAACTAATGGAAGCGATATATTATTTGATGTATTATTAAAGCCTATACCAACCATATCAGAAGAAATAAAGACGTTAAATACAAATTATGAAGAAGTAAATTATAAAAACGAAGGAGCACACGATAAAGATATTTCAGAAAGAGTAAGAATAGTATTAGAGAATTCACTGGCAATAGTTTTATATGATCTATATAGAATGAGTGAAAAGTTCAAAGATTAATTAATATAAAGTGGGAATAATAGATGAAAATTTATTTAATAGGAATGCCTGGATCTGGAAAAACAAGTTTAGGATTTCGCTTAGCTAATATTTTAGGATATAAATTTTATGATACAGATTGGTGTATAGAAAAAACTTATAAAAAGAAAATTTATGAAATATTTGTAAATGGGGAAAATTATTTTAGAGAATTAGAGACTGAAACACTGAAATCTCTCAGTTTGATGAATAAAAAAGCTGTAATATCAACTGGTGGTGGAATTGTAGAAAGAATACAGAATAAATCTATCATGAAGAATACTGGAATTGTAATATATCTGGAAAGAGATATAGATGAAATTCTAAAATTTGCTAGCGCTAAAAATAGACCGCTACTAAAACATGACAGAAAAAAAGTTTTAAAAGAATTATATGAAAATAGGAATGAAAAGTATATTGATTTTTCTGATTTTCAAGTTAAAATAAAAAACTCATTATTTTTGACTGCTAATTATATAAAAAATGAATTGAAGAGGCAAGGACATAAATTATGAAAATTTTAATAATAAATGGTGCTAATTTAAAATATTTAGGAAAACGTGAACCAGAAATATATGGAAAAAATAATTTTAAAGAATATTGTGAAGAACTTAAAAAAAATTACAAAATTGATATAGATTTAGTAGAAACAAATTATGAAGGAGAAATAATAGAGTCAATTTGGGAAAGAGAATATGATGCTCTAATAATCAATCCAGGTGGTTTTTCACATACCAGCATTGCAATATTTGATTCTTTAAAAGCATTAGAAAAAATAAAAGTTGAAGTTCATATATCAAATGTATACAAAAGAGAAGAGTTTAGAAAAAAATTAGTTACAGCTGAAGGTTGTGATGTGATAATTTCTGGAGCGGGTTTATACGGATATAATTTAGCTATAGAATATATTTTGAAATATTTAAAATAGGTGATATAATTAATATAATAAGGAGTGAAAGTTATGAATTATGATTTAGATTATTTAATTGACTTTTGTATTGATTTATTAAAAACACCATCACCAACAGGTGATACTCAGGTAGCAATAAAAAAAGTATATGATGAGTTACAAAAATATTGCTCGGTAGAATATACTAACAAAGGAGCTTTAATTGCTAAAATTCCTGGAAAAAATTTAGATGACGCAGTTTTATTAAGCGCCCATGTAGATACTCTAGGAGCAATGGTAAAAGAAATAAAACCTAATGGCAGATTAAAAATGTCAATGTTAGGTGGTTATGCATGGCCTACAGTAGAAGGTTTAGAAGTACAAATAGCTACAGAAAGTGGGAAAAAATATACCGGTACAATAATGACAACAGCGGCATCAAGCCATGTTAATGGATCGCTCACAACTGAAATAGTAAGAAATGATAAAAATTTAGAAATAAGAATCGACGAAGTTGTTAAAAATAAAGAAGATGTAGAAAAATTAGGAATTCAAGTTGGAGATTTTATTTATTATGAAACTGGAACTAAGATTTGTGATTCAGGATATATAAAAAGTAGACATTTAGATGATAAAGCCTGTGTAATTACTTTAATAGGAATAGCGAAGTATTTAAAAGAAAATAATATAAAACCAGAAAAAACAGTTTATTTATTCATCTCAAATTATGAAGAAGTAGGACATGGTTCTTCTGCGCATATACCTAGTGAAGTTAGTGAATTTATAGCTGTAGATATGGCAGCGCCTGGACCAGGACAAACTTCTGATGAGCAAAAAGTTACCATCTGTGTTAAAGATTCAACTGGCCCATATGATATAGATATGAAGCGAATATTAATAAAATTAGCTAAAGAAAATAATATTGACTATGTTATCGATATCTATCCATTCTATGGTTCTGATGCATCTGCAGCACAAAGAGCAGGTCATGATGTAAGAGCCGCACTTATAGGTCCTGGTGTAGATGCAAGTCACTCATTTGAAAGAACTCATAGAGATGCAATTAAAGCCACAACGGATTTAGCTTTATTATATGTATTAAATTAACCTCTAAAATTATAGAGGTTTTTTTATAATATGGTAATCATAATTACTGGAGCTTCTCATACTGGCAAAACTCTTCTATCACAAAAATTGATAGAAAAGATTTATTATCCGTGTTTTTCTATAGATCATTTGAAAATGGGATTGATAAGAAGCAATTATATCGATGTAACACAATATGAAGATGAAAAAATAACAGAAATTTTATGGCCTATAATACGAGAAATGATAAAAACAGCTATTGAAAACAAACAAAATTTGATAATAGAAGGTTTTTATGTACCATTAAATTGGCAAGAATCATTTAGTGAATATGAATTAGAAAATATAAAAAGCATTGTATTGGTAATGACAAAGGAATATATAGAAGATAATTTTAAAAAAATAAAAAAATATTCAAATGTTATAGAAAATAGAATTGAGGATGATTTGGAAATAAAAAGTTTAATATTTGATAATGAATTTTTTCTAAAAAATATCGATAGAATAAGTGAAGATTTTATTCTGATAGAAGATGAATATAATGAGGAAGATATTTTACAAAAAGCATTAAATATTTTATATCTACCAAACTTTAATTGATTATTAATTATCAAAAAATAGTGAAAAAAAATCTATTTTAGTGTATAATATATACGTATTATTTTAGAATACTTAAATTTTGAGATAATTTTTAAATTAAGATAAAAAAGGATGATAATTTCTTGGAAAGATTTATAATAGAAGGACCTACTCCTCTTAAAGGAAGTGTAAGAGTTAGTGGAGCAAAAAATGCCGCTTTACCAATTATGTGTGCGACGATATTAGCAGGTGGTGAAGTTGTATTAGAAGATGTGCCTGAATTAAATGACGTAAAAATACTAATAGAAGTTTTAGAAAGTTTAGGAGTAAAAGTTTCACATCCAGAACCAAATATATATGTGTTTGATTCGACGGAAATAACAAATACTGTTGTAGGTCCAGAGTTAATGGGTAAAATGAGAGCAAGTTTTTGTGTGATGGGACCTCTTTTAGCTAGGATGGGTAAAACAGAAAATGCCCTACCGGGTGGTTGTGCCATTGGTACCAGACCAATTGATTTACACCTAAAAGGATTCACTGCTCTGGGAGTAAAAGTTACTACCGATATAGGAAAAGTAAAAGCATGTTCAGATAAAATTGTTGGTACATCTATTTATTTGGATTTTCCAAGTGTAGGTGCTACTGAAAATATTATGATGGCATCTGTAATGTGTGAAGGCGAAACGACAATTGAAAATGCAGCTATGGAGCCAGAAATTGTTGATTTGTCAAATTTTTTAAATAAAATGGGAGCAGAAGTTAAAGGCGCAGGAACTTCTACAATAAAAATAAAAGGTGTAAAACAATTACATGGATGTAAGCATCAGATTATTCCGGATAGAATTGAAGCTGGAACATATTTAATTGCAGCTCAACAAACCGGTGGAGATGTGACTGTAAAAAATGTTATTGTAAATCATATGAGACCTGTAATTTTTAAATTAAAAGATTCTGGAGCTACTGTTATAGAAGATACAGATTCTATAAGAGTTATAGGCAATAAAATTATTAAGCCTTTTGATATAAAAACACTTCCTTATCCTGGTATGCCAACAGATATGCAGGCTCAGTTTATGGCGTTATCCACCATTGCTGATGGGACAAGTGTTATAATTGAGACTGTATTTGAAAACAGATTTATGCATGCTGATGAATTGATAAGAATGGGAGCAAATATAAAGGTTGATGGCAGAAATGCTATAGTTCAAGGTGTAAAAACACTTAGAGGTTGTAAAGTAAAAGCTACTGATTTAAGATGTGGTGCTGCGCTTTTGATAGCTGCTACATCTGCAATTGGTAAAACTATAATAGAAGATATTTATCATATTGATAGAGGATATGAAGATATTATTAATAAACTAAGTAATTTAGGAGCAAAAATTTCTAGAGAGGGATAAAATGGGTTTTTTTCTAAGAAGTGATGTAGGAATAGATTTAGGAACTGCAAGTGTATTGGTATATGTAAAAGGAAAAGGAATTGTATTACAAGAGCCATCTGTAGTTGCTATAGATCAGTATACAAATAAATTTTTAGCGGTTGGTGAAGAAGCAAGAAAAATGCTTGGTAGAACACCTGGAAATATTGTAGCGGTAAGGCCTTTAAAAGAAGGTGTAATTTCTGATTACCATGTAACAGAAAGAATGTTAAAATATTTCATTGAGAAAGCTCTTGGAAGGATGTTATTAAAACCAAGATTAATTGTTTGTGTTCCTTCTGGGTGTACAGAAGTAGAAAAAAGAGCTGTTATCGAAGCTAGTAATGAAGCTGGTGCTGTAAAGACTTATCTGATTGAAGAGCCTATCGCAGCAGCTATTGGTGCAGGTCTTGATATTACTGCACCAACTGGAAATATGGTTATAGATATTGGTGGAGGAACAACTGATGTTGCTGTAATTTCATTGGGTGGAATTGTTGTATCTAGATCCATTAAAGTAGCAGGTGATAATTGTGATGAGGCAATTACTAAATTTGTTAAGAAGAAACATAATATGATGATTGGAGAAAGAACGGCAGAAGAATTAAAAGTAAAAATAGGTTGTGCATATCCTCAAGAAGAAGAGTTTTTAGAGATTAAGGGTAGAAATTTGGTCACTGGACTACCTATGAATGTTGTTGTTTCATCAAATGATATGCTAGAAGCATTAAAAGAACCGGTACAAGAAATTGTAGAAGCTGTACATTATACATTAGAAAGAACACCGCCAGAATTAGCTGCTGATATTTCTACTCAGGGAATTATAATGACTGGTGGAGGAGCTTTGTTGAGAGGGCTTCCACAAATAATAAGTGAAAGAACTGGAATACAAGTTAGAGTTGCGGAAAATGCTGTTGAGTGTGTTGCTATTGGTACTGGAAAGGCATTGGATTGGGTAGAAGTTTTAGATAAAAATAATTCTGTAGAATCACAGATGGGAAGATTTAGAAAATAGTAAGCGATAAGGTGACTTGTCGCTTTTTATATAGTGAGGAAGAGATGGATAAGTTTTTAATAATAGATGGATCAAGTATAATAAATAGAGCGTTTTATGCTATAAAAAATTTAAGTACAAAGACGGGTATACAAACTAATGCTGTATATGGTTTTTTGAAGTCGTTGGAATCAAACTTAAAAAAGATAGAACCAAAATATGTAGCTGTATTGTTTGATGCCAAGGGAAAAAAATTTAGACATGAGTTATATGCTGATTATAAAGGTGGAAGAAAAAAATTTCCTGAGGAATTAAATTTACAAATTTCATTTATTCATGAAATACTTGAAAGAAGAGGTATTAAGACTTTAAGTGTAGAAAATTATGAGGCAGATGATATCGCAGGAAGTTTAGTAAATAAATTCAAAAATCAGGTAGAAATATATTTGCTGACCGGAGATCGAGATTATTTTCAGCTGGTGGATAAGAATGTTAAAGTGATTTTTGCAGCTACAAAGTCGCATAACATATATGATGAAGATGCTATTATTGAAGAATTTGGTTTAAAGCCATCTCAACTTATTGATTTAAAAGCTTTAATTGGGGATAAATCTGATAATATACCTGGAATTAAAGGTGTTGGTGAAAAAAGTGTGACACCTTTATTACAAGAATATAATGATATCGATGGTATTTATGATAATCTTGATAAAATAAAATCCAAATCACTTAGAACAAAATTAGAAGAAAATAGGGATGATGTTTTATTATCATATAAACTTGGGGAAATATATAAAAATCTTGAAATAGATGATTTAGATGAATTTGTTATAAAGGAATCTGACGAAGAATCTTTGCAAGAGATTTATAGAAAATTAGAATTAAAAGATTATATAGTAGATTCTCATCATGTAAATATAGAAACAAAATTTTCTATTATTTCATCAAAAGAATTTATAAATGAGTTAAAAAAATGTTCCCAAAATTCTGTTTTCAAAATAATATTTGTGGGAGATTATCGAATTGATGAACCAGTAGCATTTTCTCTTATTTCTGATGATATGTCATATATTTCATTTGAAAAGATTGAACCACATTTGATCGTGGATTCTATAAAAGATAAGAGCGTTATTTCTTTTAATGCAAAGGAAGATATTTTTTATTTATTAGAAGAAAAACTGGAAAAAAATCCTTTTAATGATGATTTGGCCTTGATGCAATATGTAATCGATTCTAATTTAAATGCAACAGATTTAAGTTATTGGTATGAAAAGTTTTTCCGTGTAAATTTGGTAAATGTATATGATTTTCTCTCTTTAAAGGAAAATAAAAAGAAAAATTTTGAAGAATTTGATAAAGAAGTTTTAGCCCATCATATTTCTATAATGTTGAAACAAATAAAAGATTTATATGATTTTGAAAATGAGATCATAAAGAGTGAGTCTTTCTATGATCTTTATAAAAATATAGAAATTCCTCTAACTTTTACTTTAGCTTGTATGGAAAAAAATGGAGTTAAAATAGATATAGATTTCTTAAAGAGTTTAGCTGAAGATTATAGATCTAGTTTAAAAGAGTATGAAAAAGAAATATATAACTTAGCAGGAGAGGAATTTAATATAAATTCACCAAAACAGTTGAGCAATATTTTATTTGAAAAATTAGAATTACCTGTTATAAAAAAAACAAAGACAGGATACTCTACTGATCAAGATGTTTTAGAAAAATTATCAGAAAAACATGAATTGCCCAAACTAATTTTAGAATATAGAAAAGATAGTAAATTACTAAGTACATTTATAGAAGGATTATTAAAATTAGTAGATGAAAATGGTATCGTAAGAACAGATTTTAAGCAATTAGTTACTACTACCGGTAGGTTATCTTCGCAAGATCCTAATTTACAAAATATACCAACAAGACATGAAAAAGGAAAGGAAATAAGAAAATCTTTTATTGCGAGAGATGGTTATGTGTTCTATGATCTTGATTATTCACAGATCGAATTACGTGTTTTAGCAGGGGTAAGTCATGAAGAAAAGATGATTCAAGGCTTCAAAGAAGATTTAGATATTCATCAAAAAACTGCAAGTGAAGTTTTTGATAAAAATTATGATGAAGTAAGTAGTCTAGAACGTTCACACGCAAAGGCAGTAAATTTTGGTATAGTATATGGAATAAGTGATTATGGTTTAAGTCAAAATTTAAATATCTCTAGAGAAAAGGCTGGAGAGTATATAGATAGTTATTTAAACAATTTTCCAAAAATAAAACAATATATGACAGATATTGTTAAGGAAGCAAAAAATAATGGTTACGTAGAAACATTGCTACATCGAAGAAGATATATTCCAGAACTTAAAAACTCAAATTTTAATATAAGAAGTTTTGGAGAACGAGTCGCTCTAAACACTCCAATCCAAGGAACGGCAGCTGATATAATCAAAAAAGCAATGGTAGAAATAAATGAGTATTTATTGAAAAACAATTTAAAAAGTAGATTATTATTGACAATTCACGACGAACTTATAATAGAACTACACAAGGATGAAATGAAAATTAAGGATGAAATAAAGAAAATTATGGAAAATACTTTAGATGTTGGAGTTTATCTAAAGGTTAGTGATGCAATAGGAGAAAATTGGTTTGATGCAAAATAAAAAAATTGTTATCACTGGCAAAATGGGAAGCGGAAAAAGTACAATATTAAAAAGATTAAATGAAAAAAGAATAATCTACGCTGATGACTGGGCAAAAGAATTTATGAATTCAAAAAATTTTTTACGAATTCTTAATCAAAAAAAAGTCTATGATTTGAATTATATAAAAAATAACTTTTTTAAAAATAAAAAAATAAAAAAAATGGTGGAATCAATCGTTCATCCCAGGTTTTATAGATATCTTTCAAAAATAAAAGGATCTTATATTGTTGAAATTCCTATTTATTTTGAAACAGAAAAAATAGCTAATGAAAATGGTTTTTTCCCAGATAAAATAATATATATAGATGTGGAAAAAAGAATTAGATTAAAAAGACTAAGAATACAAAGAAAAATGAAAAAAAATGATATTTTAGAAAGAGAACAGTACTTTTTGACGGATGATTCTGTAAAAACAAAAACTAATTTTATAATAAAAAATAATTGCTCAGGTAGCGCGATCTCACAATTAAAGGAATTTTTACAATGAAAAGAATAATTAAATTTTTATTTTATATACTTTTTATATATGTTTTGTTTAATATTTTTTTAACTCTTACAGTACCTATAAAATACGAAGAAGAAATAGATAAAACTGTTGAGAAAACCGGAATAAATAAGGCATTATTATTAGCGTTAATAAAACAAGAAAGTAATTTTAAGTTTGATGCTGTGAGCAATAAAGGTGCACTGGGATTAACACAATTAATGCCAACAACTATCGACTATGTAACAGAAAAATTTTCAGTAGAAACAAAAATATCTGATATATTTATACCTGAAAAAAATATATATTTAGGAGCAATTTACTTAAAAGATCTAATCGAAAGATTTAAAAGTGAAAAATTAGCATTAATAGCATACAATGCTGGGCCAAGTAATTTGAAAAAATGGTTAGATGAAGGGATTATAAACGAAAATTTATCTGTAGAAAATATTCCTTTTGAAGAGACGAAAAAGTATGTACAAAATATTGAGAAGTTAAAAAAAAGATATGAATTACTCTTAAAAACACCATATAGAGTCCCCGAAAAAATGCAAGACTATATTTTAAAATTTAAAAATCAGGGATTTGGATCCATAAAGTCAATAAAAAAATGGTTGGAGGATTTAATTTGAAGATTCAGTTTAAAATTATTCTTATAATCTTATTTTGTTTTAGTTTTTTGTTAGCCTCATGCTCGAAAAGCGAAAATACACAAGAAAATAATATAGATTATTCTTTCTTGACAGCAACAGAAGGAAGTATAAGTATACCTCTTACACCATTTGATAATTTGAATCCACTGACAACAGATAATATTAGTTACTTATACTTTTCAGAGCTAATGTTTGAAGGACTATATAAATTAAAAAATAATTATAAACCCGAGGAAATATTAGTAAGCAATATAACACAGGAAGGAAAAAAAATAACTGTATCAATTATAGATGGAGTACAGTTTCATGACGGAAGCTATTTAACATCACAGGATATAGTTAATAGCCTTGAAATGATAAGAAATACTGGAAAAGGTGCATATTATAATCTTATGGTTAATAATATTACAAAAAAATTTCCTCTAGAAGCAAAAGTTATAGATAGAAATACAGTTGAATTTAATTTTACTGGTGAAGGTCCTTTTTTAAAGGAATATCTTATATTTCCTATAGTAAAGAAAGACGAAAATGGTAATTATATAGGAACAGGTCCTTATAAATTATCAAATCTAGAAAAAAATAGAGAAGTTTTACTAGAAAGATTTGTGGGATACCATGGAGAAAAGTCTGCTATAGAAAGAATTAAAGGAATTATCTTAGAAGATGAACAATTGATATATACAGCCATAGACACAGGACGAATTCAAGCAACGATTTCATTTTCAGACGAATTTTTAAGATTTTCTAATAATGAAAACTTTCACGGCTACAGATTTGCATCCAATAAAGTATATGGTTTATTTATAAACAACCGAAATTTTTCAAATGATTTCAAAAACTTGATAAGAAAATCTATAAATAAAGAAAGAATTAAATCGGATATATTTAATGAATATGCAACAGTTGCAAATACTTTTTTAAATCCTGATAGCTATATAAACAGACCATTTTCTTCAAGTTATAATTTGGAAGAATCAAAATTATTATCTAATAAAATAGAGAATAAAAAAATCAGACTATATTATTATTCTGGAAATGAAATTCATAAATTAATAGCAGCCAAATTGATACAATTTTGGAATAATGTAGGTATAGATGTCATTGATGTTTCTAGAAACGAATCTTTTGAATCATACTCTCAAAATTTAAAGTCAAATTTTTATGATGTGTGTATATTTGCTCTTAATACAAATATAATAAAGGATCAAACTTATGATTTGATAAATGGAAATATTTTTAATTACTCTAACGATGATTTAAAGTCATTACATCTGGAATTATCTAAAAAAGATAATATAGAACAAGCCATGGATGTAATACAAGAAATAGATAATAATCTGATAAAAAATTCTGATTTTATACCCTTAGTATTTTCAGATTCATGTCTTATTTTATCTAAAAATATAGTGGGAGAATTTCACCCTAATCTAATATTTCCTTATGATGACTTAAAAACTGCATATTTTACATCACCATAATTTGAAAAAAGTAACAATTTATTTGTTGCTTTTTTTATTTGATTAATGATAAATCTTTAATTTTTTTTTAAAATATGTTATACTATTGACATAAAAATTTAAAAGAGGTGAAGGATATGCTCGGTAATAAACTTACCTTTAAAGGCGGAATACATATTCCAGAATTTAAAGAGTTATCTTCACATATGGCAATAGAAAATACTGAATATCCGGATGAGGTTATCATTCCGCTAATACAGCATGTAGGGCCACCATGTGAAGCGCTTGTAAAGGTAGGAGATGAAGTTAAAGTTGGACAAATGATAGGATGGCAAGAAATATCATTAAGTGCACCTGTTCATTCATCTGTATCAGGAAAAGTAAAAAAAATTGAAGAAAGATTTACTCAAGATGGATCAAAATGTCAGTGTGTAATAATTTCCAATGATTTCCAAGAAACATTAGGGTATGAATTATTAAATCGCGATTTTGAAAAGATGAGTATAGATGACATAATAAAAGAAGTTAGAATGGCAGGAGTTGTAGGCATGGGTGGTGCAGCTTTTCCAGCACATTCAAAACTTGATGGAGCTAGAAGTGGTATTGATTCTGTTATAATTAATGCTGCTGAGTGTGAGCCGTTTTTAACATGTGACCACAGAATGATGCTAGAGTGGGGAGAAAAGCTAGTAACTGGATTAAAAATAATAATGAAAGTTACAAATGCAACTAATGGATACATAGGTATAGAAGATAACAAACCTGATGCTATTGAAAATATGACAAAATTATTAGCACAGTATACAAATTTGAATGTAGCAGTTCTTAAAACTAAATTTCCTCAAGGTGATTCATATAGAATGGTAGATTCTATTTTGAAAAGAAAAGTACCTAAAGGAGGAAGGACTGGTAATGTTCATACTTTGGTTACTAATGTAGGTACTGCAATTGCAATTTATGAAGCAGTAGTTTTTGGTAAACCATCTTATGAAAGAGTTGTGACTGTTACAGGTGATGGGGTAAAACAACCTAGAAATATTTTGGCTAGAGTGGGTACTCCTATAAAACATTTAATAAAATCAGCAGGTGGCTTTTCTGGTAATCCTGAAGCTGTAATAGCAGGAGGACCTATGACTGGTTTTAGTCAATTTGATTTGGATGTACCAGTACAAAAAAATAGTTCTGGTATACTAGTTTTAAAAGAAGATCCTGCAACCAAGTACAATATGAGTCCGTGTATTAGATGTGCTAAATGTTTAAATGCATGTCCAGTACATTTATTACCTTTAAATATAGCTGAGCTTATGGCTAAAGGTAGATTAGAAGATACACAAAAATATAATGCTCAAGCATGTATTGCTTGTGGATCGTGTTCGTATATTTGTCCTGCACACAGACCTCTTACTGAACTTATATCTGCAGCTAAGAGAGAGTTGAAATTATTGAGTAAAAAATCGAGGTAGCTATGGATAAAAACTTAAATATAGAAAATAATAATATTGATAATAGAACAGATATTATCAATGAGAATAACGCGAAATTAAATAATGAAAATAAAACAATTACATCATCGAAAATAGATAACACAAAAGTGATTGAAGTTGAAAATAAAGGTGAGCTTGAAAATCTTGAAGATTTGCCTTTTGAAACACAGATTGATTATAAAAAGCAATCATGGAAAGTGGCTTTAGCGCCTCATTTAAGAACCAAAAATACTACTCAGAGAGTTATGTTGGATGTAATTATTGCATTGTTACCACAACTATTTTATTCTATTTATATTTTTGGGTATAATGCTTTGGTGTTAACACTTATTTCAGTTGTTTCTTGTGTATTTTTTGAAGCTATGACACAGAAAGCTTTTAAAAAACCAATTCTTATTTATGATTTAAGTGCTGTTGTAACAGGCATGTTATTAGCTTTCAATATACCAGCAAATGCACCTTGGTGGCTTCCTATAGTAGGCAGTCTTTTTGCTATAGTTTTTGTCAAAGAGTTCTTTGGAGGAATTGGATCGAATTTTGTAAATCCAGCTCTTGCAGGTAGAGCTATATTGATGCTTAGCTGGCCAGCAATTATGACAAATTATATCGGACCAGATGGTATAACTGGAGCTACTCCGCTACAGATATTAAAAGGTTCTGAGGGTATATTACCTTCTCTAAAAGATATGTTTTTTGGAAATATTGGTGGTGTATTAGGAGAAACAAGTGCGTTTTTTCTATTAATCGGATTTTTATATTTGGTAATTAGAAAAGTTGTTGATTATAAAATCACAATTATATATATACTTTCCACAATGGTTGTTTTATTTGGTTTAGGTGTTAGAGATACTAATTTACTTTATCACCTTTTAGGTGGAGGATTGATATTGGGAGCTTGTTTTATGGCAACAGATTATGCAACTGCACCTATATCAAATTTAGGTAAAGTAATATATGCAGTCTTATGTGGAGTGTTGACCGCTCTGATAAGATTAAAAGGTGGAATGCCAGAAGGGGTTAGTTATTCAATTCTGATATTAAATATTTGTGTACCACTAATTGATAGATTAACTATTCCTAGAGTATTTGGGGAGGTAAAAAAACATGCAAGAAAATCTTAAACTCGGTTTTATATTATTATTAGTTTCTGCAATTGCTGCTGGAGTTCTTGCTGTTGTTAATGATATTACTAAACCTATTATTGCAGAAAGAGAAAGACTAAAAGCAATTGAGGCTTATCAAGAAATTATACCAGAAGCAGATGATTTCGAAGATTTTTCTTCTGATGAAATGAAATCTTTGCGTGCTAATCATCCTAAAATAGAAAAAGTAGTTATTGCTAAGAAAGATGGAAATAATTTAGGATATCTAGTAACCTCTAATGGAGGCGGATATGGAGGAAATATTACTGTTATCTCTGGTATCATAGATGGTAAAATTGTTCAAATAAAAATTTTAAAACACAAAGAAACTCCAAATATTGGTACAAAAGTTGAAGATCCTTCATTTCAAGAGCAATTTAAAGATATGCCGACTGATAATTTGATCAACGTAGTTACGACAAAGAAATCACCTAATGAAATAGAAAAAATTTCTGGTTCTACAGTTAGCTCAAAAGGTGTTGTGGCAGCTGTTAATGCCGCTTTGGAATGGTATAAGGA
>JAEZWK010000015.1 GCA_023443045.1 Bacillota bacterium
AGAAAAGGTTTAACACCAATGCAGTATTGGCATCAAACCTTATCTATTACAATTTAATTATTAGTCCAACTTTTAAGGTTCAGGACAGCTCCACGTCTTTTTTTCATGATAGCTATATTCGTGATAAATTTTCTCTAAATTCTTTTAACATTTTTTGAAGAACTAATGCATCTGCATATTGTTTTTGAAAATGTTCCTTATCTAATTTTTCAGGAAGATCTCTCATTTTTGGTATATCTTTCTCATTTAAGTATTCATCTCGTCTATTCCAATTGATTTTAGCAAATTCAGTAAATTTCATTCGCTCATCTTCTGATTCAAATATTAAGACAACTTGCAAAAACATGTACTTAGAATCTCTTCCACGACAATCCTCTTGTAAATGAAAAAATTGATGTGCTTTATAAAGGAAAGTTCCCTTCGTAAAATATCTATATGTGATATCCCAATGACATGAATCTGTTTCATTGAGAATAATTCCATCTTTTTCAGGACATGGGGTAAAGTATCTACATCCATCTAGATTAACCCCTCCTATTTCCTTTAGAATTGTTTGATGATATTTAAATTTTATATCATACCAATAAGGTGTTGTATCTTTTTGTGTAAACAAATAGAATTCATAACCCTTTCTTTCATCTTTGGCACTAACATATTCAATAGTAAATTCTGGGTAAAGGTTATAGTATTTATCCATTTCTCCATATGGACTATCGATCCAATTACCATAATCTTCTAAATATATTTCTAATCTTTCTAATATACTTGATGTTAAACCAAAGTTTTTTTTCCATAGATATTCTACTTTATTTCTATCTGCAGATTCATTTATTGGAGTGTTTGTATCTTGTATTCGAGTATAAATAAAATTACTTTTTGCTTCACCATATGATTCTTTTAAATAATATGGAGCATGTTTATCATTTTTTACGATAATTACATCTATTGTTTTGCCATAAATTATAAGTTCTTCAACCACAACAGTAGGTCTAATTTCTCCTGAAAATTTTTTTGCTCTCAAAAAATCAACTAGATTTTGAGTGTTTTTTCTATTTTTGTCTTCTTCTACGCCTACAATTTTATAATCTTTTTCTTCGTCTACACCAATAATAATTAAACCATCATGATTAGTTAAATTATTTGCCATACATATGATATCATGAAGCAATTTATAATTATTTTCTTTTACATGCCATTGCTTTTTAAAATCCCAATATGCTCCTTCTTGTTTTAGTTTGATTAATTCTATTATTTTATATTTTAAAGTTGTATTTTCTAACATTTTTATTCCCCTCTTTATTTCAAGTATATCAAATGTCAAATAAAAGAAGCAACAGATTTGAATAAAAAAGAGACGTAGAGTTAACGCTCCACGTCTTTTTTCATGTAGACTTACATAATTTTTCTTTTTTGTGATATATTAAAATGAGAAAATAAGGTCAATATAAATTATTGGTAAGATAATATATATTAAAAGGAGTGTTGAAAGTGAGTGATAAAAGCAATAAAAAATTTTGGGATACATTTGCCAAGCTATATGCACCTTTTATGAGAAAAGATAAAGGAGTTTATGATAAAGTTTGTGAATATATTTGTCCTTATTTTAATAAAGACATGAATGTACTTGAACTTGCTTGTGGCTCAGGACAATTGTTATTTATTCTTTCAAAAAATGTCAAAAGTTCGATTGGAACAGATTTCTCTGAATGAATGATTTTGGAAGCTAGAAAGCATGGAGAATACAAAAACCTTATATTAAAAGTAGCCGATGCAACAACATTATCATTTGCAGATGTAGAATTTGATTGTGTTGTAATCGCTAATGCACTTCATATTATGCCTAATTCTGATAAGGCAATGAAAGAAATATATAGAGTGTTAAAATCTAATGGCGTTTTGTTTGCCCCTACTTTTCTATGGAAAGAGGGAAAGCAAAGTAGAATTATAAAAAGCTTGATATCTATTTTAGGGTTTAAGATATATAAAGAATGGGATATAAAACAATTTAAATATTTTATTGAGAAATATGGATTTTCAGTAATTGAAATGAAATTGAAATTAATAGCATTGTGGTTATGTTAAGTGCTGGCGGAGGGATAGAAGATATTACTATAGAGAACCCTTCTATGTAGGAAATCATTGAAGAAATCTATAGGAATACGTCGTTGAGGAATGTATGATGATAAAAAAATACTGGACAACGTTTATTATTAGTTTCAAAAATACAGTTTTTTTATAGTAAAAACATTATTGGAGGAACACTAATATTTATGATGTTTATCTTTGTGTTTTTCAACTTATGGAATGTCATAGTTAAAAATAACACGATAAGTGGATATACATTGCTCAGATGATTTGGTATATATGTATAGCTGAACTTATTGTAACGTCAATGCGTTCATCAGTTTATTACGAGATTGGTCAAGAGATAAAAAGTGGATCTATTGCGTATAAACTGGTAAAACCATATCACTATGTTTTTTATCAGTTTGCAAATTGTATGGGTGGTGTTGTGGTGAACTTCCTGATGTACTCGCTTGTTGCACTTGCACTTGGAGCTTTACTAGTTGGGGTACCTCCAGTTAATAATATAATGGTGTTACCTTGGTTTTTAATCTCTACGCTTCTATCTATGACATTGCAGTTTTTTATTATGATAACAATTGTCCTTATAGCCTTTTATGTTGAGGAAAATCGATCTTTCTTTTTTATCTACTCAAAACTTATTTTGCTATTTGGGACATTTGTACCAATTGAGTTTTATCCTGACTGGGTTCAAAAAGTATTACAGTATCTACCTATTTCATTTATAGCATGGGCACCTGCAAAAATGTTTGTTAATTTTTCTATATCACATGTACTAACTTCGATACCAATCCAAGCTTTTTGGATTTCTGTATTTATATCATTATCGATGGCAATTTATAGTAAAGGAGTGAAGAAGTTTAATGCTCATGGAGGTTAAAAAAATAATCAAGGTTTTCAGTAGATATTTTCGTTTAAACCTTGCGTCTCAATTTGAATATAGAACAAGTTTTTTAGTCAATATTCTTGGTATGATTTTAAGCAATGTTTCATTTATATTTTTTTGGCGCTTAGCATTTGATGTATCGGAGGACCATGTATCAGGAAATTTTTTTGATGATGTGATGTTTTTATGGGCAGTAACAAGCAGTGGTTTTGGCATTTCTCATATTTTATTTTTTAATATTCATAAACTTAGCCATTTGATTATGACAGGAGAACTTGATACTTACCTACTACAACCAATACCTGTACTTTTTAATGTTATGGTATCAAGTACATTAGTTACTGCTTATGGAGATTTCTTTTATGGTATTATCTTGTTTGCAATTGTATGGGACTTTAGTGCTAAAGCATGGCTAATATTCGTTTTATCGGTTATTGTTTCAGCACTTGTGATTACCGCTGTTAACATTATTGCTCATACGCTGACATTTTACCTTGGAAATTCAAGTATGATTACTGAAAAAGCTCTTGAATTTATTATTACTTTCTCTGTTTATCCAGAAGGAATATTTAAATGTTTGATAAGAACTGTTATTTTTTCAATTCTACCTGCTGCTTTTGTTTCACATCTGCCTTTAAGACTTCTTAATGACTTTGATTTAAAAACGCTATTTATATTGTTATTAGCATCACTGTTGTATTTTATATTATCATGTATCTTCTTTAAACGCGGAATAAAAAAGTACGAATCTGGGAACTTAATTATAACTAGAATGTAGTAATTATATATAGCAATAAATTTATTTTAAAATGGCAATTGCTGTCATTAAAAAATTTATATAGCGTATTTTTATATTAGAAAAATTTGATTGTGAGCTATTGAGTTATATTCTTAATGATAACAAAAAGATAAATAATCTGATGTTTTAAGGGCGTTATTTACCTAAGCATTGCTATATTGTACTATAAAATAAAAATTAATATAACTTGATTAACCTGATAAATTCTTAAAATTTCAAAAAGGATTTTTGCCTCCCCATTTTGAATTAGTATTAGAGATACATATTTTGAGTGAGATTGCTGTGATGACTTTAGTTTAGCCTTACAAGGATGCATCTATATTGATCAAAGAATTTTTCTGAAAATACTCTTTGATATGAATGGTGAATTACCTGCAATTGATTGTATTCTAAACAATTTGGTTTACAAACAATTGTTTGTCGAGAATTAAAAGCCTTGCGAGGCTCAATATTTTATATCCATGTTATTAGGTTAACATAATTTATATAAAAATGAACAATATTATTTTAGTATATCTTCTTTATTTATATGATCTTTTTATCTGTATTTTGGTCCTGTTATTATAGACGATATTATGGAATGATGTAGTAGTATATCTATTGTTGTCGATGAGATTTATCATCGTAAAATATTTAGGACATTCATTAGAGATAAGATTTGTGGCAACTATTGTACTTTTTTTCATACATTTAGCAATTAATTTGAAAAATAACTCTTCATCTAGATGATTTACGAGACTATATTTTAATTGGGCGGTTGTTTGTATTTTATATTTTGTACGATGTTTTAATATTGAATATAACCTATTTTCTAATTTGGACATTTTATAAAATAGGAATTTATTCTATTTTAGCTAACATTATTCTATTATATAAATTTATGAGTTTTTCTTAAATTACTATTTCCTAGAAATATTATATTTCTATTTTCATTTAAAAATTGTAAACTGCTTAAATTTTGTATTTAGATTCAATAATTTTTTCATTAAATTTTAAATCCAAATTCTCTTAAGATTTTTAGATAGGAAAAGTTTGCTGCTTTTGCCATTTGATTGACTGCAACTTTTTTTGTATACTTCATAGTCTGTTAAATTCAATCATCCATCAACTAATGATATATTTAGCTTTTCTATGTCTATAAATAGATAAAGTTGTATTAGTTTGAGATATAGATATTGAAGGTTATCATTGGTTTTAATGTTAGTTTTACTTATTTGTCTTATTGAACTTCGTAATTTTTTAAAAAGGTATATCTCGATATAATATTTTTATAGTAAATTATTTTTTTGTTTGTTACTTTGAAAATAGTGATTAAATATGTAGTATAATATAAATAATTTATTATCTCTAATTTTATAATGGCATTTACTATCATAATATTAAAGAACCGAATATTGATGTATAAATACATAATAGAGTTAAACTGTAATCATAATATAAAGAAGTTTAGGGGGGTAGCTTATGAAGCTATATAATTCTTTAAGTCGACATATTGAGGATTTTAAACCTTATTCGCCAGAAGAAGTTACTATGTATACATGTGGTCCTACAGTATATAATTATGCACATATTGGGAATTTAAGGACCTATATACATGAAGATATACTTGAAAAGACTTTGATGTTTCTAGGTTATAATGTTCGAAGAGTCATGAATATAACAGATGTTGGCCATCTAGTCTCTGACTCAGATGATGGGGAAGATAAAATGCTAGTGGGGGCATTGAGAGAAAATAAAACAGTTTGGGAAATAGCGGCTTATTATACTGATGCTTTTTTCAAAGATTGTGAAAAATTAAATATTAAAAAGCCAAATATAATTGCAAAAGCCACTGACTATATTGATGATTATATTATTTTTATTAAAGGACTTGAAAAAAAGGGAAATACATATTTTTCTAATGGCAATGTTTATTTTGATATTTCAAAAGTTAAAGACTATACCAAATTGTCAAAATTAGATCTTGAAACTTTAAAAATTGCACATCGTGATGATGTTGAAGAAGATGTCCACAAAAAAAATCCTCATGACTTTGTGCTCTGGTTTACAAAGTCTAAATTTACAAATCAAGCGATGAAGTGGCCATCGCCATGGGGAGTTGGGTATCCAGGCTGGCATATAGAATGTTCAGTAATCGCACTAAAACATTTAGGAGAAAAACTGGATATCCATTGTGGTGGTGTAGATCATATACCCGTCCACCACACCAATGAAATTGCACAAACTGAAAGTTTCACGGGAAAACCATGGACCAAATATTGGTGGCATTCAGAATTTTTAATTGATGAGAGCGGTAAAATGAGTAAATCATCAGGTGATTTTTTAACAGTCTCATTTCTTGAATCTAAAGGGTATGATCCCTTAAGTTATCGTTATTATGTATTAAATTCGCATTATCGAAAACAATTGGCTTTTGATTTTGAAAAGTTAGAAATGGCACAAATAGCTTATAAAAAACTGAAGAGAAAAACTGAAGCTTTGATGCCATTTTTTAAAGCTGAAACGAATTTATCAGAAGAAAGCCATCTCCTATTAGATGCATTTAAGAAGCAATTAGCCGATGATCTGAATACTTCAAATGCAATGACTGTACTATACGATGTGATAAAGTCAAAAATTTCCAATGCTGAAAAAGCCTTTTTAATTAATCAAATGGATTCGGTCCTTTCGCTTAATTTGTTAAGTAATGGAGATAGTAGTAAAATATCTTTTAATAATGAGGATGTAAGCTACGTAGAAAGTATGCTAGCTAGAAGAAGAAAAGCTAAAGAAGAAAAAAATTGGGCAATAGCAGATGCCATAAGGGATGAGCTAAAAGAAAAAGGGTTTGAAATTAAAGACACACCTGAGGGGACGATATGGAAAAAACTCTAGTATATTAGGTTCATATTTATATAAAATTTCAAAATCAAAAGATTTTGATACAGGCGTTAGTATTTTAAATCAGTCTAACCAATGGGATTTGAATAGCAAAAGTGAGTTTTTGGACACTGTTAGTATAAGTGAAGACAAGAATAGCTTTGAGCTAAATTTGAATAAGGATAGGGTTGGATTTGTTGATTCTGAGGCAAAAGATATAATATCTTTATTATTGAAAGGATATAAAGTTGCAGAGATTGCAGATGAATTGTATGAGAAATATAAAAATGATGAAAAATATTTGAAATACAAGAAGGCAGCGTTTATTTGCTCAATATTGGATACATGTAGCAAATTAGAACAATTAGGAGTAATTAGACAAGTGGAGGTATTAGCATGAAATATTTTTTTATGGTAATAGGTTATATCATACCGGTTCTAATGATTATTTCATACCCATGGTGGAAAAAAATTGCTAATGGTGATATTAATAATTATTCAGGAATGAGGACTTCTTCATCCATGAAAAATAAAGAAAACTGGAAGAAAGCAAATTTATTATGTGGAAAATATTGTTTTAGTGTAGGGATAGTTTTATTTATTTTTGTTACTTGTATGAGATATGTTAAAATAGTTCCAATGGAATGGAATTCTTTAATCGTTACATCTATTAGCATTATCAGTATGATTACTTTAACCATATTCGTAAATAAAAAGATTAAACAAGCTTAGTTTTGTGTTATTATGAATTTATCGAGAACTAAAGGTGGCTGGAAAACTACGAAAACAGAAGCATTTGTAGTGTAAAAAAATTCACGAAAAAGCTGCTATTGGATGGGAACTTGTACAAATAATTCCTGTAGGAAATGAAAAAACTAAAGGAAAAGAAGTTTTTAGCGTTTGAAAGATATAAGCTTGAGAAGATAAGTAGAGAGAAGTTTTTGGAGATAAAGGATACGATCGAAAAAGATATGAATGTCATAACAGTGACACTAAATGAATCGGATCGGGTTAAAGAAGTTTGTAATGAAAATGAATTAACCAAAGAATTGTTAGAGAAATACGTGGATTCAGTCTATTGTATGGAGAATGAAGTTATTAAGATTGTTTGGAAAGAGAGTAATTAAATATTACTCTTTTTTATAAAGTTTCATAAATTAAAATGGTTAGGAGTGTATAACTATCTAATAGAATATGATATAATAAGGTGTAGAAATATATAAACTATAGGAGGTAGTTATGATAGGAAAAGTTTTACAGACTAATGGTAAGATGTTTTCAGATGAT
>JAEZWK010000013.1 GCA_023443045.1 Bacillota bacterium
TTCGAATACTGAAGAAATATATAAAAACAATTTATTGTTGGAAAAATGGAGAAAATATTGAAAATAAAAGAATTAATGAGTAAAATGGAAATTCTTTATCCATTAAAAAATTCATTATCATGGGATAATTCTGGATTGATAATTGGGGATTATGAGCACGAAGTACATAAGTGCTTAATAGTAATGGATGTTGAAATTGATACAGTGGATTATGCAATTGAGAAAAACTATGATTTAATTATCAGCCATCATCCTTTGATATATAAGGGAATAAAAAAGATTATTAAAGGAGATTTTAATTTTTCTATATTAAAAAAAATCTTAGATAATAATATAAATATATTGTGTTATCATACACCTTTTGACTCCAGCGAACACGGTATGAACGATAGTATATTTAGTAGTTTAGGTACTGAAGTTGATTGTATATTTGAAGAAGAATCTTTAAAATTTGGAACTATAATTGAAGTGGATAAGGATATAAAAGGAATAGATTTGATTAATATATGTAAAAATCACTTTCCATCAGATAGGCTAAATGAAATTATGTATTATGGAGATTTGTCAAAATCAATTCATAAAATAGCATTTATTGGTGGTAGTGGAGGAGATTATATTCCACATGCTATTAAGAAAGAATCTGATATTATTATTACTGGTGATTTAAAATATCATCAAATACAAGATGCTCTAAGAAGTGATCTCTCAGTTCTAGATTTAGGTCATTACTTAAGTGAAATTCAATTTTATGAAATAATGAAGAAGCGTCTTGATGAATTTAAAATTGATAATAATATTTTTGAAAAAAGCATTGTAAAGAGAGTATCCTTATTTGAAATATAATTATAAATTGTGTATAATATAAATGTAAATCAGATAATCGCATTTTAATGAGGAAAGTCCGTGCTCCACAGAGCAGGGTGCTGGATAACGTCCAGTGGGGGCGACCCTAAGGCAAGTGCAACAGAAATAAACCGCCTACGAAATAGGTAAGGATGGAAAGGCGAGGTAAGAGCTCACCATCATTTAGGTGACTAAATGGATATGTAAACCCCACCCGGAGCAAGACCGAAGCGGGAAAAATACTTTTGCTCGAAGTATCCGAGTTGGTTGGTCGCTAGAATAAATAGGCAACTATTTATCAAGATAGATGATTATCTAATACAAAACACGGCTTATAGATTTACTTAAAGAAAGCTAGAAATAGCTTTTTTTAATTTGTAATAATTTTGTAATAAAATGTTGTAATTGAAATTAAATTGTAGTATAATAATTAGCGGAGGTATTATGAAAATTACTATAAAAAATTCTCTCAAAGTTTTAAGTCTATGTGCTTTATTATATTTGGGATCCAAAGATACTGGTACTATCATAAATAACACCAATGTAAAAAATGATAATAATTCAATCACATTAAGTGAAGGAATGAAAGTTGATATTATTAGAGAAAATTTAGAAAAATATATTGTAAGTTTAAATGGTCAAAATTATGAAGTTAATAAAAATGATTTGATCGTTACTGAAAGAAAATCATCATATTATGCAGCAAATAAAATCACTGCTTTATTAGAAGATATATCTTCGTCTAATGTCAAAAGATTTTTGCTAGAAAATGAAGAGGTGACTGTACAAGATATAAAGGATAACTATGCATTTGTGTTAACTAGAGATAATATGACAGGATATGTTTTATTATCCGACCTAGATACAGAAAATCTAGTTTCACATACTGTAGGTATTCTTAAAATGGATGTGCCGCTTTCAGATGGCACTCTTATGAAACAAGGAACATTAATAGAGATTATATCTTATGATAATGGTTGCTTTGTTTGTGTTGATATGAATGGAAAAAATATAATTATACCCAAGGACACTATTAAAATTTCAGAATCTGATGTAAATAGATCATTGGAAACAAGAAATATAATTGAAAAAGTTGTTGATAAATCTAATATAATCGAAACAGCTATGCAATTTATTGGAACGCCATATTCCTTTGGGTCAAATGGTCCTAAATCTTTTGATTGTTCTGGTTTTTCTAGATATATTTTCAAATTATTAGGTTATAATATTCCAAGATCTAGTTCTTCACAATCTAACTACGGCGAAATAGTTAGTAGAGAAAATTTACAGATCGGTGATCTAGTTTTCTTTAATACATCCGGTAAAGGTGTTAGCCATGTAGGTGTATATATTGGAGAAGGACGTTTTATTCATGCAGCTAGTAATCCTGTAAATAAAGTAACTATAAATAGCCTAAATGAAAAGTACTATTCTCAAAGATATGTAAATGCTAGAAGGGTATTGAAATAGGAGGAAATTATGTCCATATTATTAAAAGGTAAACCAGTAGCAGATAGTATCAAAGAAGATTTGAAAGAAAGAATTTCAAATTTACAGAAAAAAAATATATTTCCTACAATTGCTGTACTAAGAGTTGGAGAAAATCCTTCTGATGTATCATATGAAAAAGCAATTGTTAAAGTAGCTGAGAAATTAGATATTAAGGTAAAAAATGTAATTCTTGATGAGAATATAGACAATTCTAAATTAGAAAGTGAAATTATAGCTTTAAATAATGATAATTCTGTTCACGGTGTTTTGATGTTCAGACCGTTGCCTAAGCATCTTGATCAGGAAAAAATGACAAATCTTTTAAGTTCGAAAAAAGATATAGATGCTATGAATCCAATAAATTTAGAAAAAATCTTTGAAGGTGATAAAACCGGTCTAGAGCCAGCAACACCTAGAGCTGCAGTAGAAATGATAAAAGGTCATGGTTATGATCTTACTGGAAAACATGTTGTAGTTATAAATAGAAGTATGGTTGTTGGAAAACCACTAGCAATGATGCTTCTAGAAGAAAATGCTAGTGTTACTATTTGTCATTCAAAGACTAAGGACTTAAAATCGTTTACTAAAAATGCAGATTTTGTGGTTACTGCACTTGGAAGGCCAGCAACTATTGACAAATCATATTTTAACCCAGATAGCATAGTTATTGATGTAGGGGTGGGTGAAACTGCTGATGGAAAGCTTTCTGGAGATGTTAATTTTGATGATGTTAGTGATTATGTAGCAGCAATTACTCCTGTTCCAGGCGGTGTAGGAAGCATTACAACTACAATTTTATTGTCACAAGTGGTAAAAGCAGCTGAATATTCAAAATAAAATTAGAACCATAATTTATATTTTAAATTATGGTTTTTTATTTTAAATTTTTGAATTATTGTCTAATTTCATAGTATAACAGTCATTTCTTATATACTTTATTATATAACCGAATATCTTTACAAACGATACTATATTCTAGTAAGTATTTAATCAACTAAAAGAATTCGTAATTCATTTTAATACTTAATAAGAAGAAGAATCTTACGTACTATAGTTAAGGACGCTGAAAAAAGGAAGACGAGAAGAAATTAGCTAAATTGTAAAATAAAATGTTTATCCACCTCTAGGGATAATGGAGATTAGCAAGCATATTAAAATTTTTAATACAAAGACTAATAGCAAAATTTATGATTTGTAGAATATAATGATTAATGGTTTTAATGTCGTGTTTAGCATATATAGTATAGAGCTGACAAAATTATATTACGAAGAGCTTAATAGGTAACAGGAAGATTTACTGCAAAAAGATGAATAAAAATAGCTACTATTTTTAGTATTGCAAGAAGATAAAAGGTGAATAATATAAACTCATTAATTTAAGAATAAAATTTAAAATAGGATGTAAAAAGATTTATAGAAAATGATATCGGCATAAGAAATATTGTGGATGTTTATAGAAAGTTCATAAAATTTGTACAATTAAAAATGCACTAACTTGTAC
>JAEZWK010000028.1 GCA_023443045.1 Bacillota bacterium
AACAATTTCATATAAAGCTATTTTATATTCATATACAAAATATCACAAATTGGAAGATGATGGTTCGTATTTTACAGATACTGAGTTTTTGATCTTCCCATTTAATTTTTTAAAATAAAAGATGAGATGATTATTATAGTACTAAACAAATTATGCTGATGCATATAGAAAAAAGAGCATAGCATTTTTTTATAAACGATTAAGAATAAGCTTAGTCGTTTTTTAAATAGAAAATGAGAAATATTACAACACCTATAAAAAACAATATATTAATACATAATATACAAACATATATACATTTAAGATGCGCTATAACGTGGGAAGTCAGCATATATTATTTATGCATTTCACTTAATAGTTTGTTTAATTAATTAAAAAATGGTTAAATAATATATAAGAAAATAAAGAATTAATTTATGGATTTAAAGAAGTAAAATAAATACATATCATCAAATAATTGACCGTTAAAACACAATCTCTTTAATGAATTCAAGTTGGTCTAGATTATAAAAAAATGGTTTTAATATCGCTTATAGTATACTACAATACTTTAATTTACATTAATATAGCAAAATTTTATTACTTAAAAAAGTTGAAAATAAGGTGTGCTATTAAAATATATACTATATTATGATGAGGAAGTAGGTGTTTCTATGATCTATAAAAATCCTCAAAGGTATAAAAATGGAGATATATTAACTTAAACGAGTTTATAAAATTTAAAAGTTTTATAATAAGGTGAGTTGTATATTGGTTATTTATTATAAAAAAAGGAGGAATTTAAAATGATAAAAAAAATAAGTTTATTGTTGTCACTGGTAATTTTTTTTATAGTTTCTTATCAAACATTATTTGCAAAAGAAGACGCGAATGAAACTGTTGTAGTGGATCCTATAGAGATTAACAAAATTGTAGAAGATCATAATCTAGAAATCCCTAAAGGCTATCATATTGAAAAAATAAAATATACTAATTTCTATTTTTTGGAATATAACAATACTCGATATAAGAATGAAGAAAATATTCAGCCGTATTTGTTTGATAGTTGGGATATAAAGAATGTAAAAAAACAAGATGGTGATTATTATTTTCCGGATAGTCCTTTAGTATCCGATTGGGCTTATGGACCAGCAGAGTTTAATCAAGTATATAAAGAGAGTGTATCAGCTTCTTTTTCGTCAAGCGTAGGTGTTAAAGCAAGTGTAGTTGAAGCTGCAGTAGGTTTTGATGTCTCTGGCTCTAAAGAATTTTCTAGGGAGTACACCGTTAAAGTACCAAGTGGAAAAAAAGTAAATATTAAAGTATATGGGATGTATGAAAAGTATACATTTGATGTATATAAAAATGATAAATATAATGGAAATGGAAAAGCATTTAAACCAATTGGATTAAAATTTGAGCAAATAGTATATTCAAAATAGAATAGGAGGAAATATGCAATTTAAATATAGATTTCTATTGTTGATTATATTATTTTTAGGCTTAACTGCTTGTAATAGTCAATCAGAAATTATAATAAAGAAGATAGATTTGGATAATCCAAAAGTGGAAATAAATCGACAAATAAGGGCAAGTGAATTAACTTTAGGTGGCGGGATATATAAATTGGAAGGAATAAAAAGTCCCAAAAAGTTTAATATAACTTTAAATTATTTTTCTGATGGAAAGGTGGAGGAACTTGCAAAAACGGATTCTTTTCAGTCTGATGAATTAGAACAACTTTATTTTCTTGTAAATGAAGCAAAAGTAGATGTGCTTATAAACAACAAAAATGTAATTAAAAATATATTACACTTCGAGCTTGAAAGCAAATTATTTCCGAAAGAGGATGCATGTGCATGGCATTGGTTGGAAGAAAGTAAAATTGCGAGTGAACGAGGAACTGTAATTTTCACATATTATGCTCCAAATGGAAATAGTTTATCTACTCCGGAATTAAATGATGTAGATATAAGTGAACAAGTATCCGAGAATAAAAATTTACATGGTATTTATATAGAACTCAAATTGGATGAAGAAGAAATCGAAAATGATTCTTATAAATTTGAATAAGATTCATATCTCTCAATATTTATAAATCCAAATATACAAAAAAGAAGTTATTGAATCAGATATTGGAGTGGTTGCACCAAAGTTAGCTTTTGCGAGGGATAATTATGCTGGCGTTCTTAATTATAACGGATTTTTGATATATAACATAAATGACAAAAAATTAAGCTCAGCGATAGACATTAAAGGTCTGAGGTTTTATCAAATTCAAGGCGATAAAGTAATTGATATATCATCAAATAATGAGTATTTAATCTTAAGCAAGTTTGGAGAAAAAAAGGGATATATCTATTCGTTTGAAGATAAATATTTATCTAAAACTGATGATATTTCAAAAATGGAATCTAAAAAGGCAGAATGTCCAAATTTTAATGAAATCAACACAGTTAAATTAAAAAATGGAGAAAAAGATAAAGAAATTGATGTAATTAAAACAGAAAATCGATATGTAATTTTGATACTCTATTACAATAATTTAAAAAACTCAGACTATCTTGAGATTGATAAAAACTATGATATAGTTTCAAAGTTTAAATTATATAAATAGAATTCATTATAACGAGTAAAACAACTAAAATAAGAAACATATAAAATAAAAAGCGATTAACATCAAAAAACCTTAGTCGCTTTTTATAAAATCAAAAGAATAAAAAAGAATTTATCTAATATAAAAATTTTTAAAATTACAGATGATTGTGTATATTAAAAAATGGGGTGAGTCGTGAAAAGAAGAAAAGTTAGAATTAAGCTTGTTATTTTATTTATTATTTTATTAATAATGTGTTTTCCAATAAAATATCATTATAAAGACGGAGGAACAATTTCATATAAAGCTATTTTATATTCATATACAAAATATCACAAATTGGAAGATGATGGTTCGTATTTTACAGATACTGAGTTTTTGATCTTCCCATTTAATTTTTTAAAATAAAA
>JAEZWK010000029.1 GCA_023443045.1 Bacillota bacterium
AACAATTTCATATAAAGCTATTTTATATTCATATACAAAATATCACAAATTGGAAGATGATGGTTCGTATTTTACAGATACTGAGTTTTTGATCTTCCCATTTAATTTTTTAAAATAAAAGATGAGAAGGTTATGATGAAAAATATTTGAAATACAAGAAGACAGCGTTTGTTTATACAATATTGGAGACATGTAGTAATTAGGAGTAATTAGACAAGTGGAGGAATTTAGCATGAAATATTTCTTTATGGTAATAGATTATATCATACCGGTTTTAATGATTGTTTCATATCCATGGTGGAAAAAAATCGCTAATGGAGATATTAATAATTATTCGGGAATGAGGACTTCTTCATCTATGAAAAATAAAGAAAACTGGAAAAAAGCAAATTTGTTATGCGGAAAATATTGTTTTTGTGTAGGTATAGTTTTATTTGTTTTTGTTACTTGGATGAGATATGTTAAATTAGTTCCAATGGAATGGAATTCTTTAATTGTTACAACTGTTAGTATTATCAGTATGATTACTTTAACCATATTCGTAAATAAAAAGATTAAGCAAGCTTAGTTTTGTGTTATGATAAATTTATCGAGAACTAAAGGTGTTGGAAAGCTACAAAAACAGAAGCTTTTGATGAGTGTAAAAAAATAATTGAAGAAAAAGCTGCTATGTGGTAGGAACTTATGAAAATAATTCCTGTTGGAAATGAAAAAACTGTAATTTGAGCGCTTGTTCATTACAATTTTTAAACTTAATGACTAGCAAAAATATATTTTATGATATAAGAATTAATATTATAAAACTTGAAAATAATGCCAAAAAAATTAGAAAATGTAAAAAATGAAAAAGTATGATAGAAGAAATGAAAATATGGGCAGGTCATCAAGCAAAGAGCAAAAAGTAGTGTTAGCTTGATATTATTTTATTAGATGAAGAAGATTTATTAAATGGTTATGCAGACGGTGCCATTGATAAGTTATTTAGTGAAGATAAGCTATTAAAATATTGGAATATTACAAGCAAAAAATTGATTCAGTGTAAAAATTGCGGGTTAAAATATGCATGTAATGATTGCAGGAGTCTAGAAATAAGACTAGGAGCAAAGCTTTAAGAAAAAGTAACTTGTATGAGGTGAAACTTGAGTATATTAAAATTAGATAATGTATCAAAAAAATATTCACAAAAAACAGCTTTACAAAATATAAATTTATTATTAGAAGAAAATTGTATAGTTGGATTAGTAGGACCTAATGGTGCGGGTAAAACTACATTGTTTAGACTCATTATGAATCTTCTAGAGCCTACAACCGGAGAAATTAAAATATACAACCAAAACAATTCAACTATCGTTGTTGGAAACAATATCAGTTATTGTTCAGATGGAGATAATTTATATGAAGATTTGACAATAAGAGAAAATATAGAGTTTGTAATCAGAGCATATAGAATTAATGACGGTAAAAAATTACTAGAAGAGCTTAGTGTTTTATTGGATATAGATAAAGACTTAGATACACAAGTAAAAAATCTATCTAAAGGAATGAGAAAAAAGGCAGATTTAATACGTACGCTGGTTAATAAAACATCTATAATTATTCTAGATGAACCAATGTCATGGTTAGATCTAGATAGTCAAAACAAATTAACAATGTTATTAAAAAATAGGAGTAAAAAATCATTAATTATTATAAGCAGTCATAATATGGCGCAAATTGAAAAAGTTTGTGATAAAGTTATAATCTTAAATAAAGAAATTAAATATTTCGGTAATATAGGAGATATTGATTATGGAAATATTATAAAACTTAGAAATCAATATGTTGAAGAAAGCTATAACCCTGAATTGAAAAAAGATTTGACTACGATCCAAGGAATCTTGAATGTTTATTCTGAAGAAGAAACATTATATATTGAATATGACAATAGCATATGCGATATAGAAACACAGATTATGTATTATGTAATCCAGAAATATAAATTGAATATCAAGAAAATAAATCACATTGAAAAAAATTTAGAAGATTTGTATTTTGAAAAAGTGAGGTGATTTTTTTGATTATAAAAGCGTTGCTATGGAAAGAGTATAGAAGTTTAACAAAAAATATAAAATCAAAAATAGTAATGTTGATAGGTACTATAATATTTATATATTTACTATTGTATGTCAGATTGAAAACAACAAATTTTTCTGTTGAAATGTATCAATATAATATAAACTATTTGACCGTTGTTTTAGGATATTTGATATTTGTTTCAAATTTAAGATTTTGGTATGAAAAAAATATGAATATGTTAGAAATACTATTTATAATGCCTACTAAAATATATTACATTATTATTGGTAAATTGTTATTACCTATGATTATGAGTATTATGTCGTTAGTTACTTTTTATATAATTTCATCATTTATTGGTTTCATAATATTTGAAATTAACATATTTTCAATTGAAATACTCTCTCAAATTATATTGTTATCAGTTGTTTTTGAGATTTGTTATTCGATTATAAATTGTTATGCAATGTGGTGTGCAAGTTTGGCTTATGCAAAAATTATTCAGTTTATTTCCTTAATGCTTTATATGGGATCGGTATTTACAATATTTGCTATACCAACAAATTTTAGTTTATTTAATTCTATTGGTACTTGGATAATAATGGCTCTATTAAGTATTTATGCGACAATATGTTATTTTCGTATAAATAAAGAAAAGGCGATGAATACACTTTCTATATAAGTTTTAATATTTATTGCAGTTTTATTTACAAAAAAGAATCTAAATATCTGTTAATAAGTTGTGATTATTAATAGCTAAATATAAATTGAGATATAGACATTTATTTTTTATTGGTTTAAATATTTTGTATAGGAAATAGGATGATTTTCTGAAGAAGTTCAATCAAAATGTAAAATTTAGATTAATAAATAACCGATTTTTAATAACTTAGAAAATTTATGCAAATGAAATAAATTGATAAAATTTATAGAATTGTGTGTTTATAATAGTTAACAGTACCTGACGCGTCGCTTAGCAATGCGTACCATGTTAGGTTTTTGATTATAAAAAGAAAAGTGTGAAAAAAGATCATTAAGATCTAATAAAGATTAACAAATAAGTAGATATTTTAATTTCTTTATAATGAGCGACCGAACAAAAATTGCAGATTTAATTGAATGTTCCGAAGAAATTCACTTAATAAGTTTTAATTTATTAGATAGATTTTTATTAATAGCAGACGGGTCAGCCAATGGATTTAGAAAAGATACACTTGTAAAAATATTGAATAAACTTGGATTTGTTGATTTTAAAAGTGATCAATTAGCCAATAAAATATGGGAAATTTTGAATAAAAGCAAAAAGGATATACAAAATAATATAGATAGCATAAATATTGATGGATTAGTTTATTTTAGTGAATTAGGGAAAAAAATATTAGAAGTTCTAAAAAAGAAAAATGAAACGCTTAGTTATACTAATATGATTATAATAAGTCAAAAGATTACAAATATTAATATGGATAAAGATTTTGACAAACTATAAAGATTCAAACAAATATTATCCTAACAAAAAAATATTATTTAAAACAAAGAGTTGAAAAAAACAAACGAGTTATGTGTGAATTTTTTGTAGGGATAATTTGATCGATTTTGTTACTATAATGAGATGTTATATCCTTTGATAATCAGTATGGTTTTCTCTAACTCTATTTATAAAATAATTATTATAAGTTTAGTTTTATATTATATGATACTGACATTAGAAAGTTCTATTTTTAACAGATATACAAGGATTATATGGAAACAATATATGGGATTTAATTATATTAGAAAAAATTGGAAAAAAGCATACTACAAGAATTATTAAATAAATACGTAGGAATAAATAGCATAAGCCTTTTGAAAAAATTATGAGCTTGAACAAATTGGAGATGAGTTTATGATTTGTCTTATGAGGGTAATTCCCGATGTAAAGAAAATAATATATGAGTCCACGAAAGATAAAAATGGTGACAATTTAAGCAAATAGTCTTAAAAATTTAAAAAGACTATTTGCTTTACAAACAATACATTTTATAATCTTAAGGAGGAATATTTGTGAAAAATTATTTTAAATTAATTTTATATTTATTGATACTTGTAATGTGTATAAGTACATCAAAAATAGAAGCCAAAGAAAATGACAATGTAACTGAAGTTAAAATATATGTACAAGGCAAACTTCTTGAAGCAGATGATTTTATTATAAAAAAAGAAAGAACTTTTTTACCATTACGATTAATTGGAGAATCATTGGGTTACGAAGTCAAATATAATAATGAAACACAAGAGATTGTTTTAACTAACACTTCAAAAACTATCCAAATGAAATTGGGTCAAAAATCTTATACCATAAACGAAAAAAATTTAGTTATGGATGTAGTTCCATTTGTAAATAACTCAAAGACATATGTACCTATAAGATTTATCGCAGAGTCTTTTGAAGAACCAGTCTTTTGGGATAAAATAAATAAGACGGTAATAGTTTCTAATTATATTAAACCAGATTTAAATTTAGGCAAGGAATTAGAATTTAAAACGAATTCATTTATTTTTTCCGTACAATGTAATGAAAAATTTAACGAAAATATTTCTTACTCATTAGAAAAAGATTCTGTAGTATTTTATGATTTATTTAACAAAAAAGAATCTAAAGATAATTCATCTGGTGCATTATTATCTATAATAAAATCTAAATCACCTCAAACTGTATATGTACCTGGAATTCTTTTGTGTTATAGTAATGGTGAATATATAGAGGCAGTTTTTGAATCTGGAGTTGAGTATTCCTTGGCTTCAAATGAATTTTATGAAAAATATGAAGAAAGCAAAAATCTGTTAATTCAAGCGCTCAAAACATTTAAATTGAAGAAGTAAGGAGGAAGTTATGTTTTTAAAAAGTAAAATGTCAAATTTAATATTTGCTATTGCTGTTGTGATGATGCTATTTCTGGCAACAGAAATATATGCTAAAAATGATTTAAAACTTCAAAAAGTTGAAGAATTAAAACAAGAAGTGTTGAATGAGAGAATAATAAATTTTCTCAATAGAACATATAGTGATTATTATATTCTAAGAAATTTTAATTTCAACTATCAAGAAAATGATGATTTTACTGATAAAATTGAAATTCAAGTATATTGTGACATGAAACTAGTTAAGAATGTTAAAGAGCTACCGCTGCTTAAAGGTGTTGAAACAAGTCTCATGAATAATCACAATGAAAATGTTTCGACCTCTATCTATAGTTTACTTTATAATGATGTGATGGAAAATTACTACTTGAAAGATGATAATACAATTTTTACATTTATTATTAATAAAAATTCAGATTATAACTTTGATGAATTAAAAGTGTTAAATTATAAAGAAATATTGGAGCTAGATTCTTTAAAGATACGAGAAGAAGAATTGTTTAGAATGGGAAAAGAAATAGCTTTACTTGAAAATGAAAGTATAAATTATAATGTCAACCAACTTAAATCATTTCAAAGCTATGATAGGCTTGGGGCAAGAGATTATGCTTTAGCTCACGCATATGATAAGCCTGAATATTCCTCTGATTGTGCTAACTTTGTGTCACAGTGTTTGTGTTATGGTGGAGGGATACCTCAAACCTCTTTATGGAAACCTGGGCATGACAATTGGATACGAACGGGGTACAACAACAATGGTGGAGTAGTTCCTTATATGGTCGATAGTGGATATTTTTATAAAGAAAATACTAGGAGCAAGATAAATGCGGGCTGTATAGTATATTGGAATGAATATTCACATGTAGGACTAGTTACTTATGGAGATACTGTAACAATAAAATTCAGTGCTCATACAACAGCCAGAAAAAATGCCGTTTTACCAGAAAGTGAAAAAGTATCATTTTATATGTACAAATGAAATAATGTATAAAATATGGCATGAATGAAAAATATATAAATATGATTTATAACTCATTTTTTAAAAATATGCAAGAGAATAAAAAAACAATATTAATATTATTGGCTGCTGTGGTAATTACAATAATCAATTTAATTTTAATAATTTTCTTTTAGTGATTTAGGTCACAAACACAGGGGGGCGCATAAGCCCCTAAAAGATATCAAAATTTAAACTAGAAAAATAAATATAATTAAGGAATAAAAAAAGCAGATTGCACAAGCAGAAAGTTTATGAAGTCAGCGGATATAAACGAAATAAAGTATTAACAGATTCAGTAAAAAATGATATTATAATAGTGTAAACACATTAATATATTTTTTAAACCACATGTTTTTTAATAAAAAATATAA
>JAEZWK010000009.1 GCA_023443045.1 Bacillota bacterium
GAAGCAGTCATCTACACAAGCGAAAAAGGATTATTCGTAGGAAATGAAAAAGGCGAATTCATGCCAGACAAAGTACTCACAAGAGCAGAATGGATAACAGTACTAGCTAGACTCAGAAAACTAAACGTAATAGCAGTTGGCGGACAAGAATGGTACACACCATACATCCTAAGCGCAAGAATAGCAGAATGGTTAGACGACTACAACGAAACAACAGACTACTTAGCATACATCCCAAGAAAAGAAGTATCACACCTAACCAACAGGGCTCTTGGAAGAAAGACTGATCCAAACTACGTAAAAGAAAATATCAATTCATTAAAAACCTTTAGTGATATACAAGAAACAGACAAATACTATCTAGACATCATAAATTCAGCAAACACATACTACTTTGAAAGTGATGAAAATGTATGGATAGATCATGAAACAAGCGAAAAAGTGAGAAAATACTTCACAAACGCTACTTATGAAAACTGTAAATTTGAAATCACATTAGAAGATTTAATGAAAAACTAAGAGAGGGGAAAAACCCCTCTTTTTATGTAAATAAAATTGAAATAATAATAAAAGAAAAGTATAATAAGGATAATGCTTATTATGATTGTGTTTAGGTATATAAAGGCGATTCAAGATAGTTGGATCGTTTTTTTTATAAATGTGTATATTATTTTAGGGAGGTTTTATGAAATTAAAAAGAGAATTTCTTTTGTGTAAAGCAGGTATAGTTTGGGCAATTGCTGGAATAAATGTTTTGAAGATCGGTGTTTCTATGAACATAAATCATTTGCATTTTTTAAATTATATTTTATAATTTCTAGTATTTTTAATTTTTTCTCAATTTATTTTCGGTAAATTGGTTAAGCATCACACGTCTAGCATTCTTTGTTATTTCAGAGGATAGAGTTATTCATGCATTTTTTTGATGTAAAATCATTTGTTATTTTTTGTTATGATTGTGGGTGGGATTTTATTTAGATTTTATTTTTCATATTTGGATAGATTTATCGTCGTCTTTTATACGGGTTTATGAAGTGCACTTTTTTGGTGGGTGTCTTATTTCTTGTGAATTTTGTAAAGACTTTTAATCGTTCTAAATAATAATTTATTGACAAAAAAATGAGGCCAAGAGCCTCTTGTTCGATTTAAAAATGTCCTACATATTCAAATTTGATGATTTTATTATTTTCATTAGCCGGTACAATATCAAATACAAAATAATGATCCTGATTATCTGATGAGTTTTCAGCGTTTAATCTAAAGTATTTATTTTTTGTGTATACCATATGTTTTAATATATTATCTGTAAGAAATGTAAGGGGTATATTTATTTTGCTATATTTATAATAATCTTCTTCAAATTTTTTATAATTTTCTGAAAAGTAGTTGAATTGAAAATTATTTTTTTCGAGTTCTGTCATACATCCTCCCTCACAATTATTTTTTTTATTTCTTCATATGGAATCCATATATTTTTTGGAGAAGTAATAAAATATATTTTGCCATTTTGCATATCACATATTTTGCCTATATATGTTTTGCTATGAGTGTGTATTTTTACTTTTAAATTTTCTACATATACTTGGGATATTAGAAAAAGTATCTCTTCTTGATTCATTCCACTAGAAATATCTATTTCATCAAACATATTTTGTAGTGCGTGGGTGTGTTCTGATATAAAAAAGCCTTGCCATTTTGCCATACCTCTATCTATATAGTCTCTAGCAGATTTATAGGGTAAATAATTTCTATTTATCATACGCCTTTTGTGTGTCCTCCTATTAATTGGTTCCTTGCCATTACTCTTGAGTTTTCGGTGAGTGCCGTGAGTTTTTGTATAGATGTGTATCCATATTTTTCACGTATTTCCAAAATTGCATCTTCTAGATTTTCCTGTTTTTTTAATTTATTTACATCTTCAAATAATGATAAGTTAAGAGGAATCTTATCTATGATATTGCTGCAGCTTACTCCTATATTTCGCACACTTCCTCCTTCATATTTTTCGGAGAATAGATTTAATACCTCTCTACAAATATTATGTATGGAATTTGTAGGGGATATCGTCTTTTGTGCATGGATGGGAGATTTATTTTCTTTGTATGAATATCCTATATAGATGGATATTGTTTTGGTGAGTTTATTTATTTTTTTGAGCCTTACTGCCACTTGTTCTGCAATTTCTGATAGGACGATTTTTATATCCCCTATATTTGAATAATCTTTAGGTAAAACTTGAGAATTTCCTATATTTTTATTCTTTGCTTTATATGGCTTAGATATATTTGATTCATCTACTCCGTGGGCGTGAAACCAAAGTTGCAGTCCCATTACACCCAATTTTCTTTTCAATATATCCGGATTTATATGGGCAAGATCATAGATGGAATATATGTGTAAATCATTCAACCTTTTTTCCATTCTTTTTCCAATGCCCCAAAAATCAGTTAATTTTTTTATTTTCCAGACTTTTTTTTCCACATCTTCGTAGGACCAGTTGGCTCTCATGGTAAAAGTATTTTTTGCCTCATTATCTAGAGCGAGCTTGGCTAATAATGGATTTGCATTACTCATCCCAATCGTAGAATATAGTCCCGTCTCATTTAAAATATTATTTTGTATTTTGGCACAGACAAGATCTAATTTTTCCCTTCTACTAATACTTTTACTCTTTATAAAATAATCTAAAGTGCCGCTTAGATCTAAAAAACCCTCATCAATTGAATATGGATATATATGAGAGGGTGGAGCAAAATTTTGAAATATTTTTTGTATTTTTATATTTTCTTCTATATATAGAGCCATTCTGGGTGGGACGATTAATGTAGAGCTAGCCCATTTTTCTATATGATTCACATATTCCCTTGTGATTTCTATGCCATCCATTCTAGCTTTTTTGTAATTAAATTTTCTACTTGTAATATCAAAGGGTAAATCACGTGAGCGCCCCACATTTTTTTTGCCAAAAACTTTTTTAAAAAGCGGAGAGCTAGCAAGTATGAGCCCCTCTGAATTATCTGCGCGACTCATGACGCAAAGAGAAGTATTTAGTGGATTTAGATTTCTCTTCACACATTCCACACTTGCATAAAAACTTTTTATATCCACAAAAGCTATATCCGATCTTGGTTCTCTAGAATAATCTATCATATTTCCTCTCAATTTCGTAGAAACTAAATAACTATCAATTATTACACTTAACTTCTACTGAAATTATAAATCAAATTTATACGAAAGTCAATAACATATTTTATTTTTCTAATAAATATTTATAAGATTTATCCATGAGTATAGCGCCTATGGATGCAGTAAATAAGATTCCAATAACTGAGACGGATAATATTAGTTTGCCCACAGGAAGTCCAGCACTTAGAGCAACTCCACCTATGGCAGCCTGTACAGTTGCTTTTGGGAGATATGATATCACTACATATAATTTTTCTTTTTTATTTAAATTAGTTTTTGTGATAGATAAAAGCACTCCAAAAGATCTGAAAATTAAAGTTACGATGATCAGAAAAATAGCGTTTATACCAGCTTCTTTTGTGTAACTGATATCGACCAATGTCCCCACCAACACAAATAAAAATATTTCACCGAATATCCAGAGTTTATTATAGGTAGAGGATATTTTATTTTTTATATTATCAAATAAATTTTTAGATGATAGGGAAGCACAAACTATTACGCCTATTAGCCCGGAAAAATGAATTATATCTGACAACACTTTTTCTCCACGCACAAAAAATATGCTCACAATAAATATGATAATAGCTATTATGTAGGAGTTTTTTATTTTTGTGAATATCTTACTGAGTATATATCCAAATGCAAATCCGAATAATATTCCTAAAACTATGGATGTTGGAATATTAAATAGGGATAGTATATTACCACTATTATTTTTATTTAGACTTAAAAAGAATGAAAAAAGCACGATTACAAATACATCATCGCTCGAAGCTCCCGCCATTATGAGTTGTGGGATGCTTTTTTTTACGCCATATTTTTTATCCATGAGTTCTACCATGCGAGGGACTACAACGGCAGGAGATACAGCTGCCATGACAGATCCCATGAGAAGAGCCTCAGATCTTGTTATTTCAAAAAACATCGGCGCAAATATATAATATGCAAAAATTTCACAGCTTGCTGGTAAAAAACTCATAAGTACAGCGTTTAATCCCACGCTTTTTAAATCAGAAAAATCTAGACTGATACCTGCTCGTATGAGTATGATTATAAGGGCGATTTCCCGAATATAGCCGGAAACATCTAAACATTTTTAGAAATCATATCTAGAACAAAAGGCCCCATAATTATTCCCATTATTATCATTCCGATGAGTGCGGGTAGACGAAAGAATTTAAATAGATAGCGCATGAGAAGACCGGCGCAAATTATATACAAAATAGACATAAAACCTCCTA
>JAEZWK010000007.1 GCA_023443045.1 Bacillota bacterium
TAATGTATTACCTTTGCGTTCATCAACATGAGAATAATCAAGCGTCATAAGTGTGTTATTTATTTTGTTTTGATTTTTACCATTCTCCCACACTTGAGAACCATACCAGTCATTAATCCCACTTGGAATTTGCTTACTACCAACTGTAAAAAATGTCGGCTGTGATATTGTCACATAAAAATTAGAATCCCCAGTTATAGTCGCCTCATAAGTTATTACTTTTCTATCAGCTGTAGATATATCACGAAGAAATTTTACATTTGTAGCCTCTGGTGCTGCGTTATTATTTCCATTTAAAATAGTCTGTTTACTAGCACGTGATGATGATACTGAAAAAGTAACCTTAGTATCACCTCTTTTATTTCTTTGTACATAACGTGGTCCATCTACAAAAACATTCTCATTAGCACCAAAATAATTTACTTTATAAATTTCTGCAGTTTCATAGTACTCAAAGAAAATCTTGTCTGTAACACCTACATAACCTTTTGGAGCGTCACTTTCTCTTGTATCTACCCATGTATATGAAGATTCTACACCATCATCTTGAGTATTTGCCATTTTGAAAAATACTCTCTTCTTAGGACTTTTCTTACCAATTTCCCTATAATTAGCCTCAGTTATAGTTACATTGGTATTATTTCCCAAGTCTCTTACATAGGCTCTGACAAATGAAAGCCCTGGTATCTTTGGTGCTGTATTTTCGTTTATTAATCCTCCTTGGAAGGTGGCAAACTGCTGTGTATAATAAGTTTCATTTGTGCCATCTGCCCTTATGACCTTAATTGCCACATCAAAGCCCTGTCCATTTGCAGCTTCTACCGTGGTTTTGAATAATTCGCCCGGCAAAATGCTTAGGACCATAAATATAGCTAATACCAATGCAATTATTCTATTCGTCGACTTACCCATAATCTCTTTCCTTTCTATTATATAATATATACTTGGCGTAGTTACGCCATTATTTCGTTATATATAATAGTTTTTTTATCTCATATTTTCAACGTTTCTATTTATATTATTAATTTTTGCATTGTTTTTTTTTTTTTTTAATTGTTAACGTTTTTATTTGATATTTCATTTGGATTTCTAATCATATATGAGTATAAAGATAATGTTTTTATAAAACGTTATAAGTATTTGTAATCAAAATGTAATAATACTTTAATATTTTGTTATATATTCTTTTATTTATTTTGTTTTTAATACAAAAAAACTAAAACTTTTTCGTTTTAGTCTTCTTTAACTTCTTTTTAGTTTTCGCATTTTATTTTTTTCTACCACATAATGTGTGAGGCTTTTTTTGTCCAGGTTTTTTCCTATAAATACAAATCCCGTCGTATTTTCTTCTGCACCCGTGATTGCATATTTTTTATCCACCAAATCAAATTTTATCGCCCCTCCACTTAAGTTTATATATCCTTTGGCGCGTATTATTTTACCGAATCTGCCTCTTATTACGTCTTCTAGTAGTTTGATTATTTGCGGGAGGGTTTTTAGGCTCGTCATTTCAAATGATATATTGTCCAGCTTTTCACTTTCTTTTAGTTCGACTTTTTTTATTTCCATTCCACCATCTGTGAATGCTATTTCTTCTAGGAGTAATTTTTCAAAGTCTTCTTTGGTAAATCTGTCATAGTGTTTGGTGTAAAAATTCTGTGTATCTTTTATTTCCAGTTCTTCTTTCATTCTTCTAAAGTCTTCTTCTCTTAGTTTTTCGCTTTTACTCACTATTATGTGGCGTGCGCTTTCTAGCTGATCATAGAAGTATGTGGAGAAGTCTTCTTTTTCTGTCTTATAATTTTCAGCATCCACTATTGTTATGGGGGGGATGATTTTTATGTCTTCATATACTATATTTTTTAATTTGGCAATTATCTGCGATACTGTGGCGACTCCGCTCGGTTCTACTATTAGGTAGTCGGGGTTTAGTGTATTTTTTATGGTAAGTAGACTCTGTGTAAAGTCCAGATTTAGTGAACAGCATATGCACCCTTCCGATAGTTCAAATATTTTCATTTCTTTATTTTCTCTGAGTGTTTTGGCGTCCACATCTATTTTGGAGAATTCATTTTCCACGATTACGAATTCTCTTTCCAGCTTCTGTGCCATTTTTTGTATAAATCTGGTTTTTCCCGCTCCTAAAAAGCCACCTATTATTAGTATTTTCATTTTCTATAATGGAAAAAGCCCTTTTTTTAGGGCTTAGTCTATTATTACTACCGGTTTTATAAGATCACTCGGCTTATCTTTCATGAGCATGAGTGCATCTTCTACATGTTTGAATCCGTGGAATTTATGTGTTAGTAGTGGTTTTACATCTAGTTTTTTGCATACGATGAGGCTTGCCAATTTTTCTAGTCTGAGTCTTCCGCCTGGCATTAGTCCACCATTTATTTGTTTGTGACCCATACCTACTCCCCATTCTGCTCTAGGTATATTTACATATGTTCCCTCACCTAGGTAGTTTACATTTCCTATATTTCCACCTGGTTTTAAGCATTTGATTGCAGGTTCAAATGTTTCTACTCCACCACCAGCGATGATTATTTTGTCTACGCCTTTTCCGTTGGTTAGTTTGAGTACTTGCTCATCTATTGGGCCGTCTTTGTATCCGATAAAATCTGTTGCACCATATCCTGCTGCTGCATCTCTACATACTTGTCTTGTTCCAACACAGATTATTCTAGATGCTCCTCTTAGGTTAGCTCCCGCTACAGACATAAGTCCTACAGGTCCTATACCTATTACAAGTACGTTATCACCAAATTGTACATCTGCTAATTCTACTCCATGGAATCCTGTAGGTACCATATCGCTTAGCATACAAGCTTCTTCTGGTGATATTTCATCTGGTAGATGTGCTAAGTTACCATCTGCATCATTTACATGGAAATATTCTCCAAACACTCCATCTTTGAAGTTAGAAAATTTCCATCCAGCTAACATTCCGCCGGAGTGCATAGGAAATCCTGCCTGTGCTTCTAGTGAATTCCAGTCCGGTGTGATAGCTGCCACCATTACACGGTCACCAACTTTGAAATCTTTTACATTTGATCCCACTTCAGCTACTACTCCACAACCTTCGTGTCCTAGAATCATATTGTGTCTTTCTCCAATAGCACCTTCCCAAACGGTGTGAATATCTGAAGTACATGGTGATAATGCAAGTGGTTTTACAAGTGCATCATTGGGTCCGCAAACTGGTTTTTCTTTTTCTATCCAGCCAGTTTCCCCTATTCTTAACATAGCAAATCCCTTCATATTTGCCTCCTATTTATAATTAAATTTCTGATATTAATCAAACGTTTATAAATTCATTGATATCATATCTAATTTTATTATACTCCATTCGTTCCCGATGCCAAGATATTTTTTAGATAATTTTTTCATATTTTGTTATCATAATATATGTTTTTGTTTAAAAATATACAATTATCTCTTTTGCAAAATAGCAAGAGTATCTTCTGCTGGTATGAGTGTGAGCTCTACTCTTTCATCATTTTTTAGGTATTGCAAAAAATTTCTCATTCTTGTATGCACAGTTCTATCACGCCTTTTTACTTCGTATCTGTCTTTAGCTATATCACCATTATGCATTATATTATCAATGATTATTATCCCCTCTTCTTCCAGCATTTCTATGAGTTTTAGGTAGTAGTTTAGGTACTGCGCTTTTGGTCCGTCTAGAAATATGAGATCAAATTTTTCTTTTATTTTTTCTATTTCTTCTATGGCATCTCCGTGTATTAGGTTTATCTCCATATTATTTTTTTTAAAATTTTCTAGTGCCTCATCTCTTCTCTTTTCGTGTCGCTCTATGGTTGTTATATAGGGGGTGGTGTATTTTTCCATCTGTTTATATATATTCATCGTGCTAAATCCTATGGCTGTTCCTATTTCCAGCACTTTTTTCGGTTTTTTTAAATTGATTATTAGATCGATTATATCTTCCGAAAAGGGTCTTACTATGGGTATAAATCTTTCTTCTGCGTTTTTTCTTATCTCTTCATTTTTTTCTCTTCTATATTTTAGTAAAAATTCGTTTTCCATTTTGTCCTCTAATAAAAAAAGCCCGAAGGCTTTAGTTTTTCTTGAATACTCCAAGTATTTGTTTCATGAATTTTGGTCTGCTGCCGTAGTTTAGTGATCCCTGTCTATATAGTTTTGTACATAATAGCGCTATTATTATTACACTTAATGCCAATATACCTAATGATATTATTAATTCAAAAGTAGGTACTGTTTCTATTACATATCTTACCGGCATGGTAAGTGGTGAAAATAGTGGAATATAACTAAATATTTTTAGGATAAATACATTTCCTGTTAGTCCTGTCATGGTAGCTATAAATCCAGCTACAAATATGAGTACTATGGGTTGTACTGCGTATCCCACATCTTCCATCTTGCTGATCATACTTCCTGCTGCAGCAAATAGGAAGAGATATAGTCCATATCCGAGTATAAAATATAGTAGCACCATTACTAGTTGTTCTATCGACATTGTAAAGTTGATAGCTTGTACTACAGCCGAGATCATATCATTTGCAAAATATCTGGTTGCTAAAAATACTCCACCATATAGTATTACTACATATATCATCCCCAGTAGTCCAAATGCTAGTACTTTTCCCCAGATCAAATTTTTGGGTGAAGTAGATGTGATGAGTAGTTCCATTGTTCTATCATTTTTTTCACGCGCTACATTTACTGCCACCTGCTGTCCAAATGTGAGGATGAGTATATATAATACCATTAGATTTACATATGCGATTGCAAAATTCTTTCTAGCATCTACCTGTAGCGGTCTTAAAGTAAAGTCGGCACGTAGGTTTAATAATTCTTTGGAGGTATCTTCAGATAGTCCGAGAGCTTGCATTTTTTCCATTTTAATAATTTTTTCTAAGCCCTCATTTACTCCCGAGTCTATAGAGCTATCTAAGCTTACACTTTTCTTTAGTATTTCATGTGCATCATCGGTGTAAACTATACCATACTCCAATTTTTCGTCTTTTACTTCTTTTTCCAATTCTTCTAGTGTTTCATATTTTACCACTTTTTGTTCCAGTGTTTCTGTGAGAAGATCTTCTGTAAAGAAGCTATCTGTCGTATATAATCCAACATTTTTTTCTTCACCAGAAAATACACCCGATAAATCAGTACCCTTTAAAAGTCTGGGTACGATGATAACTCCTGCTACTAAAATGAGCATTATCACTATAGATATGATAAATGCTTTCTTTTTTATTGCTGTTAAAAATTCAAATTTAAATACATTAAACATAATTACCTCGTATAGTGAATAAATATATCACCTAGGCTTGATTTGTACTCACCAAATTCATCTATATTGTCTAGGTTTTTTGTTACCAATTCTTGTTTTTCGACGGTATTATTTATTTCAAATACCAATTTACGATTTTCTTCTGTTATGGTTTTTCCACTATTTATAAGTGAATTTTTTACTAACTCTTCGCTACCATGTTTTGGAACTATATAGTATTTGTTTTCTGCATGGCTTCTTTTTATTTTGTCTATATTTCCAGTAATAGCTATCTCGCCATTGTTTAAGATTGTAAGTTCGCTACAGATTTCATCTACATATCCCATCTGATGTGATGAAAATAACATGAGTTTGTTATTATCTCTTGCTTCCAGTACCAATTTTTTTAGCATTTCTGCATTTACTGGGTCAAGACCTGAGAACGGTTCATCCATTATTATAAAATCCGGTTCACCAATCAAAGTCTGTACCAACTGAATTTTTTGCTGATTACCTTTGGATAAAGTTTCCAACTTTTTATTTTTATAATCCAAAAGCTCTACTTTTTCTAGTAATTCAAGCGCATATTTTTTGGATGCACTTTTTCCATATCCCTTTAGTTCTCCAAAATAAATTAATTGATCAAGTATTCCCACTTTTTGGTACATACCTCTTTCTTCCGGCAGATATCCAATTTTAATTTTTTTGGGTTCAAATTTTTGACCATCAAGCAAAACTTCTCCACCATCTTTATAAATTACTTCCATAATAGCTCTTATGGTGGTGGTCTTACCTGCTCCGTTTCGACCTAAAAACGCCATAGGAAATCCTGATTCTACATTAAAGCTGATATCTTTTAGTACATCTTTTGTCTTGTAGCTTTTTTTTAGATTTCTAACTTCTAGACGCATATTTTTCTCCTTTCCTAAAAAGCATACTGATTACTTTTTCACCAGTGTCTTCATCGATTTGTTCTCCAGTTATCACAAATCCATTTTTTAAATAAAAATTTGTGGCTTTTTCATTTTTAGCATATACATTTAATATTATCATCTCTTTCGTCTCTTTGGCGTGATCTAATAACTCTTTTCCTATTCCCCTATTTTGGAATTCGTCTTTTATAAATAATGCTCCCATATATATGTCCAAAAATGATATAAATCCTATAATTCGACCATCTTTTACATAGTAATAGGTTTCGGATGGCTCTAAAAGATTTTTCACCTTTTCTATATTGTCATCCCAAAATCTTTTTTCTATAAAGTGGTGTGCACTATAGGATGTTTCTAAATATATATTTAATATTTGATCTGTCTCATCTGGATTTACTAAATATTTTTGTATCATAATTAATTATATCATAAAAAACTTTTTTGTCAAATGCTAATTATTCTTTTGTAGCACTCTCATATCTTTGGAGGCTTTTTCAGTTATTAGCACTTCTTTTTCATGCGTCTTTATGGTGATGGAATTATCATAATCATTTTTATTTATTACCACAAATTGTGATCCCAGCTGCATTTTATTTTCGTTTAGATATTTAAGGAGCCTCTCATCGTCCTGAACTGCAGAAAGTGTGTATACATTTCCCACTTTTACATTTGCCATGGATATATCTTTTCCATCTAGCTCTGTATTATTTGTGTAGATGATTTTACCGTGAGGACATCTCTTGGGTTTTTCTAGCATCTCATTTAATTTATTCATCATCTTTTCACTGGATACCATTTCCAATCTTGTGGCGTCTTCATGCACTTCTTCCCAGCCATATCCCAATTTTTCTATTAGAAATGTTTCCCAGAGTCTGTGGTTAGAAATTATTTTTTCTGCGATCTTCATTCCTTTAGGTGTGAGTAATAATGCATCTCTTTCTATAAATCCTGCTTTCTTTAGTTTTTTTATCATCTCGCTGGCAGATGCATTAGCCACTTTTAATTTTTCTGCTATATCTTTATTTGTGGGGAGAATATCCTGTTCCCAGTTTAAAAACAATTCCTTTATATAATCTGCTTGATTTTTACTTATCATATTCCATGCTCCCTCTTTAACAATTTGTAATATAATGATCCCTTTTCTGTGAGTGTATAGATTTTATCATCTTTTTGTATCATATCCTGACGCATTAGGAGATTAATTATTTCTTCTGATTGTTTTTTGGGCATATTTAGATGATCATAGATTGTATTTACTCCTAGCTCCTCATATTTTGCACTTGTCTCCTGATGATTTTTTATATGCATGATTACCAAACTTTTTGCCAATTCTTCCAGACTTTTCTTTTTGGTAAATAATCTAAATAATACAGATTCCTTTCTAAACATGCGTAAAAATAGAAATGTAATCATATTGATAAATGCTACAGATCCCGCTATATTTACATCAAGTTTTAGTGCAATTAAAAATCCTAAAGTTATATTTATAATGCTTATGATGGATGCACAAATGATTGTGCTCATCACATTTTTTGTAAAATATAAGGCGGTTTTGGCGGGTGTGGTAAGAAAAGATATTACCAAAATAGCACCTATAGCATCAAAGCTCACAAGAGCATTTATAGTGATGAGTGCGGAAAATAAATAGTTTAATATGACGAATGAAAATCCGGATATAACCGCGAACTCTTTATCGAATGTAGTTATTTTCATCTCTTTATAAAAAATAGAGATAAATATAATATTTAATAATAATACGATTGTACCACTAAAAAGTGATTTTGAAATGCTTAGCCCAAATAGATTCATGCGGCGTAGTGGTGCCATAATAACTTCACCCATGAGAACTGTATCCGTGCAGAAGTGAACATTTTTTAGAATGGTGCTCACTAAAATTATTCCCAAACTAAAGAATAGTGGAAATGTGATTCCTAGGCTTGCATCTTTTGTGATTTTTGTTTTGTGAGTTATATAATCCGACAAAAATACCATGAGAAGAGATGCTATTACACCAAATACTACTAGATATATGGAATGCATCTCTCCTGTCAATATATATGCAATAACTATACCCAGTACGCTTGCGTGACTTATGGCATCTCCCGTCATCGACATATTTTTTAGAACTACATACACTCCACTTATGGCGCAGGTTATACCTAAAATCAAAAGTATGATATATATTTCTAACATGGCTTTTTCCTCTTCAAAATATTTTTGAATATACTTACAAATACGATGATGCTCATAAATATAACTATACTAGGCCCTGTGGATACATTATAAAATGTGGAAAATATGGTTCCCAAAAAAGCAGATACACCCCCAAAAACACCCGATAGTATAATTACTTTTTTGAAATCATGACTCCACTCTAGTGCTGCTACAGCCGGAGCAATAAGCATGGAAGATATAAGTATACTACCCACAGCTTTTAATCCAGAGGCAAGTAGTAGAACCGTCATCAGAATTATGAGTGTGTTTATGAGATTTTTAGAATATCCACTCAAAATAAAAAATTCTCTATCAAAAAGATAAAGTTTGATTTCTTTGTAAAATAAAATGATGATTATAAGCGATAATATGCTAACTGCAAGCGCTATATAGACATCTTCTCTTTTCATAAAAGCTGCCTGACCAAAAATATAATTAGAAATCCCCGCTTGACTTGCGCCTGTATATCTACCCTGTATATAACTTTTTAACATCATACCCAGACCGAAAAATCCGCTTAACACGATTGCAAGCTGAGAATCCGATTTTACTTTTTCCGATTTTTCTATAATATTTATGACATAATAGCTGATAAGAGAAAAAATTGCTGCACCCAAGAGCAATATATATGTATTTCTAGATTGAAATAAAATAAAAGCTATTATAACACCGGGAAAGCTAGAGTGGCTTAAGGCGTCACCCAAAAGTGATTTTTTACCAATTACACTAATGGTACCCACCATGGCAGAGCTTACACCCAAAAGCATAGTTCCCAGTAAAACAGTTATAAATATAGAACTACTAAAAATATTCATCTCCTAAATCCTTCCATACGCCTTTTCTATATTTTCCTTAGTTAGAGTATCCTCTACACGCCCATACGCTATAAGCCTACGATTTATAATAGCCACATGATCAAAATATTTATTTAGAGTAGTTAGATCGTGATGAACTGCTACAACGGTTTTTCCCTCTTTTTGAAAATCCTTTAGTGTATCCATGATCACCTTTTCACTAACTGCATCCACACCTGTTAGTGGCTCGTCCAAAAAATAAATATCACAATCACCGCAAATAGCACGTGCTAAAAACACGCGCTGTTTTTGGCCGCCGGATAGCTCTGAAATCTGTCTGTCTTTAAATGAGGTCATACCCATGCGTTCCAGAGCTTCCATAGCGATTTTTTTATCATTTTCTTTCGGGCGTCTTACATATCCAAGATTTTTATATCTCCCCATTAACACTACATCAAAAACGGTGGTCGGAAAATCCCAATTCACGTTTGCACTTTGGGGAATGTATGTGATATTTTTTAACGCCTTCGATATCGGCATACCCATGATACTTACTCTACCGGTAAGAGGTTTTAAAATACCTAAAATCCCCTTTAGAAGAGTGCTTTTGCCCGCTCCATTTGGCCCGACAATAGCATTTAATGTATTTTTTTCAATATCCAAATCAATATCCCATACAACTGCTACATCATTGTAACTGAGTGATAAATCTTCTACATGTATTATTCCCTGCATAATTACCTCTATTTCAAATATTTATTTATAATATCTGCATTCCTTTTTAACATATCTATAAAATTGTCACCATACTCACCTATTGGTGCTATACTATCGGATAACAATTGTTCGCTTTCATCTGTAACAACTTTACAATCTACTCCTTTATTTTTTGCTGCATCTGAAATGCTGGTCATCCTTCTAGGATCTGTTGTAGATTCAGCAAAAATTGCTTTTATTTTCTTTTCTACAATCATATTTACAGTTTCTTCCAAATCTTTTACGCTTACCTCACCATCTGTACTTACACCTTGAGGTGAAATAACTGGAATATTATATCTTCTAGAGAAATAATTAAAAGCGTCATGAGGAGTAACTAAAAATCTATTCTCTTCTGGAATTTCTGAAATTTTTTCTTTTACATATTCATCCGCTTCTGTGAGCTTGTTTAGATAATCATCTCTATTTTTTTCTATTTCAGATTTTTTGTCTGGAATTAAATTAACTAACTCATCAGCTACAGTTTTTACCGCCTCTTTGTAAAGATCTACATCAAACCAAAAGTGAGGGTCTACTACTTCTTCGCCATCTTCGTCCATAATTCCTATATCACTTTGTTTAAAGTTTTTTGTAATAGCAACCCCTGTACTTTCTAGCGCCTCTATCATCTTGCCTTCAAAATGTAACCCATGGTATAAAACCAAATCTGCGTCCTGAACTTTTTTCAAATCATTTGGCTTAGCTACATATAAATGTGGGTCATCACCTATTGCCATAATAGTATCTACATCCACCATGCCATCTGCTAGATTTTTTATCATATCTGCAATAAATGGTGTGGTTACAGTAACTTTTTTTCTAGATTCCTCTTTGTTTTCGTTGTTTGTTTCGGTTTGAGTATTTGTTTCTTTAGTAGTATCTGGAGTTTTTTCAGTATTTTTATTACATCCATACAATGATAAAACTAAAAATAAACTCAATATAATTACACTTAACTTTTTCATGTGTTCCTCCTTGTATTTTTAGGTTAACCTAATTTTGAATTAAGTATATCACGACACATTTTTTTAGTCAAGCATTTTTTATGAATTAATTATACCTTTTTTTAACTTCAATATTTTATTTATAGATACACTAAGCTCATCAAACCCAAGCTCTATATATAGCGGTAAAAGATCCTCATCTGCTCCCATAGCACCACATATTCCCACTTCTATATTATTCTTTTTAGCAGCTTCAGCAATCATTTTTATAAGCCTTATAACAGCGGGATGCCTTTCGTCACGAGTAGAATCTAAAAGTGTATTTGTCCTATCTACAGCAAGAGTGTAACTCACCAAATCATTAGTACCTATGCTAAAAAATTCCACCTCTTTTGCCAAATTATCTGCATCGAGTGCTGCCGCCGGAGTTTCTATCATTATACCGAGTTTAAAATCTTTGTATGGGATATTTTCATCACTCAACTCTTTTTTACACTCTTCAATGATCTTTTTAGTCATCTTTATCTCTTCTCTAGAGACAATCATGGGTAACATAACGCGCAAATCACCAAATAAGCTAGCTCTGAGTAATGCCTTTAGCTGTGTTTTAAAAAGATCTATATTATTTAATGAAATTCTGATGGCACGAAGACCCATTTGCGGATTATCCTCTTTTTGTTGGTTTAAATAGCTAACATTTTTATCCGCACCAATATCGAGCGTCCTTATGATTACAGGTTTTCCCTCCATATTTATTAGCGCGTTTTTGTAAGAATTAAACTGCTCTTCTTCTGTAGGAGCGCTATCTCTTCCCAAAAATAAAAATTCACTTCTAAAAAGTCCGATTCCCTCCGCGCCGTTTTCATTAGCTATTTTTGCCTCTTCATCATTACCAATATTAGCAAAGATTCCAATTTTTTGTCCGGATTTCGTTTTTGCTTCCATATTTATATATTTTTTTAGTTCTTCATCTTCTCTAAGTAATTCTTCTCTTCTATTTTTGTATTCATGAATTGTATTTTCGTCAGGATCTATGATGAGAATATTTTCAAAAGTATCTATAATAGCCATCTTCCCATCTAATTTTATATAATCCACATCACAACCTATGAGAGCGGGTATTTTTAGATTATTGGCAAGAATAGTTGTGTGGCTGGTTACTGAGCCAAATTTAGTAACTATACCTACAACATTATTAAAATCGAGTTCAAGTGCCTCACTAGGATAAATCTCATCGGAAATGAGTATGCTTTCTTCATCAAGCACTAACTTTTTTTCACCACTTAGAATGCGAATAAGCCTCATAAGCACATCTTCTACATCCATGGCGCGTGCCCTAAAATAATCATCATCCATATCCAAAAAGATTTGCTTGATCTTATCTTTTGCGTGATAAACACTTGTTATAATATCATAACCAACTTCCAGATTACTTTTAATCTCATCATTTAGCATCTCATCATCTAGCATTAAAATATGCGCATCAAAAATTTCTTTTTCCGCATCAGATGCTCTATTTTTAAGTTCTAAAATCTCTTCTTTCGCCTTTGTAACAGCTGGAGCAAGTTTTTGTAATTCTTCATCTTTATCCTGAGCAAAGGAATCCTTTAGAGATTCTTTCCTATTTATTACAAATAACGCACCCATAGCAATACCCGGGCTTACACTTTTAGCTTTTATTTTTTGCATACTCTATCTCCTTTTTGATAGATTTCTAAAATATTTAAATTTTCATCACAAATCAGAAAATCAGCATCATTATCTAATTTAATGACACCCTTTTTATCTATTATATTCATCACGCGTGCAGGATTTTCGGTACAAGCTCTAATCACTTTTTCCTCGTCTACACCCATTTGTAAGGCACACTTCATGCAATCATATAAATTGGATGCAGAACCTGCAATTGTATTTGTGCCCTTTAGAGTCGCCTTATTACCTTTTTTTTCAACGGCTTGACCACCTAAATCATAAATGCCATCAGCTAGACCGCACGCACGCATAGAATCGGAAATCATACAAATCTTATCGGCAGGAAAAAGATCAAAACTAAATCTGACAACCGCCTCATGTATATGCACACCATCCACTATCATCTCTACAGTGCTACCTGATTCATAAGCTGCAATAATGGGACCTGGAGATCTATGTTCGATTTTATTCATGGCATTATACATGTGAGTAAGATGCGAAAAACCATTCTGATATGCACTCATAGCGGTATCATAATCAGAGACTGAATGTGCTATACTCAAAACATATTTACCATTAATTTTTTTAGCAAAATCAAGAGAATTTTCTAATTCTGGCGCAAGAGAAATAATTCGTAAAAGACCTCCGCTTAAATCATCCAACTCCCTCACCATATCATAATCGGGCTCCATGAGATAATTAGGATTTTGTGCACCTATCTTATCTTTGGAAATAAAAGGCCCCTCCATGTGAATACCCACAATTTCTGCATATTTATTTTTATTTAATTTTGCATTCATAAAAGGTCTTATCAGCCTCTCCTTGGGATAAGTCATGCTAGTCGGTGCAAAGTATAAAATTCCATTTTCCAGCATATACTTAGAAATAATTTCTAGCGATTTTTCATCTTCATCACACATATCACAACCCACACAACCGTGAGTGTGAATATCTGTAAGACCTGGAATGATTTTTTTACCATTTAAATCTAAAACCTCACCATTATAATTATCTATATTTTTAGCAAATTCCTTAAATTTACCATTCTCCACAATCACATCAATTAATTGAAAATGAGAATTAATAAAAACCTTTGCTCCCTTAAGTAACATAATAACTCCCCCCTTACTTTCATTTTACCACAAAACACCGCAAAAATATAACTTTTTCAAAAAAACTAAAACAATCTAAATAATAAATAATTTTTAAAATATTGTAGTAATGGATTATTTTTTTGTGATATAATGAATTATACGGAATGTATAAATTTACAAAAGGAGGACCTTATGAGAAAATTACAAAATTTAGGTAAAGCTCTTATGAACCCAGTTGCGGTATTACCACTAGCTGCTCTTATGCTAGGATTTGGTTATTTCTTGGACCCAACTTATGGATCAGAAAATGCAATCGCTGCGTTTCTAATCAAAGCTGGTGGAGCTGTAGTTGATAACCTACCACTATTATTTGCAGTAGGTGTAGCATATGGACTAAGTAAAGATCACAATGGTGCAGCTGCTCTATCTGGACTTGTAGCTATGTTAGTATTAACAACATTATTATCAGAAGGATCAGTAGGACTAATAAGATCTGGCGGAGAAGTTTTACCAACTGAAGGTTTCGGAAAAATCAACAATGCTTTTACAGGAATTATTTCTGGTATCGTGGCATCTATCGTGTATAACAAATTCCACGACAAAAAATTGCCAGATGCACTTGCTTTCTTCTCAGGAAGAAGAATGGTTCCTATCATTACAAGCTTTGCAATGATTTTGATATCAGTTATACTATACTTTGCATGGCCACTAATCTACGGAGGATTAGTAGTATTTGGTGAATCCATCCAAAAATTAGGAGCTTGGGGAGCTGGTATATTCGGATTCTTCAACAGACTTTTGATCCCAACAGGATTACACCACGCATTAAATGCAGTATTCTGGTTTGATATTGCTGGAATCGATGACTTAAACAACTTCATCCAATCAGCAGCAAGACTACAACAACCTGATCTATATCCTAATGTAGTAAAAGGTGTAACAGGAATTTACCAAGCTGGTTACTTCCCAATCATGATGGGTGGTCTACTAGGTGCAGCACTTGCAATGTATCACACAGCAAAACCTGAAAAGAAAAAAATCGCTGGAAGTCTATTATTATCAGCAGCTCTAGCATCATTCTTCTCAGGAGTTACAGAAGTTATTGAATTTTCATTTGTATTCTTAGCACCAGGATTATACCTAATCCACGCATTATTAACCGCATCATCTATGATTGTTGCAGCATTACTAAAAGCAACAGCTGGATTTGGATTCTCTGCAGGATTTTTCGATTTCCTATTATCAATCAATAACCCAATCGCTAACAACATTTGGTATTTACCAGTTATGATGGTAGCATACTTTGTAATCTACTATGCATTATTTAGATTCTTCATCGTAAAATTCAACCTAAAAACTCCAGGACGTGAAGATGATGCATCAGAAGACGAAGGAATTGAATTATCTAAAGATACCAACTACACAGAAATGGCAAAAACCATTTTAGCAGGACTAGGTGGCAAAGAAAATATCGACACATTGGATTATTGTATAACCAGACTAAGAATCAATGTAAAAGATAACACTCTAGTAAACGAAAAACAAATCAAATCTGCAGGAGTATCAGGACTAATCAGACCTTCACAAAAAGGTGTACACATAATAATTGGTCAACAAGTACAATTTGTATTTGATGAACTAAAAAAATTAATCTAAAATAAGGGGGAAACCCCTTTTACATAGGAGGGTGTATGTTTTCATTTTTAAAAAAGAAAAAAGTATTATTAAGCCCAATGAGTGGAAAAGTAGTGGATATAACAGAATTAGACGATCCAGTATTTAGCGGAAAAATGGTAGGAGATGGAGTAGGTATCATCCCCGAAGACGGAGAAGTATTATCACCTGTAGATGGTGAAATCGTACAAATCTTTGAAACTGGTCACGCAGTCGGAATAAAATCTGACGACGTAGAAATACTCATCCACGTAGGTATGGATACTGTAGAACTAAAAGGAGAGGGATTTACGAAACACGTAAACGTGGGAGATAAAGTAAAAGCTGGAGATAAACTGATAACTGCAGATTTGGAAATAATAAAATCTCACGGTAAAAAAGTGGATACCCCGGTAGTAAT
>JAEZWK010000014.1 GCA_023443045.1 Bacillota bacterium
AGGAAAATCAAAGTGGGATTTTTATTATAATAAAGTTATTTCAGCAAGTATTGAAGATGAAGATTTTGTGCAGAAAGTAGAAAATTCAGAATACAGATTTGGTTCAAAAGACAAATTAAAAGTAAGATTAAGAGAAACTAAAGAATTAGCAGAAGACGGCTCATTTATAGCTGGTTCCGAAAGGTACGCAATAGAAAAGGTTTATGGAATACAAACAAAGGAAGATTTTGTAAAAAATCAATTGGATGCTACTTATTTTACTGATTAATCAAATATATAAAATTTTCTAATAGATAAAAATAGACAATAAATTTCATGTATTCTTCCTTTCAAAAATAAAAATTAACACAAAAAATATTGTCTATTTTATTAAAGGCTTTACTTAAAAGTGAAGCCTTTATTTTTATTAATAAAAATACATATTTTAATAATTATTTATTAAAAAACATATTTATTTTAACCTTATTTATAACATATTTTTTCATAAAATAAATTGGCAACAAATTGGCAACAAATTAATCGTTTTTAATCGCTTTTAATCGATTTTAACCGAATAATCATTTTTAGCTATAATCATTGAAATATCAACGAAAAATCTATATTTCAATAATCATGCAAAACCTTTAAAATAGTGATGGTCGGAGTGAGAGGGGTAAGTCGAACATTTGTTCTTTCGAGAAATCAAGGTATTGGCAACTACTTGGCAACAGTTAAATAATTGACAAATTTATCTACTGCTTCTTTTCTTTTATCTTCTGTAACATGAGTATAAATATTCATAGTAGTTTTTATATCGGTATGACCTAGTCGCTCTTGCACTTCTTTAGCAGTTGCTCCACTTGCAAATAGTAAACTTGCATGAGTGTGCCTTAAATCATGCACTCTAATTCTTTTTATACCAGTATTTTTTATTATTTTATTTAACATATCAGCTATATCACCTAACCTTCTATATTTACCTTTTTTGTTTGGGAAGATAATTTTGTTATTTGAGTTTAATTTTAATTTTTTAAGTGATAATACAGTATCTTTATCTAAAATAATTTTTCTAACAGATTTTTTAGTTTTACCATTTGAAATATATAGTTGGTAGTCAATGCCCCTTGTTAAGGTTTTATTAACATTTAATTCATTATTCTTAAAATCTATATCATTCCATTCAAGTGCCAGTAACTCTCCACGCCTTAAACCAGTATATATTAATAATCTAAACGCACAATACCAATATAGGTCGCTTTCAATATAATCAAGTAATATTTTTACTTCGTTTACAGTTAGGAAATCAGTTATAACTTTTTTCTCTTTAAACTTAGGTAAAATAACATTATTAAAAGGATTTTTATCAGCTATATTCATTTTAACAGCGAACTCATATACTCTTTTAGCTTGATTGAATATTGATTTACCATTGATGTAATGTTTTAGGCTATTTACATATTCTTGACAGATATAAGGTTTTATTTTACTTATTGGATATTTTCCAAAGTAAGGCAATATATGATTATTGAAATCAGTTAGTGTCTTTTGTAATGTAGACTCTGTAACAGTTGATTTATATATTTCAATCCATTTATCGTATACTTTTTGATAAGTTATTCTATTGTCTATATGACTATTTTTCTCTAACTCATCAGATAATTTAAAATAGGCACGTTTTGCCTCCTCTTTAGATTTAAAACCACGTCTTCTAGTAGTCTTATTGTTTACTCTAATAGAAAATTCGTAATACTTTTTTCCATCAGATTTTTTATAACTTTTTATTTTCATATTTTCTCCCTTATAGAACAAAATATGTTATAATAAGGTTGTAGGTTCAAAACCTCAACATTGTAGTATAAAGCACGGTCAAGATTGGTAGTCAGACGTGCTTTTATTTTTTTATAACATATTCTATCATTTTCTCATTCACACCTAATAAATTTGCTAATTCATAGGTGGTTTCAATACCATCTTCAATTTCTAAATCATTGTAGAGTAATTTACAAGCAAATTAATTAGCTTCATTTTCTAATTTAGCTTTATTTAATAAGGTATTGTAAAACATTGTCATTTCATCAACGTGTAGGATTGCATGACCTATTTCATGAGCTATAACAAAGTCTTTATTTAGTACATTATCAGCTATATAAATACACTCAAAATCACCTATTCTTTGATACACTGCTTGATTATTTTGTAGTAGAGAATTATCAGGATTTACAATGAATTTATGTATTTTCAATTCAGATAATATATCGTCTAAATTATTACTTCCTATATTTTCAATTAGTCCTATGACTATATCATCTATCCATTTCATTTTTTATCCTTTAATTGTTTTGTAAACTTTTCAAAATCTGAATTAATTTTTTGAGTTTTGTTGAAAATCTCATATTCGTTGAACGCTTTAATATCAGCAGTTTTCTTTGAAATTTTGCCTTTATCATTATCTGGTAGAACTTCATATTTTCTAAATTCCAGGAATTCATTTACGCTTTTTACAAATTCAGCCATAGTAAATGTATTTTCTCTCTCAATTAAATCTTCAATATAATCAAAATATCCTGAAACGTTACGCTCTAAGGCTTTTATTTCCTTTTCTGTTAAATAGTTTTTAGCTATACTGGTATCACTTTTTAATATTCTTCCACTAGGAGCGTTTTTCCAAGTTGTTAACCCCATATTATCCTTGGTGTGGTCGGCAGATGAATAAATGATTTCTGCTGCAGTTTTTCCAGTGATAGCATAATGGAATTTATTTTGAATCATTGCATAGAATCTTCTTGTTATACTTGAATCTTTATCATAATCTGTAGATACTTCTTGAAATATATCTGTTATTTGCAACCAAATTCTTCTTTCGCTTGCACGTATAGACCTTACACGTTCTAAAAGTTCCTTAAAATAGTCCTTACCAAAAGGTTTACCATTTTTTAACATATCGTCATTTAAAACAAAACCCTTAATGATATATTCTCTTAAAGTTAAGGTAGCCCATTGTCTAAATTTGGTAGCTTTTTTTGAATTAACTCTATACCCAACAGCTATAATTGCATCTAGATTGTAGTAGTTAAGTTGTCTGGTAACGGCTCTAGTCCCTTCAATTTGAACTATTGGGAATTTCCCAATAGTTGAGTTTTTGTCTAATTCATCAGTTCTATAAATGTTTTTTAAGTGTTCATTAATAGTTGTAATATCGACATCAAACAATTCAGCCATAGCTTTTTGAGTTAACCAAAAGGTTTCATCTTCATATATTACATTTATAGATACATTTCTATCATTTTCTTGGTATAAAACAATTTTGTCATTTTTCATCATTTTTTATCCTTATATTTTAAAGAAACTAATTTCATCATATCTAACATATCATTAGCATATTGTATTTGTTCTTCTTCAGAAAGTTTAGTAATATCTAATCCATTAAATCCCATCACTACTGTTTGATTTAACATGAACTTCATAGCTTCTTTTGCTGATGTAAATTTATAATTTTCAATAATTGATTGAGGTAATAAAGTGGTTTTATCAGTATTACCTAGTAAATAATCTATATCCACGTTGAATATATCAGCTAAATCATTTAAAGTGTCGTAGTTAGGTTCTCTTTTACCTTTTTCATAATTACTAATGCTTTGTTTGGTAGTGTTAATTAAACTTCCTAACTCTTCCTGAGTTAATTTTCGATTTTCTCTCAATTCTTTTAATCTTTTAGCAAAATTTGAACTCATATTTCCTCCTTCTCATTATCTTTAATTATAGTATAAACGAAACGTTGAAAAAAAGCA
>JAEZWK010000006.1 GCA_023443045.1 Bacillota bacterium
TATATTGACTGGTATAACAACAAAAGAATAAAGACAAAATTAAACGGCCTGTCACCTGTTGAGTACAGGTTACAAGCCGTATAGTAAACGCGGTTATTTTGTCCGGGTTTGTGGGTGCATATCATATAAGACGCTTATTATCTATCCAATAAATTTTGAATTTTTTCTACTAAAGATATTGCTTTTTCGGCTGTCGATTTTTGTCTTCTAAAAAAACCTAATTTCAAATTATCGCTTATACCTGAAATAGAATCTCTTATATTAAGAGCTGTTTCCTTTACACTATTTCCAGCAGCTTGCACTCCACTTGCTACTGATTTTACACCACTTGAAACAGCATCTACTGCTTCTTCACAAGTACCTGCCATTCTATTTGCTTTAGATGTAACATCACTTATATTGCTTACTATATTTTGTACATCCGGCTCAATACTTTCTGTAATATTAGAAATATTGTTTGTTATACTCTCCACATTATCTAAAACATCTGGAAGAGTTTCTAATGATGAGTCTATATTATACTTATTTCTTTCCAATGTATCTTTTATGCTCGAAAAAGTTTTAGCTAAACTAATAAATAAATAGCTTAAAGCTCCTAAAGCACATATACCAGCTAGAATAAGTATCCATAATAAAACTTCTTTAACTGTTATAGCTAATAACATAATTATCACCCGTTATATTATCTATTTTTTATTCTTTTCTTCTTTGATTTTATCTTCTGCTTTTTCCTTCACTTCTTTTGCTTTATCTTCAGCCTTATCTAATACTTCTTCAGCTTTATCTAGAGCTTTGTCTTTTACTTCTTCTTTTTTAGATTCAAACTTTTCTTTTACTTCTTTTGCCTTGTCTTGAACTTTTTCTTTTGCATCTTCCAATTTTTCCATAACTACATCTTTTTTATCATTATATATCTTTTTGATATCTTCTCTTGTTTCTTTACCTGACTTAGGTGCAAATAAAAGACCTAAAGTTGCTCCTACACAAGCACCTGTAACTAATCCACTTGCTACATTAATTACATCTTTAGCAAGTTTTTTTCTTCTTTCTTCTCTTCTTTTTGCTTCAATCATTTCTATTATTTTCATAATATCCTCCTTGATAAATAACTTTATATTATTTTATTACCCAATTAATCTTTTTTTAAAACAAATATTTTAAAAATAATTCCTTTATATAAATCTTTACAAAAAAATTAGTTAGTGATAAAATATATTCGAGGCTCGAATTAATTTAGGAGGATTTATGAATTTTTTAAAATCAATAGCCAAATATATGTCGCCATACAAAAAAAGATATTTTTTTGGAATTTTAGCCCTCATAGTAGTAGATGTGGCAACTCTTTTGAGTCCACAAATTTTAAGAAATCTTGCTAATGATTTTGAAATGGGCACTTTGACAAACAATAATTTAATTAAATATGCTCTTTTTGTAATAATGATAGGTGCTTTTGTTGGTATGGGAAGATTTTTCTGGAGGATTTACATATTTGGTAGCGGCAGAACTATTGAATACGATCTAAGAAAAGAAGTTTTTAATCACTGGTTAACTCTAGACCAAAACTTTTTTATTAATAATAAAACCGGTGATTTAATGAGTTATGCAACAAATGATATCAACCAAATTATCAGATTTACTGGTGATGGTATTATGACATCTGTAGATTCAACTTTTATGTTGTTTTTTACAGTTTTTATGATGATAAAAACGACAGGATTTAAGTTTACACTTTTATCTCTTGCTCCCCTTCCTTTAATCGTTTTATTGACAATATTTTTCGGAAGAATTTTTCATCGATTATTTCAAAGAGAAGCTGATAGCTGGGCAAATCTTACAGATGTGGTACAAGAGAGTTTTTCTGGAATCGGAGTGGTAAAAGCATTTTTATTAGAAGATCATGTCTGCGAAAAGTTTAGAGAGGCAAATCAAAATTTTTATAATACAAAAGTAAAAACAATAAAGAGTACATCTTTTTTCTTTCCTCTAATGATGTTCATCTCAGGTATTTGCTACCTTATAATTACGTATTTTGGTGCTCAATGGGTAATTAATTCTAAGTTACAGCTAGGAGATTTCATAGCTCATTATACATATTTAGGTTTGATTACCTGGCCTGTTAGAGGACTAGGAATTACAATTAATATAATCCAAAGAGGTGCAGCATCATTAGAAAGAGTAAAGGAGATTTTAAAAGTTAAATCTCAAATTAAAATTTTAGATGACCCTATTCACCTAGGTGGTAATAAAATTGATGTTACTTTCAAAAATGTTAGTTTTAAATATCCAAAAAGCAAAATAAATGCTGTTTCAAATATTGATTTTTCAATACCTAATGGAAAGACTGTTGCTCTTATAGGAAAGACGGGAAGCGGAAAATCTACAATTGCAAAATTACTATTTAGGCAATACGATGTAACAGAAGGTCAAATACTTATTAATAATAATTCAATAAAAACAATTGATCTAAAAGATTTTTCTAGTAAAACTGGTTATGTACCGCAGGACAATTTTTTGTTCAGTGATTCTATAAAAGAAAATATTGCGTTTTCATTTGATGAATATCCTGGAGATGAACATGTTATAGATGCAAGTAAAAAAAGCGGAGTTTTTGATGATATAAACAGTTTTAAATATGCTTTTGATACAGAAATCGGAGAAAGAGGAGTAACACTATCAGGAGGTCAAAAGCAAAGAATTTCAATTAGTCGTGCAATTATAAAAAAACCATCTCTTTTAATTTTAGATGACTCACTTTCTGCAGTAGATACAGAGACAGAAAAAAAGATTTTAGATGAATTAAAACTTTTAGAATCATCGGTTCTAATAATTGCTCATAGAATTTCTACCATTAAACACGCTGACGAGATTTTGTTTTTAGAAGATGGAAGAATTGTAGAGCGTGGCACTCATGATGAGTTAGTAAAACTAAATGGAAAATACAATCAAATGTATGAACACCAAAAATTAGAAAGTGAAATAACAAAGGAGGTATAATATGAATGATAATTTTGATATTGATTATATAGATACTTCCAAAAAAGTTAGTAAATTCAGTTTACTAAAAAAGATGTTATCTTTTGCAAAACCATATAAATATTTAATCTTATTGTCACTGTTTTTGGTATTATTATCTGTAGTAGCAGAGCTTTTAAATCCATATTTAGTAAAACTCGCTATAGACGAACATATCTCCGGTGATACGATACCTATGGTTCAAACTGATATAACAGACTCTTCATCTATAAAAATCGGAGATAAATATTTCAAAAGATTAGATAAAAATGAAAGAAATAATCTTGACCAAAAAGATGTTTATTACATTAAACAAGTAGACACTTCAAGATATTTGACGAAAGATGGAAAATTATTGGAAGAAATTGATGCTGATAATTATCGTACCTTTAGAAAAAATGATATAAATAGTATCGTAAAGATTTCTCTTCTATATTTATTAGTCGTGCTTATCGGATTTGTATGTACTTGGATTTCAAATTATTTAATCGGTAGCAACGGAAACAAAATAATGTTTGATATAAGAGAACAGATTTTTAATCATCTAGTCAAGCAAAACACAAAATTCTTTACCAATAATCCCGTTGGTAAATTATTGACCAGAGTAACCAGCGACACTGATACTATTAGCAATTTTTATTTAGAAGTCTTGATTGCTATCATTGCTGATATATGTATTTTAGCAGGAATAATAGTGATGATGATAAATTTAAATCTGAAACTATTTTTACTTTGCTTTTTGCTATTACCATTTATTTTCTTTGTAACGATATATTTTACCAATAAGTTTTTTAGGATATTTCGTGTAGCTAGAAGAAAACGCTCTCAAATTTTTACTAGCTTAAATGAATATATATCGGGTATGAGCATTATAAATATTTTTGGTAAACAAGAAAAAATTTCTAGAAAGTTTGACGAACTCAATTCTTCTTATTTAAGCACAATTAGATACCAAATTAGAAATCAGGCATTATTTAGACCATGTATAGAACTTATAAGATCATTGGGAGAAGCCCTGCTAATTTATATAGGAGGCGGAGTTGTACTCAGAGAAGTTATCCCATTTGGTACACTATTTCTTTTTATAACATATCTAAAGAAATTCTTCCAACCAATTCTAGATATGACCGAACTCTATAATATGACTCAAAATGTATTTTCTTCTCTAGAGAAAGTAACACAAATCTTAGACCTAGATACTCAAACAAAAGTGCTGGATATAAAAGAAAAAACCGAATCTAATAAGGGTGATATTGAATTTAAAAATGTATCTTTTTCGTATATAGAAGGAGAAAGCGTTTTAAAAGATATTTCTTTTAGCATAAAAAAAGGTGAATCTGTAGCTTTTGTAGGAGCAACTGGAGCAGGAAAAACCTCTATAATATCTCTAATGATGAGACTATATGATATAAATAGCGGAAATATATTCTTGGATGGAAAAGACATAAGAACAATGGAACTTAAAGAATTGAGATCTAGAATTGGAACAGTTTTGCAAGATGTATTTTTATTCTCCGGCGATATAAAATATAACCTCACTTTAGGAAAAAACTATTCGACAGAAGAAATATTAGAAGCTTGCAAAAGAGTTAAAGCTGATGAGTTTATAAATAAATTACCTGATGGCATATATACAAAAGTTCAAGAAAGAGGTCAAACTCTCTCAAGTGGAGAAAGACAATTATTAAGTTTTGCCAGAACCCTTCTTATAGATCCAGAAATATTAATTTTAGATGAAGCAACAGCTTCTATAGATACCGAAACAGAACTGTGGATTCAAGAAGGTCTAAAAGAACTTATGAAAGATAGAACAACTATAGCCATAGCTCACCGCTTATCCACCATTTCTAGCATGGATAAAATAATTGTATTAAACAAAGGAAGAATAGTCGAAACTGGAAACCACCAAGAGCTACTAGAGAAAAAGGGAATGTATTATAAATTATACAAATTACAAATGAGCGAACAAAAAAACAAGCTAAATTAAGCTTGTTTTTTATATGCAACTCTTTTTGTGCCATCTGATACAATTACCTCTCCTAAATATGAAAAACCTAATTTTTTTATTAAATTAATCATAGGTATATTACCCTCGTGGGTATCAATACAGATTGTTTTTATACCTTTTTCAAATAAATATTTCATAACCTCTTGTAAAAAATTCGTGGCAACACCTTTTTTGAGAGATGACTTTTTTACAGCCAGAGTATGAATTACAGCATAATTTTTTAAATTAAAATGACTGTAAGATTTATCAATATATTTTATATTTAAAATTGCAGAATGATTAGAATCTATAAATGCATTTTTATTTTCAATCATTTCATCTATAGTGTGCTCATTTGGATATTCACCCTGCCACTGGTCAATTCCTAATTCTTTTATGCTACTTCTTCCATCCATCAAAATATCTATTGCTACATCTCTTTCATAAATTGTTAATATTTTTATCATAATCACCTTGTATAAAATTAATTTTGTATTATAATATATTATATAAACCTTAAAAATGGAGGTCAATATGAAATTTGTTGAAAGTCATAGCAATGATACGTATTATAACCTTAGTTTTGAAGAATATATCTTTAAAAACTTACCGCTAGAAGAAGATGAGTATGTTTATTTATGGATAAATGAACCATCTATTATCGTAGGCACAAATCAAAATGTTTATAATGAAATAAACGAAGAGTATGTAAATGAAAAAAATCTAAAAGTTGCCAGAAGAATAACTGGTGGTGGTGCTGTATATCACGACTTTGGAAATCTAAATTTTTCATTTGTAACTAAAACAAAGGGATCAGATCAGATTGATTTCAAAAAATATTATATTCCTATTGTAAATGCATTAAAAGCAATTGGAATAGATGCAGAATTATCAGGTAGAAATGATATAACAATAGATGGAAAAAAATGTATAGGTTCTAGTCAAAGCATCTATAAAAATAGAGTTCTTTCCAATGGATGTATTTTATTTGATGTAAAAATGAGTGAGCTTGCCGAAGCACTTAAAGTTAGAAAAGAAAAATTAGAAGATAAGGGTGTAAAAAGCGTAAAAGCTAGAGTAACAAATATAAAACCCTATCTAAATAACGAAGAAATGACAGCTGAAGATTTTAAAGAAATACTAAAACAAGAAATCTTTAAACAATTCAATGAAGAACCTAAAGAATATATTATGAACCAAGAGGACTTAGACGGAGTAAAATATATATATAACACACGTTTTAGCCTAAAAGAATGGAATTATGGAAGAAATCCAAAAACTGAAAAGCATATATATAAAAAATTACCAGCTGGTGGTATCGAACTTTCATATAATATAAAACATGGAAAAATTGATTCTCTTATCATACAAGGTGACTTTTTTGGAAAAGGCGATGTAAAGGATATCGAAGCATTATTAAGACAAACCAAATACCAAAAGCAAGATATTATTGACAGACTAAAAGATGTAGACATGACACAATACTTTGGAAATGTAACAAAAGAGGAATTTGCAGAATTATTTTTCTAATCAAAAACACCCCTAATCTCATAACATTAGGGGTGTTATAGTTCGTAGCAATCTACATTTTTTGGTTCAATCATACCTCTTCCTCCTCATATTTTTGTATGTTTCCTCTTTTGAAAATTAATTTTAATCTTTTAGCAATGTACCTCTCTTTCTTTTATTTTAGAAAAAATATTCAATTGTAATTAAATTAACTTTTTTACCTACATTCATAACCTGAATAAAGTTTTTCATAAAATTTGTATAAGCTAATTTTTTTGATTTGTTATTGCTACAAACCTATCTGAAAAAGGATATTAAATATATATCAAGCACTCGGCGTAAAATAATTTTTTGTACTATACTATATATTATATTCCTTTGTAGTATTATTATACCCTGATAAATTGATTTAAAACATATTTTTGAAAAAAAAATAAAAAAAAACGCTAAATCTTTAGCGCAAATAAAAATCCAATAAATAAAGTCAAATAATATGTTAAAATTCTCCATATAAACAAAATCAAAAATAGTGGAGCATTAGCGGGCAAAATACCTGAAAAAATCAAGTAAAAAGCTCCTTCAGCACCTAAAGAACCACCAGGCAGAGGAACATAAGCTGAAATCAGACTAACACTTGCCTGACAAGCTATTAATAGGGCTACAGATGAAACTTTAATCCCTAAACTCTTTATGATAAAAATAGTTGCCAAAAAATATACGGTCAAATAAACTACAGTTTCAATAAGTATAAGCAGCATTATACTTATTTTTTGTTGCTTAAATACATTTATAGAATTAGAAAAGTTATTAATCTCCTCAGATGTTTTATTCAAAACTCTATCTTTATTTTTAACAATTTTAAATCTAGCAAGCAAATCGATAATTTTTTTTGCAAACTTTTTAATTGGTTCTGGTTTTACTCCTGCAAACAACATAAAAATTCCTACCAAAAAATTGACTACAAGCCCGATTGATAATAATATTCTGATAGAAGTATTTTCAATAAAAAAATAACGTGAATATATTATTGTAAGTATAAGTGCTATTAAAACCCTAGCTATGTGATAATAAAAAAGATGAATACCTAAAACAGCAGTACTTTTACCTGGCTGAATATTTTTATTAGCTAGATACATAACCTGTATTGGTTGACCTCCTGTAGCCAATGGAGTTATAGCTCCAAAAAACTCTCCTATCATCTGCAATCTAAACGCTGATCTAAACGAAATCTTTTCTCCCCTATTGTTTAATAATTGTTTTAAAAGAATAGATTGCATAAACCAATATAAGAACATACAAAAAACAGCCCACAAAAGTAACGAAGGCTTTGCTTCTTTTAATACTATTTCCAATTTATCTTTATCACTAAATAGATATACACTCAAAAATAATATAACAAGAGTGATTAAAGTGATTATCATACTTACTCTTTTATTCATGCTAACCTCTTTATGTATTTTAGCAAAAAAAGCCTTGTTGTTCAAGTTTGTTTTATGATATACTTGAAAAGGAGGTAGATATGAATAATTTTGAACAATATCTTGAATTTTTAAAGAATTCCAAAATCAATTTTGAAGCGATAAATAATTTAAAAAAAATGCTATTAGACGCTGAATATAAAGAACTAAAAGAATGTGAAAAATGGAATTTAGAAGCTTATGGAAAATATTTCGTAACAAAAAATGATAATTCAATCATTGCGTTTAGAGTTGGGAAAAATACAAGTGCTCCTTTTAATTTAGTAGGAAGCCATGCCGATTCTCCAACTTTTCGTATAAAAACAAATCCTGATATAAGCGCCCTATCCACAACTGTTTTAAATACAGAAGTATATGGAGGAGCTTTATTAAATACTTGGTTTGACAGACCACTTAGTATAATAGGTAAAGTTGCCGCGAAAGGAAAAGATGCTCTACACCCAGAAATTATACAATTTAAAAGTGAACCAGGAATTTGCTTTATACCATCTGTTGCGATCCATATGAATCGAGATGCAAACAAAGGAGTTGAAGTAAATCCTCAGCAACATACACTTCCTGTTATTTCTGATGTTAAAGATTTTAATTTAATTAAATATATAGAAAGTAAGATAAATAAAAAAATAATTTCTCATGAATTATATTTAGCAGTAGACTTTGAACCCACTTTAGTAGGCGATGAAAAACAATATTATATGAGCGGAAGAATTGATAATTTAGGATGTGCATATGCAAGCTGTAAAGCTCTAGTAGATTCATCTAAAGGAGATAATACTTCTCTAATATATGTTTCAGACAACGAAGAAATTGGATCACTAACTAGACAAGGTGCTATGTGTCCATTTTTTAGAGATACATTAAAAAGAATTGTTTATTCAGGCGGAGGAACTTTTGACGACTTTAGAGTTTCCCTATCACAAAGCTTTATGATATCAGCAGATCAAGCGCATGCAGCTCACCCAAATTATTCATCTTATGCAGACCCAACAAATAAACCAGTTATAAATGAAGGTGTTGTAGTAAAAATAGCGGCAAATGGTGCATACACTACTGATTGTGAAAGCTTTGCCATTTTTAGCGCACTAGCCGAAGAAGCAAATGAAAAAATCCAAACTTTTGTAAATAGAAGTGATAAAAGAGGCGGAAGCACTATTGCTAGTATAACAACAGGAAAATTGGATATACCAATTATAGATATCGGAAATCCTATGTGGGGAATGCACTCCTCAGTGGAAACAGCAGGAGTTAAAGACCAAATTGCAATGGAAAATATAATGAGAATATTTTTATCTAAGTAAATAAAAAAGCTATGAGTTATAATAACTTATAGCTTTTTAAATTTATAATTATAATATCAATAAATGATAGCTGGAATAATTGATTGTTAATAGGAATATATTAAAATCATTTCTATATAGATTTAGACAAGTTAAATTCTTTTTTTACACAATATCAAATTAAAAAATAATAAAATCTATAAAATGATATAGCAAATCCCTTAAATTAAGATTAGTATTGTATATACATAAAATTTATATTCTTTTATCTTAGAAAAAAATTTTACATATATTTTTTATAGATAAAATAAACTCAATAATTTAGTAAATAATAAAGTTGTAATAACAAGTGCTAAAATATGGCAATATTTAAATTAACTTTTCAAAAAAACAAGTACAGTATAAAATTTGCGAACAACAAAATCATATTTTTTAAATAATCTATGAATACCATTATAAAAATCGTATATCTGATAATTTACATTCATATATCTACTAAGATAATTTAAATAAATATTTTGAACTAAATTTTTGCTAATAACATGGGAGTACATATTATATTTTTTCAGTTAATGGCATTTTAATAGATATTTTGTACCTCTTATAATAAAGCTATTTACAAAAAGAATATGATTAATTATGATAAAATAGGAGGTACGATATGGATATTCAAATTATCGAGCACATAAAGGAAAAATTAAGTGTAATTATTCAATGTCCTAAAATTGATGATGAAGTGATGAGATTAAAGTCACATATCGAATCTTTTGATAATAAATTGTATGCACAAAAAGATGGCATAAATTTTTTTGTAAATTTATCAGAAATATTATATTTTGAATCTGTGGATAATCATACATTTTTATATACACTAGAAGATGTTATGGAAATCAAACAAAGATTATATCAACTAGAGATAACTTTACCCAGTAAAGACTTTGTACGAATTTCCAAGTCACTTATTGTGAATATAAATAAAATCCGTTCCTTAAAACCAGAATTAAATCGTACAATTTTAGTAACATTATGTAACGGAGAGTTGTTATATATTTCCAGAAAATATGTCCCATACATTCGGAAGTTATTATCAATATAGGAGGTTATCAATGAAAAACAAAAAAGAAGATATTATAAAGTTTTTTATTTGGATGAGAAATGGTATTTCTTTTTGTGTAACTTGGTTTCTGATAATATGGTTAACATATTGTCATATATCCAATCAGCAACATATTTCAGTAAGCATGCTAACTAAACTAATTTTCTTTGTGATGGGTGGTGTATTAATTTTTAATATAATATTTACAAAGGTTTTTATTAAAAAGTGGACTTTTACAAAAAGATTAACCTGCTTTATGATATTAATTAGTTTGTATGAATGTCTAAACTTTTATTTAATAGGTTTTTTTAGAGGTAAAGGCTCATTCATGCAATGGTCAATTTTTATGCTAATTATATGTGTTCTTTATTTTATCTGTATTTCGATTTACAAATGGTACAGTAATAAGCAAGGAGAAATCTATACACAAGCCTTGATAAAATATCAACGACAAAGGAAAAATGTAAATGAATAATAAAAAAAATTTAAACTTTTCATTACAAGAATTGAGAGAAGATAATATAAGAAAGCAAAAAAGAGGTTTACATTTTATTGTTGCTTCAGTTTTCATTTGGTTAGCAGTCTTAATTATCCATACATCCACATTACCAATTATGTCAAAAAATTTATTAACTTTTTGTTGCTCAGCAACATTATTTCCGCTATCTCTTTTAATATCGAAAATTTTAAAAATTGATTTTCAAAATAAGGAAAATCCACTTTCAAAATTAGGTCTAATCCTTTCGTTGAATCAAATTTTATATATATTGATTGCTATGTGGATATACAATGTTTTTCCTGAAAAAATGCTAATGGTTTATGCTATGATATTTGGAGCCCATTTATTACCTTATGGATGGTTATATCAATCAAAAACATACTATATTTTCTCTATAGCAATAACTATAATTGTATTCTTGATCGGGATATATCATACAGCATTTTTTATAGCGATTTTTATGCTTATCACTGAAATAATTTTTTGTATTTCACTGATTATAGGAAACAAAAAGATTGGTTATAAAAAATAACAATTGCAAAATTTTAGAATAATATTTAATCCATCTTTTAGAAATCATCACATTTTCTTTTTGATATTCTTAATTCATATACAAATTATTTATAAATTTTTTTCAAAATTGTAAATACGTTAATCTCGCAGAAAATTACCTTATAAAAATAAGAAGCTTTAATTAGCTTCTTGTTTTTTTTGCAATTCTTCAAATTTTAACATTCTTTATTTGATAATATCTTCGCTTTATAATGTCTAACGATTTTTTTATACTATATTTGTTTTAGCTTTTTTAGTAATATATCTAAATTTTCTTTCAAAGACACTAAAAAAGATTCATCCATCCCCTGTAAAACTTCTTCCAAAAAATCACACCTTGTCTTGACCACTTCGTCCAATAAATTAGATCCTTTTTCAGTAACTTTTATGTATATCTTTCTAGAATCGCTTTTACATCTCTCTCTAGTGATCAAATTATTCTTTTCCATTCTATTAATTAAATCTGTGATAGTGCTTCCAGATAGATTATTTTTTAAACTAAGTTCTTTACAACTCATGCAACCACCATTTGATATCAATGTTTGAAGAGCTCTAAATTGTGATGCTGTTGTATCATAATCTTTTAGTATAGTTCTTCCCTTTTTTCTTATAATAAAATCTGAAAAGCGTAAAAACAACTCAATATCTTCAATATATTTTCTTTTATCCATCAAATAATCATCTCCATTTTATTTGGAATCACTTCTATAGCGACTGGTAAATTTCCATAAAACTCTCCATCTATATCCAGTTCTACATTTTCTCCTTCTAACTCAATCTTTTTTGTTTGAAAATAAATAACATTTTGATTATCTATGTGATTTCCATTCTTTAATTTCAAAAACACATCTAATATATCTGGTAATGGCATTTCCGGAAAGACAATAACATCCAATTTTCCATCATTAACCGATGCCTCAGGAGCCATCTTTGTATAACCACCAACACTTTTAGTATTACTTACTATAAGTAGCATCACTTTTTGCTTTTTAGAGTATTCTTGAGATGTTATAGCTATTTCTATAGGTTTCAAACTGTCAAGTTTTATATTTTTTATAGCTGTTATAACATATGCAGCTCTTCCCAAGTTTTTCTTTAAATGGTTATTTGTTTTATAAGAAACATCTGAAAAAAGTCCTAGAGCAGCTACATTTAAAAAATATTTATCTCCACATTTACCTACATCTACATTTATCTTTTTAAATTCAGAAATCTTTTCATATATTTTTTTTGCATCCAACGTACAATTCATATATTTTGCAAAGTCATTTACCGTACCCATGGGTATTATCAAAAAAGGTATATTTACATCAAATTTAATCATTGAATTTATAACCTCGTTTACGGTACCATCTCCCCCACAAATTACAATTAAATTCGCATTTATATTTTCAGCATTTTTTACATATATAACAGTATCTTCAACAGGTTTTGTAAAATCTAAACTTATAGAATGGTTGTTCTCCCATAGCAATTTAAATAAATCTGATAAATTATTGTTAGGAAAAAAATCATCATTTTTAGGATTGATTATAAAATGTATTTGCATATTATCTCCACACTCTTTTTTCTAATTATATTATATCATTATTGGCTCTTTTTCACAATAAAAAAGGCCTTAAGGCCTATATTACTTGTATTCCCATATCTACTAAAACTGACTTTATTACATTATCTATCATACTTGCATCTAGAGTTCTTATACTATCTGCATAAAAAATCTGCTGTACCATTTTATTGGTAGGATTTTCATAATAACCATCTTTGAAATAATATATTACCATTACTTTGGTCATACCATCTTCTTGAAATGTTTTAACAAGAGGTTTGGGCAGATCTCGCATTCTATCCAAAAATTGTTTTCTGGTATCTTCTGGTAACTTGTATAAATTTTTTACTGTATCTGTAGGATTATAACTAAGTTCAGTTAAAACTTCAGCTTTTCTTAAATACTCATATATATAGATATACTCGCCCTGTTTTAAAAGATCTACTACGTCCTTTAATGCACCAGTTGCTTCTGTAGTCTTTAGAAATAAATTTTTATATAAACTTTCTAACCCTAGATTAGGATCCAACTCCTGATCAAAAATATCAAATAATTTTAAAAATGAATCTCCATCTACTTTAATTTTAGAATCATCATATAAAAAATGTACGGCATCATCTATACGAATATTTGCATCGTAATAAGTATTAAATCTATCTAAAAAACTTAAAAATTCTGAATCACTAGGAAACTTTTCTTCATTTTTTATCTTAATCACTTCTTTTAATTTAGTATAATCTTTTCCGGATATACCGATCTGTGACATATTTTCATTCTGACTTGAAGTTGATTCATAGTTTTCAATATTAAACTTAGCATCTTTAAAATCAGAAGATTGTATTTCAAATGTTGCTAATAATTTTTGAAAAAACAATTTTCCATTTTCATCATTTAATAATTTTTCTAAAACTTTTGTATTATTATCTGAAAATTTCGCATAATCAAGCGCGGAAACATCCCCTAAAGATAATCTTGTAAAAAATTCTATAAATGTTTCCTCTAGCTCTTTTGCAGGAATAATAACTTTATTATCTTTTATTTCGTGACCGCTTTTATCCTTTTCTTGAGTTATAGCAGAATCTTTTACATTTTCATCTGGTAATTTTAATGTTTCTTCATCTTTTTGTTTGCAAGAGTATATAAATAATGTTAAAACACAAAAAAATAAAATTAAAAATCTTTTCATACTAACCCCTAACAAAATACACTAGATTCCATCTTCATTGCATTGATTATACTTCTATAATCAGGTGGAATAATCTCCTTTGCCTTCAAAATAAGTTTTCTATATTTATCACTTACAACAGAGCGCCAAAAGGCGTGTTTAGGTGGACAATATATTTTAGAAAATGTCTCGAAAGATACATTTTTATAAACTGGTTTTTGTATAAGTTTTCCAAACGCTAAAATATTTTCATCTATAGAATCAAATCTCATCTTACTTCCACCATAGCTCAATCCAAAATAATTGTTTTTAGGATCAATTTTCTTTAATTCTATACCAGACTCCAACATACTAACAGCAATCGCAAAAACTGCATTTGTTCCAGTTTCTTTCTCCATCAAATAAAAAGCGTTACCATATCCTTCTAGTGATGTACCTTTAAGTAACTCATCTAAAAAATATGAGTCCACACCGAGTGGTTTACTTACATCGATATTGTATATATTGTCATCCAAAAAAACTAGATGCCCTTCATTATTTGCATTAACAAAAGTACACTTTAATAAAGTCAGAATGATAAGAGAAATAATAATAAACTTTTTTCTTATCATGTTTACCTCCTTAAGGTAAAAGTATACTATATATTACATAAAATTGCAAATTACTAAAAAATACCTAATACTTTTTGTAATACTATACTCGTTAAAATTATGCAAATCCAGCATAATCCTCCTATTAATATAGCTTGTTTTCCTTTAGATATCAGTTTTTTTACATTAGTCCCTAAACCAATTGCCATCATAGCCATAACTATAAAGAATTTAGATAACCACTTCAAATATGAAAAAATTTTCTCAAAATACATTCCATATTCATCTGATAAATATGAATTTGATATCAAATATTCAATTACAGTTGTAAAAATTGATGCGAGCAAAAAATAAATTATGAACATAGGAAAAATCTTCTTTATGCTGTGTTCATGATTTTTATTTTCCCTTTTCTTTATAAATAATAGTCCTAAACATATTGGTATAATAGCTAGAGTTCTTGTTAGCTTGACGATAGTTGCCTGATTCAAAACATAATTTCCAAGATTATTAATAGAATCCCACACACTTGCTACAGCTGTTACACTAGAAGTGTCATTGACAGCGGTACCTGCAAATAATGCAAAACCTTCATTAGAAAAATGTAATAAGCGTCCTATACTTGGAAAAATAATTGCTGCAATAATATTAAATAAAAAAATAACAGAAATAGATTCAGCAATATCATCATCACTTGCATTTATTACAGGAGCAGCAGCAGCTATAGCACTACCACCACATATAGAAGAACCCACACCTACCAATATTGCAATATTTTTGTTTATATTCATCTTTTTATAACATATATAGCTTACCAAAAGCGAAATAAAAATTGTAGAAATTATTATGGGTAAACTGGTAGTGCCCACACTCAAAACAGTGTTCATATTTAGTCCAAATCCCAATAATATAACAGCATATTGCAATACTTTTTTTGACGAAAATTTTATGCCACTACTTAACTTCGGATGAAGATTAAAAAAATTATGTATTAACATACCAATGGCAATACTAAAAACAGGTGCTCCTACAAGTGGAAACATTTTACCTAAAAAATAAGCAGGTATACTAAGTATTAAAACAAATAATAATCCAAAAATAATATCCATACTCCCTCCTATAATAAGTATACGCCTGATAGTGTTTTCATGTCAATTTATCTTGAAATATATCAAACATTATTATAAAATCAAATAGAGGTGTTTTATGAAATTATCAGAACTTTTTTCAAGAATTAATATAGAAGAAAAATATGATTTTAATATAGAAAAAATCTCCACAAATTCCAAAAATACAGATGAAAATACTTTTTTCGTTGCTATAAGAGGTACATTTATAGATTCTCATGAAGAAAAATATTTAATGGAAGCATATAATAATGGTTGTCGTGCTTTTATGGTAGATAGATCTGTAAATCTTCCAGAAGATGCAGCCATTTTTGAAGTACAAGATACCAGAAAAACACTTGGATTGGTAGCTAGTTCTTTTTATCAAAATCCCACTAAAAATGTAAAAGTTATAGGTATTACTGGAACTAAAGGTAAAACTTCCGTCTCATATATTATGAAACATTTAATAGAAAAATATGGTTATAAAGCAGGAGTAATAGGAACTTCTGGAGCGGATTTTGGAGACTACAAAGAAAAATTAGCAAATACAACCCCAGATGCAATTACATTACAGAGGTTATTTAAAAAAGCTGTAGATTTAAATTTAAAATATGTAATATTAGAAGTAAGCTCACAGGCTATGAAACAATTTAGAGTGTTTGGCACAAGATTTTTAGCAAATGTTTTTACCAATATTAGCAAGGATCATATAGGCCCAACTGAACACAAAGATTTTGAAGAATATTTTAAGTGGAAAAAAAATATTTTGTTATTATCCAAAAAAGTTATAGGCAATAATGATGATTCAAGCTTTGATATTATGAAAGAAAGTATAAAATCACCCAAAATCAATGTGGGTCACAAAACTACGGATGACTTTGTGATATCAGACGAGCAAATTTTTGAAGATAAGACAATTTTTAAATTAAATAATAAAGAAATTCATACCAACCTAATGGGTAGTTTCAATATAATGAATCTCAGTTTAGCTCTTGCCACTCTAAATGAAGTGGGGTTTTCTCTAAATACATTGATTACCTTGACAGATAATATAAATATTCCCGGTCGTATGGATGTCATAAATAAAAACAATAGAAAAATCATTATAGATTATGCTCACAACGCTTTAAGTTTACAATCTATTTTAGAAGAGATTTCCAAATGGCCTCACAATAATTTAAGGATTTTATTCGGGTCAGTCGGCGGAAGAACAAAAGAAAGAAGAAAAGAATTGCCAGAAGTAGCTAAAAAATTTACACATCATATATATCTAACTAGCGATAATCCCGATTATGAAGATCCAGACTTAATAATAGAAGAAATGGCGTTTTTTTTGGAGTTTGAAGTGTATAAAAATCCAGACAGAAAATTAGCAATACAAAAAATGATAAAGGATTCAAGTGACAATGATATCTTACTTATAACCGGAAAAGGAGATGAAGAATTTCAATTAATAAATGGAATTAAAGAGCCATATAACGATAAAAAGACAGTATTAGAGTTTTTAGAATGAAAAAATTTGTACTTACTGGCGGATTATCTAAAAGAATGGGTTATCCTAAAAGTGAATTAAAAATTAAAAATAGGACATTTAGAGAGATTATTGAAAAAAAAGGATTTATACCCATTGGTTCAAATATTTTGTACAATGCAAAGTATGACGATATTTTCCCCCGTGGTAGCTCTCTTGGTGGAATAATAAGTGCACTATTTTATTCTGATGACAAATTATGCATTATTCATTCTTGTGATAATCCATTTATTAGTGATGAAATTATAAAAAAATTATCAAATAAAAAAAGGTCAACATTTTATTTTATCGATGATTTTATCGTACCATTTCCTGGAGTATATGAAAAAAAATTTCTGAAATTATTTATTAGAGCTTTTAAAAGAAGGGAATTAAGAATAAATAAAATCTTAAGAAGACAAAAAATCAATCTTTTAAAACCTAATAATGAGGAAGAAAAAATTTTAAAAATTAATATCAACAAAAAAGAAATTTATAAATCTATAAGGAGGTAAGTATGAGAGTATCATTTGATGAAGTCTTTGAAATAATGAGAAATAATATATCTTCCACAAAAGATTATTTAACTATAGATGTAAGGGATTCTCACGGACATATTAGCTATGAAGAAATAATAAACCCAAACAATATACCCAGCTTCAATAAAAGCCCATTTGATGGTTATGCTATCAAAGTTGGTTACGAGAATTATGTGGTAAAAGGTGTAATATATGCAGGAGATACAAATAATTATTCCATAAATGATAATACCTGTTATAAAATTATGACAGGGGCTATGTTGCCAGAAAACACAGAAATGCTTATAAAAAAAGAAGATGTAGAAGAATCTAGCGAAAGTATAAAACCACTAATACCTCTAAAAAAAGATTTGAATATTATTTTTGAAGGTGAAGATTTAAAAAAAGGAGAAATTATATTAAATTGCGGAACATATATAGATGCATATACACAAGCAGTGCTAATTTCTTCTGGTATTAAATCTATAAAAGTTATAAAAAAACCAAAAATTCTTATTTTTTCTACAGGAACAGAACTTCTAGAACCTGGTGACGATTTAATAAAAGGAAAAATTTTCAACTCAAACACACATTTTATAAAATCAAAATTACAAGAATGGGGATTAGAATCCACGATTGCAAATAATATTGAAGATGATTATGAAAAAATAAAAGACTTCATAAAACAAAGCACAGAAGAATTTGATCTCATTATCAGTACTGGTGCTATGAGCGTGGGAGATAAAGACTATATTCCAATGATTTTGGATGATCTAAAAGCCGAAATATACTTTTTAAGATCAAAGGTAAAACCCGGTGGCAATTTTGCTCTAAGTAAATATAATGACTCATACCTATTTACACTATCAGGAAATCCATTCTCTTCAATGGCTATGATAGAAACTGTTTTAAAAACATTTTTCTATCAATTGACAGATTCTTCTCATTTCAGATTAAAAAAAGTTCTTGCTGAAATAAATGAGCCTATAGAAAATAATTTAGAGCAGCATAGAATTTATAGAGGCGTTTATAAAGAAGGTATCTTCTATAAAAGTAAAAACCAAAATTCAGGATCACTTTCTGAATTTTTAGTAGCTAATGCAATGATTATATTGCCTCCCAAATCAGTAATAAAAGATAAAAGCGAAATTATTCTTATCAAATGAAAATAATAAATATTGTTGGATATAAGAATTCCGGCAAAACAACTCTTTGCTGTGAAATAATAAAAAGTATTAAAAATCAAAATATACTCTATATAAAACATTCTCATCATATGCCAGATAAAATGCTGATAACCGATACAAAAAAAGCCATCATTTCCGGAGCTAAAAGTGCTATTTTTATAAATGATTGCTTGTATTATAAAATAGAGGGAAAAAATAAAAAGATGATGAGATTGAATAAAAAAACAATATATGAGATTTTGGAAGAATCAAATGATTATGATTTTATCGTGATTGAAGGATATAAAAATCTAGAGTTTCCCAAAGTAGTAATTACTGATAAAAAATTAAAGCTGAAAAATATTGTTTTTGTTGTCAGATCAATGGATATATTAAATAAAAATTTAATATTAAAAATAATAAAAAAGCTATTTTTATAGCTTTTTTTTAAAATTCTTTATAAATATATGGTTTTAAAACTTCTGGAATATCTACAGTTCCATCTTCGTTTTGGAAATTTTCTAATATAGCTGCAAATGTTCTACCAACTGCCAAGCCACTACCATTTAAGGTATGGACTAATTCTGTTTTAGAATTTTTGTCGCGTTTAAATTTAATAGATGATCTTCTAGCCTGAAAATCTTCAAAATTTGAGCAGGAGCTAATTTCTACATATCTGTTATATGACGGCATCCAAACTTCTATATCATAAGTCTTCGCGGAAGAAAAACCCAAATCTCCGCCACACAAAGCCACTACTCTATATGGTAAATTTAGAAGATCCAAAATTTCTCTTGCATCCATTGTCAATTTTTCCAATTCTTCATAAGAATCTTCAGGCTTAACAAACTTAACTAATTCAACTTTATCGAACTGATGATTTCTTATAACTCCTCTAGTATCTCTACCAGCAGATCCTGCTTCTCTTCTAAAACAAGGTGTGTACTCTGTGATATAAATGGGTAGCTCCTCAAAATCTAAAATTTCATTTCTTAGCATATTTGTTAAAGGAACTTCTGCTGTAGGAACCATATACATATCATCTCTTTCTAAGTGATACATATCTTCTTGGAATTTAGGAAGTTGACCTGTACCAATCATACTTTCTTTATTTACCATAAAAGGTGTGGACATTTCTTCGTAGCCATGTTTATGTATATGCACATCCAACATAAATTGTATCAAGGCCCTTTCGAGAGTTGCACCAAAGCCTTTATAAATGGTAAATCTGGAGCCTGAAATTTTATTTGCTCTTTCAAAATCTAGATAGCCTAAATTTTCTCCGATTTCCCAGTGTGGTTTAACTTCGAAATTAAACTTTCTAATTTTACCAACTCTAATAACTTCTAAATTATCTTCATCACTGGATCCATTGGGTACTGATTCGTGAGGTAGATTAGGAATTTCTAATAAAACCTTTTCTAGCTCTTCTTCTATACTTTTTAGTTCCTCATCTAAAACCTTTATTTGATCTGCATGTTCACGCATTTTTTTGAAAACTTCTTCTGTTGGTTTTCCTTCTTTCTTCAAGGCTGGTATGGACTTTGAAATCTCGTTTTGATATGCTTTTTTCTCTTCAACCAAAGCCAAAATTTCTCTTCTTTTATCATCTAATTTTCTTGCTTCTTGTATTGGATATTCCTTCCCTCTTTTTGATAAACGCTTAACCACATCATCAAAATTCATCCTAATATCTTTAATATTTAACATAATTTTTTCCTCTTTTCTAATCTTAAATCAGATATTTGTAAATTTAATATACTTCCAGTTTCCAAAAATCTATTCAATACACGTCCTGAATATTGCTCATACATATTTTTATTATCCAGATTAGTGCTTATAATAACAGACACATTTTTATTGTTCTCATATATATTATACAATATTTCACTTGCAGATGCATAGTTATTTTCCGTTGCTAAATCATCTATTATAAGTATTGGAATTTTATAAATTATATTTACAATCTGGGATATATTTTCTTCATCGCCCTTATTATTATTCTGATATTTTTTAAAAATTGGTATCAGAGAGCTTAATTTTATAAAGGCATGACATATTCTATTTTCTTTTAATTTAGTCGCAAAATATCTAAGCAAAAAAGTTTTACCTGCACCAGTATTTCCCTGTAATATTACATTATTTAATTTTCTAATTACATTTTCATCTATTAAATCTTCGATATATTTATCAAAATAATTTTTTATTGCCAAAAATTTCATCTTATCTTCTTCATTATTAAAAATATTTAAATCTATATCCTCATCCGAAACGTCATCATAACCAAAACCATAAACCGCGGGCAATGTTTTTAATAATGACATGCAATAATCAAAATCCTGTAAATCTTTTAATTCGTTATTTTTTTTCATATAATCACAATATTCGCTATAATTTGAGCTTTCTTTAGAAAAATTATTAAATATTTTTACTGCTCTATCATAATCTTCTTTAGAAATTTCCTTACCGATATGATAATTCATAATTGTTTTATTTGCCCAATCCAATTCAGGATTTTCATTTTCTATATCTACTAACTTATTATATTTATCTGCTTTTTTAAATGTAAAATCGCTATTCAATTCGTTATCTACAATATCATGAAATTTCATATCAATTACCATCCCATTCAAAAATTTTATTTATCTCTTCCATATCATAGTTTTCCTTTAAAGCCTCATCTTCCCATGGAGATTTAGAAGACTTCTTATATTTAATTTCATTTTGTTTTTTTTGTAATGCGTCATTTACTTTTTCCACTGTATCTAATCCATCTCTATACCAAATAGATGCAATTCTATCAAAATAATTTAGCCCAGGATTTTTTACTCTCGTAACCAAACTACATAAAACTCTTATCATATCTTCTTTCATATTATATTCATTCACCCATTTGTCTACAATTCTTTTATGCTCATCAGTAAAATCACGGCTACTATAATTTAACAAATCCATAACCAGCATATATATATTAGAATTATCTGCATCACTTAAATATATGCCTTCATCTTTTAAAATATCATCAATAGAATTATATCCCTTATCATACCAAGATCTTATAATACCCTCTACATAACTAAAACTCTTTTTATTCTTTAGTTCATAGGAAATACTAAATGCATTTACCACCATTTCCGGAGATACACAATAATCATATAACCACGACAAAACTCTTCTTTTTTCATTTGGAACACATTGCCGTCTAATAATATAATCTATATCCTTAAACATTTTTAAATAATCTGGATCTGATATATATAAAAGAAGCTCTTCTTCATCATTTTCTTCTGGATAGGAATTACTAACCACATTTTCTAAAGCAAGCCTGTCTATATCCAAAAATATAATATCTTCCCCATCAACTTTAATTAGCCCAATATTAGACCAAAAATCTATAGCATCATGAATAATTTCTTCGCTTAGGTTAGTAACTGCCGATAAATTTTCTAGCGATATATTCTGTCCCAATTTACTTCTATAAAAACCACACAAATAAAATTTTAAAAAATCAGAATTTACTTCATCAACAAAATTTTGAAAAAAAGTAGAGCTAATACTTATCTTTTCTGGTAATCTATTATCTGATTCTATAAATCTCACTCATGACCTCCATATACATACTTTTACTCAAAACAAAACCCTCTTTAAAAACAAAAAACATTCTATACTCATCTGGAATCTCGTTAGGCTTCCACTCTTTAATTGTGTATAAAAAATAACTGACTTCAAATCCCTTTTTCAAATAGAGATGTATAGCACGTCTATTAAATAATTCCACATGTAATCTTACTTTTTTTAATTTAAACTCATCAAAAGCAAGAGTCAAAATATCATCGATAGCCTTGGAGCCAAAATGATTGTTTTGAAATTTATGACCAATTACAATACCCATAGTTGCAGAATCATTTTTAAAATTTTTTAACGAAATATAGCCTACAACAGAATTATTTTCTATAATAGCAAAATATTTATTTTTGTCATTCTTTGTCTTTACACTCAGCCAGTACATAGCTTCTAGATTTGAATTAAAGTAAATATCATAATCCTTTAGCAAAACATTTGAATTATTTCCCCAAAAATTCATCTGAGCCAAGTGATCTAAATTCAATTTTTCTAACATCATTTTAATTATATCAAAAAAAGAATAAAAAAACACCTCCTATAAAAAGGAGGATATTTTTATTCATATAAGTGGCAAGCCACATAATGCTCTGGTTTTATCTCTTTTAATGCAGGCTGAATTTCTTTACAAATTGGCATACACTTAGAACAACGACCAGCAAACTTACATCCTGGAGGAGTATTAATAGGTGAAGGTACCTCTCCTTCCAGATGAATTCTTTTTTTCTTCTTACCAACTTCTGGATCTGGTACAGGAATTGCTGAAATAAGTGCCTGAGTATATGGATGTAAAGAATCTTCATAAATAGCACTCGCCTTAGCAAGCTCAACTACAGAACCCAAATACATAACTGCAATTCTATCAGAAATATGCTTAACCATCGACAAATCGTGAGAAATAAACATATAAGTAAGACCCATATCCTGTTGTAATTTATTAAGTAAATTTACAATTTGGGCTTGAATACTTACATCAAGAGCGGAAATAGGCTCATCACAGACAATAAACTCTGGTTCTACAGCTAAACTTCTAGCAATACCCACACGTTGTCTTTGACCTCCTGATAATTCATGAGGAAATCTAGCTCCGTGCTCTTTATTAAGTCCTACGACATGAAGCAAATTATTAATTCTATCCTGTCTTTCTTGTTTTGTCATTTTTATATGAACATCCATGCCCTCTGCAATAATATCACCAATTGTCATACGTGGATCTAAAGATGCATATGGGTCCTGGAAAATATACTGAGCTTTTTTCTTGAAATTAATAATTTCTTCTTTTCTCAATTCGTGAATATTTTTTCCACCAAAAATAACTTTACCACTTGTAGCAGGATACATACCCAAAACAGTACGACCACAAGTTGTTTTACCACAACCTGATTCACCAACTACACCAAAAGTTTCACCCTTATAAATATTAAAAGTAACATCATCAACCGCTTTTAAAATTTTCTTCTGGCCAACCTTAAAATGTTTAGAAAGGTGCTCGACTTGAACTAAAATATTATTTTCTCTCATTAATAACCACCCTTTCTCATTGCTTCCCAATCAATTTCGCCAGCAAACTCATGTTCTAGCCAACACCATGATCTATGAGTATTGGAATGACATGTAGCCGATGGCGCCATTTTTTTACAAATTTCCATAGCACGTGAACATCTAGGAGCAAAAGGACAACCAGGTAACGGTAATAATAAATCAGGAGGAGTTCCACCTAATGCACGAAGATCATCATCTTTTTTGGAATGTACTTTAGGAATTGAATTAAGAAGTGCCCAAGTATAAGGATGTCTTGCATTGTAGAAAATTTCGCTAGTTTTACCTTCTTCTACAATATCTCCAGCATACATAACTTGAATTCTATCAGCAAAATTTGCTACAACACCTAAATCGTGAGTAACCAAAATTATAGCTGTGTGAAGCTGATCTTTTAATTCTTTAATTAAATCTAAAATTTGAGCCTGAATGGTAACATCTAAAGCGGTAGTCGGTTCGTCTGCAATCAAAAGTTTAGGAGAACAAGAAAGTGCCATAGCAATCATAACCCTTTGACGCATACCGCCAGATAATTCATGAGGGTATGATTTTATTCTTGCCTTAGCCTCAGGAATTTGAACCAACTCTAAAAGCCTTATAGCCTCTCTTTTTGCGTCCTCACCTTTTAAGTTCCGGTGAATCTTTAACGCTTCTATAATTTGTTTTCCAATAGTAAGTGTAGGGTTGAGGCTGGTCATAGGATCCTGGAAAATCATAGCAATATCACCACCTCTTAAAGCAGTAAGTCTTTTACCTTTCATAGATAAAATATCTTCACCCTCAAATCTCATTATTGAATCTTTTTTTATTTCGCTTGAACCTTCAGGTAATAATCTCATCAACGCTTTTGCAGTAACACTCTTTCCACATCCGGACTCCCCTACAAAAGCTAAAGTCTCACCTTTTTCTAAATAAAAATCTAAACCTCTAACTGCCTTAACTTCACCTGCATAGGTATGAAAAGATACAGAAAGATTTTTAACATCTATTAATTTATTGTTTTCCATAACAACACCTACTTTCTAAGCTTTGGATCTAACGCATCTCTTAGACCATCACCCAATAAAGTAAAACTCAACATAGTTAAACCAATTAAAAGTGATGGGAAGAATAATTGATACGGATAAAACATAAATTGCATCTGTGCTTCTGATGCCATAATACCCCAACTAACTTCTGGAGAAGCAAGACCTATACCTAAATAAGATAAGAAAGCTTCTGAAAAAATAAAGCCTGGAATATCAAATGTAACACCAACAATAACTATTGATAAAACATTTGGAATCAAGTGTCTTAAAATGATTTTCCACATAGGAACACCCAAAGTTTTTGCAGCTAGTACATACTCTTCGTTTTTAAGGCTTAAAACCTGACCTCTAACCATACGTGAAGTACCAGTCCAACTTGTAGCAGAAAGTGCTATCAAAATAGTTTTATAATCGGCACTATTTAACCAAAGCTGGAACAATACAACCATCAAAAGATATGGAAGAGAAGACAATATTTCAACTATTCTCATCATAATAGTATCTACCCAACCACCAGCAAGTCCAGCAATAGCTCCGTATATAACACCAATAACCATTGCAATCAAAGCACAAATAAGACCAATGGATAAAGAAATTCTAGCACCTCTCCAAGATCTTGCAAAAATATCACGTCCAGCTGAGTCTGTACCGAAATAATGCTCACTACTTGGTAATTGACTTATTTGAGTACCGTCTTGAATTTTAAAATCATATTTAGTAAGATGAGGACCAATAATCGCCATTAAAACTAAAAAAGCTATCAAAAACAAACTAAACATTGCCGCTTTATTAGATTTTAATCTTCTCCAAACATCTTCCCAAAAAGTAATTATGGGACGGGCAATCTTTTCTGCCTCATCATCATCTTTGGGAATTCTTTTGAACATATCTTTAGTAATATTAATATCATTAGAATTCATTTGTTGTTTAGATAAATCCATAAGTTCCCTCCTAATCAGAAATTTTAATACGTGGGTCAATTATTCCATAGATTATATCTACAACCAATTGACTCAATACAAATAAGAAACAAAATAGAATTGTAGATGAAATAATCATAGGATAATCCCTATCACTTATACTTTTAACCAAAAAGAATCCCAAACCTGGTATATTGAAAATCTTTTCTATTACAAATGAACCAGCAAATATACCTGTAATTTGAGGTCCTAAAATTGTAATAGCAGGAATCAACGCATTTTTTAATACATGTTTAAATAATATACCAAATCTAGAAACACCTTTTGCTCTTGCGGTTAAAATATAATCTGAATTAATAACTTCTAATACGGAACTACGCATATATCTAGCGTATGTAGCGATTGTACCAAAAGACAAAGCGATTACCGGTAAAATCATACTGAGCCAATTATTTCTTTTATAAGAAATTGGAACTAATCCCAATTTATTTGCTATAGAATATTGAAGCAAACTTGCCATTACAAAGCTTGGAATTGTAACCCCTAAAATAGCAATAGCTATTACTAAATAATCCGGCCATTTACCTCTGTTCAAAGCAGCAACAAAACCCATTGTTATTCCTATAAAAAATCCAATAGATAATGCAATAAATCCAAATTTCCCACTTATAGGAGCTGTTTTTTTGATTGTTGCAGAAATTTTTTGTCCTGGATAGATAATAGATTCACCGAAATCACCATGTAAAACATTTTTTATATATAAAATATATTGTTCATAAATCGGCTTATCCAAACCATATTTTTCCATAAAGTTCGCCATAACTTGTGGTGGCAAGTTTTTTTGTACCTTCGCATATATAGGGTTTCCAGGTACAGAATGCATCATCCAAAAAGTTGCCGTGGATACAATAATCAACGTTATAATCATAAAAATTACACGTCTTAAAATATATCTAGCCATATAACCTTCCTTTCTTTGGGTAAAAAAGAGAATAGCAAGCTATTCTCTTTCCCAAAAATGTCTATTCTCTACCGTTTGTATACATTTTTCCTAATCCCATTGTGTTGAAATAATCTGCAGGAGCATTTTTGATATATGATCTTCTAAAGATATTTGCAACTGAGTGGTTGATAGGAAGTAAAGCAGCATCGTCATAGATTAAAATTCTTTCAGCTTCTCTTAACATCTCAACTCTCTTGTTAGGATCTGATTCGCTTCTAGCTTGTTCAATTAATGAATCAAATTTTTCATTTACCCATCCAGTGTCATATGCTGGAGCTTTAGAATACATTGTTTCTAGGAAGTTAGATGGATCGTTGAAATCTGCACTCCATGCTAACCATGCAATATCATAATCACCAGATTTTAGAATATTTGAGAAAGCATTCCATTCTTGGTTTGTTGCTTCAACTTTACATCCTAAAGCTGTTTCAATTTGGTTTTGGAAGTTTTCAATTGCAATACGTCCAGCTGATGATGGATCTGAACCTAAAAGTCTAATTGTGTAATTAGCTGGATCTTTACCTAATTCTTTAACTCCTTCTTCAAATAATGCTTTTGGATCTTTAATATCATTAATCAAATCTAAAGCTGGTCCTTCGTTTTCTTTATTAAACTCTAATCCACCGCAGCTGAGAACTGGAGGAACAAAGTTATAAGCTGGAATTGGTGTTCCGTTCCAAGCTGTATCAATTACTGATTGTCTATTTAAAACTGCTCCGATTGCTCTAGTAATCTTTGTATTAGCAACTCTTGAACCCTCTTTAAAGTTCATTTGGAAGTAACCTGTCAATGGGTCAACACGTTTTAAATATGTGTAATCAGGATTGTCTTTGAATTTAGCTTGCCATTTAGGATCTCCTACTGAAGCATAATCTAATTCACCAGTTTCTAATGCATTATAGATTGTATTTGCTTCAGCTAAGATTGATACGTGCACTCTTTCTAGGCTAACATTATCTGCATTCCAATAATTTGGATTTTTGATGTAGTTTATTTCATTGTTGATTACTGTTGATTCAATTTGGAATGGTCCGCAAGCGATGAAGTGTTCATCATCTATAGCATATAGATCGCCATATTCTTTTACTTTATCTTCTCTTTGTGGGAAGAAAACTCTTTGCATTACAATATCAATAAAATATGGGCATGGGCTTTCCAAAGTGATAACTAGTGTTTTATCATCTGGTGTTTCAACTCCTAGTTCTTCTAAAGGAAGTTCTCCAGCGTTTACTTTTTGACCATTTTTAACGTAATATGTCAAGTTTGCAAATGGTGAACCTGTGGTTTTATCTGTTGAACGACGAATACCGTAAGCGTAATCTTTTGAAGTTACAGGTTGTCCATCTGACCATTTGTTGTCTCTAATATGGAATGTATATGTCAATCCGTCTTCTGAGATATCCCAGCTTTCTGCTCCTGCAGGTACATATACACCTTTTCCATCTTGTTCATCAAATCTTACAAGTGGCTCAATTGTGTTTAATAAAACACCATTACCATACACGTCTGATCCTGTTGATGGGTCTAGGGTGTTAAAATATTGACCAATAAATGTGTTGATATATTGATCATCATCTTTTTCAACTGTTTCAGTTGTTTCTTTATTTTCTTCTGTATTTGTTTCTTCTGAAGTAGTATTTTCTGTGTTTTGACTATCTTCAGGTTTTTTGTCATCTTTAGAGCATCCATATAGCATGCTTACTGAAAGCATTAGAGCCATAAAAATGACGGTAATCTTTTTGAACATTTACGTTCCCTCCTTGATTAAAAATTATCAACAAGACTATTATAACATATTTAATTTTTTTGTCAATTAGATATCATAAAAGTTGTTTTTTGCAACTATTCTTTATAAACCAATAAATATGTTTTTATATTTTTAAAAATGTTATTATCAAAACCTGAGATTTTTTTCTCACTATTCTACACTTTTTAATGCTTCTACCATATTTATCTTGCTCAAAATTTTTGTTACTACAACTCTTACAAACACTGTAAATAATGCTGTAATTAATCCAGAATAGATATATGGAAATACTGAGATATGAGTATTTAACATAACTTCATCACCAGGTAGAACTTCACATACTAAATATAGTAATCCCCATCCTATTAAATATCCTGCTATTATCCCAAAAAAGCATAATATATATGTTTCTCGATATACATAATTAGTTAATTCTTGGTTTGTAAATCCTAATACTTTTATAGTAGATAATTCTTTTTTTCTTTCTTCTATTGTGATATTCATTAAATTATAAAGAACAATAAAAGCGAGTAAAGCAGAGCATATCAAAATTATATATACAATTGTATTTATGCTTTTCATCCAGTCTTTTATCATTTTTGTCATATCATCAGAATCACTCAGAGTTAATACGTGATTATTAGCTCTTAATAACGATTTTATTTCTTCTTTGTCGGTATTTTCATCTATTTTTATGATTATTCCATTTTGCTTTATTTCTGGGGAGAAATTCTTTTGATAAAAATCTCTTGTCATGAAGATATAGTGACCTGAGTAAAATTCTATACCTTCTGGATCAGTTAAAGAAATAGACTCCAAATTATTTTTAGTTATGTTTAGAGCGTTATTTTCAGAAAATTTCAATAATTTTTTACTGGTCAGATAAGTTTCTAATTCCTTTGTTTCGTTTCTTTTAAAGTAGTGCGCTTTTTCAAATGTGAAGAAATGATCTAGATTTTCATTATCCAAAATCGTCATAACGGTTACTTTTTGGTCTGCACTTTTTGTGTTATTTACAGTTATATTATCGATTCTGACTCCTTTATATTCCAATGATCTTTCATCTAAAATATTTAATATTTCATCTTTCTCGGAATCTTTTATATTCTCATCATGAGTTACTAATATTTCGTATTTTAGTATTTCTCCATATTGCTTATCTATCAAGCTTTTTATGCTTTCTTTTAGTCCGAATCCCAAAAATAGTAATCCCGTACAACCAGCCAGACCAAAGACGGTCATAAACATTCTTGCTTTGTATCTAAAAACATTTCTTAAGGTTACCTTACCCAAAAATGATATTTTATTCCATAAAAATTTCGCTCTTTCCAATAAAATTTTCTTAGATTTTTTTGGTATTTTAGCTCGTAACAAATTGGCAGTTTGTTCTCTTAATGTGCTCAATGTTACTGATATTATAGCAATTATATTAATAACTACTGATATAACAATTGCTAAAATATTTATTCCAACACTTTGCATTGCCTCTAATTTTTTTATTGTAAAGCTTGCTGAATATGCATTATATATTATTTTAGGCAGTATGGTTGAACCCAGCGCAGCCCCGATTATTCCTCCGATAACCGATGCGCTTACTCCGTATATCAGATATTTTTTTAATACATCAAAAGTAGTATATCCAATTGCTTTATACGTTCCTATAGTTATTCTTTGTTCTTCTACCATTCTAGTCATGGTAGTTACACTAACTAATATTGCTACAAAAAAGAAAAATAGTGGGAAAATCATACTTACTATATCCAAATTTTCTCCGGATGTATATAAAAAATTCAAGTAACTATCGTCTTTTCTAGTGCCTACAGTAAATGCTGGAGCCTCCAAATTTTCCATAAGTTCTTTTGCATCATCTATTTTATCTTTTGCTTCTAGAATCTTTTTGTCAGCTTTGTTTTTGGCATCATTATATTTTTTTAGATTATAATCATAGTCCTTCTGGTTATTATTGAGTTTTTTTTCATTTTCCATTATTAGTGAAAGATTTTTTTTATATTCCACATCCAACTTTTCTTTAGCATCTTTTAACTGTAATTTTGCATTGTCTAGATTTTCTTTTGTACTTTCAATTTGTTCTTTCTGCTCTATCAATTGTTCTTTCGAGGTTTTTAATTGTTCTTCCTGCTCTTTTAATATAGATAGTTTTTGGTTTATCTCGCTATTTTTTTCATTCAATTCCTGCTCTTTATTCAAAATTTGTTTTAACGATTCATCTAGCTCTCTTTTCTTTTCGCCAGATATTATGCTATAAGTATTTTCTTTTATTTTTTCCAATTCTTCTTTTTTTGATTTTATTTCTTGTGAAGCTTTTTTTATCTCATCTAGAGCAAGATTTAGTTCTATTTTTGAGCTTTCAATTTTTTGTTCGTTTTCAGCAATTTCTTTATTTTTTTCTTCTAAATATACATTTATTCCATCTAAATCAGCGTTTTCACCAGCAAAATTTTCTATACTCTGTTTTAATTGTTTTTCATTTTCTTGTAATTCGATTTCATTTGCTTCTATCTCATTTTTTGCTTTTTCATATTCATTTTTCAATTTTATCTTAGAGTTTTCAATTTTTTTACTATTTTCATCTAACTTTTTTTTAGCATCATCCAATTTTAATTTAGCGTCTTCTAATTCCTTTGATTTTTCGTCAATTTCATTTTCAGCTTTTTGTATTTGTGATCTAATTTTATCTTTTTGTTCAGTTGTTTTTTCATCAATCCTGAGTTTTAGTGCAGATTTTATCTCTTCTTTTATATTGTGATTATATGAAATATATTCATCATCTTCAGGATCTAGGTTTTTTGATCCCTTTGTTTTAATTTTATAAAACCCATAAATGTCGGTATCAAAATTATCTTTACTCACATATCCAACAGTATCTAACATACTTGATGTTTCAACACTCAGACCTTTTATACCTTGAAATATATAATCTGTGGTGATTATTTTGCCTACTACTTTAAATCTATATGTTTTTAATATATCTTTTTTATCATCTAATTTTAATTTGTCAGATTCTTTAGAAAAAGTAATGGTTTGACCTATTTTTATATCATCTGTATCCGGCGTTTCTTCTATTGCTATTTCTCCTATTTTTTCAGGATATCTTCCTTGGGTAAGAGTCGGTTTTGATATCTTATCAGACAAGCTTTCCAATCTTATAGCCAACTTTTCAGACGGTAATATCAAATCAACACTAAAAATTTTTTCAGCATATTCAATCTCTTTATTTTCTTCTATAACAGAGATATCTTTTTCATTTAATCCAAGTGGAGATGTAACCGATATATCATACATGTTTTCTTTTATAGTGTAATCAGTTGCAGTTTGACGCATCATGGGGCCTGTAACTTTTAGTCCCACCAAAACAAATACCCCTAACACACTTAATAAGAGTATTGATAAAAATCTTGTGAAATTATTTTTTATTTGTCTAAATATATCTTTATAAAGCGCTCTTTTTTTCATATTACCACTCTATATTATCTATGTCTTCAGGATGTTTATTTATTGTAATTTCTCTTATTTTAGCATCCATAACGTGAATAACTTTATCGGCTATCGGTGTAATAGCTGTATTATGAGTAACTATAACCACAGTTGTTTTATACTTTCTTGCAGTTTCTTGCAATAGTTTTAATATACTTTTTCCAGTTTTGTAATCTAGCGCTCCCGTTGGTTCATCACACAAAAGCAGAGATGGTTTTTTAGCTAATGCTCTAGCTATAGCTACTCTTTGTTGTTCTCCGCCGGATAATTGTGATGGAAAATTATCCATTCTTTCTTTTAACCCAACATCCGCAAGAGTCTTCTCCACATCTAAATGATCTTTTACAATTTGAGCTGCTAGCTCAACATTTTCTTTTGCTGTTAGTGAGTTTATCAAATTATAAAATTGAAAAACAAAACCCACTTTACTTC
>JAEZWK010000026.1 GCA_023443045.1 Bacillota bacterium
TCTTCAACGGATACAGACCACAATTCTACTTTAGAACAACAGACGTAACAGGAAACATCAGCCTAGAAGAAGGAGTAGAAATGGTAATGCCAGGAGACAACGCAAGATTTACCATCGAACTCATCACCCCAATCGCGATCGAAAAAGGATTAAAATTCGCTATACGTGAAGGTGGAAGAACAGTAGGAGCTGGAGTAGTTACAGAAATTATAGAATAAAAATAAGCGGCCTTTTTGGTCGCTTTTATTTTTGCAATATTTTGTCGTAAAACATTTTTTGAATATTAAATCCGAAGAATGCACCCTTAGCTGTGAGGTGGTATTTTTTTTCTTCTTCATACATATAATTTTCTTTTATGAGTTCATTTATTTCTTCGGTGAAATTTTTACTAAACTCATCTTTGTTTAGGTAGAGAAGTTGTAATGTGGATAATTTTTTCTTTAGGTCGAAATATTCATCTCGGAAGCTCATACTTATTTCATTTTCATAGTTATTTATATATTTTTTGAAATCATCTAATATAAATGGATTCATAATCATGGTTTTATGGATATTTCCTCCGGCGCCTGCACCTAGTGGAAATGTATCTTTGTTATTTAGCCTGTGTTTTATATATTTATATTCATCTCTATTTTTTCTAACCATTTTGGTGAGTTCTAGAAATTCGAAATCGGGTAAATTTTCAACAAATTTCATAAATAGATTGTAATCTTTTTCTAGGTTATATTTCTTTTCGTCTTCTGTAAGGGTTTTTCCCAGTTTCGATTTATCTATAATCATGAGTGAGTAAAATGAAAATCCTGCTATATCTAGATTATTTATGATTTCTAAATCTCTTTTTAGATCATCTTCAGTTTGACCGGGATAATTATATATGATATCTATATTTACATTTTTTAGTCCGTGGGAGAGTATATTTTTTATCTTTTCAATTGCATATTTTCCATCTCCGCGTCTATTTAAAAATTTTCTGCCACTGTCTGAGAATGTCTGTATACCGATAGATAATCTATTTACTCCATTTTTCATAAGAATTTCTAATTTTTCATCTGTTAGATCTGTAAGTGATGTTTCTACAGTGATTTCTGCGTTTTTTGTTAGGTTTGCTTTTGTGTTTAGATTTTTTAAAATCTTTTCTAGATCTTCTGTAGTGAGAGCGCTTGGAGTTCCACCGCCAAAATATATGGAATCGATGGTTGAAGTTTTAAATCTTTCGGTGTTTGCGATTCTATTTAGATTATCTATAACTAAATCCGCATAATTTTTATCAGGCTGGTTTAGAGTTCTTCTCATGTTACAAAATGAGCATATATTTGTGCAGTATGGTACATGAATGTATATAACTTGCTCTTCTTGTCCTGGAAGGCTCAATTCTTCTATTATTTTTTTGGGGCCTGCTATTAATTTTTTTGCTTCGCTTCCTATGTGGTGGCTTTTTTCTCTTGTTGTAAACATATTAGTTGAATGCCTTTATCGCGTTTTGAATATCATTTTCGTCTGGGTGGGTGCTTGCTATTTCATGGGTACGTTTTCTCTTTTCATCCCAAGGATGATGAGGATTTGTATTTTGTTTCATTTTTTCGGTAAGACGAGGATCTATTTTTCCCATACAAGCAAATCTATTTTCTATTTTGTTATTATTTTTTAGGAATCTATCATCTATTTTTTGGTAGATATTTTTTGCGTGTTCGCTATTTGGGTCAGCTCCTAATGTAAAAAAGTATCCCACTATTTTTTCTTTTATTTTATCAATGATTTTTTGTGAAAGTGTATCTATATCCCCTTTGTCTATCCATCCGCCGACAATGATTTTATCATAAATATTAATCATTTCATCATTGAATTCTTTGGCGTTTATTATGTCAAAATTATGATGTTTACTTATGGCTTCTGCTACCATTTTGGTATTGCCTGTAAGTGTGCTATATATTGTCAATATTTTCATTTTTACCTCCAGTTTTTCCTAGTGTGAGTATGTGTGGAATTTCATTTTTATATATTATTTCAGTTTCTATATTATATACATCACGTATGAGATTGGTGTCTAAAAGTTCTTTGGTAGGTCCCTGTTTTATTAGTTTTCCATTTTTTATTATTATAATTTCGTCAGAGTATTGAAATGCATGATTTAAATCGTGTAATACCATTACTACAGTAAGTTTTCTTTTTTTGTTGATCTTTTTTATGAGCTCCAATATATCTATTTGAAATGATATATCTAAATATGTGGTGGGCTCATCTAGTAATAATATTTCGGTATCCTGTGCAAGTGCCATGGCTAAAAAGACTCTTTGTCGTTCTCCACCAGAAAGTTCTCTTACTAATCTATTTTTATAATTATATATACCACATAGGTGCATTGCCTCACAGATTATATGATTATCATTTTTGCTTAGGGACTGGAACCACTTTTTATGTGGGCTTCTTCCCATTTCTATGAGCCTTTCTACTGTCATATCTTCTGGTGTCTGATTTTGCTGTAGTAGCATGGCTATTTTTTGAGCTAGATCTTTGTAGCTCATCTTTTCAATTTCTTTTTCTAGTATAAATATTTTTCCGCTTTTTGAAATTAGTTTGGTTATAGATTTAAGAATCGTGCTTTTGCCCGCCCCATTAGGTCCAATTATAGATGTTATAATTCCTTCTTTTAGTTTTAACTTTAGATTTTCGATTATACATTTTTCTTCATAGCATATTGAGAGATTGTCTATATTTATTATGGAATTCATTTTTTACCTCTCCTTAATAAGTATAAAAAGAATGGACCGCCAAGCACCGCCATGATTGTGCCGACTGGTAACTCTAGAGGGGAGCTTATGGTTCTTGCAAAAGTATCTGTTAGTATTAAAAAAGTTCCGCCGTTAATTATCGAAAAGGGAAGTAGCCTTCTATAATCTGTACCCACTATTAGCCTAGAGATATGTGGAACTACAAGTCCTATAAATCCTATAACTCCTACGCTTGAAGTAGCAACTCCTGCTAAAAATGCGGCAACTAAACTAAGATATATTCTAGATGAGTGGATGTTTAACCCTAGATTGGTTGCTTTTTCATCTCCTAAGAGAATTATATTTGCACGTCCTATTAGAAGAATTGAAAAAAATAATCCGATAGCAACGTATGGAAGAATCACATATACATCTTTCAAGCTCCTACCTGCGAGTGTACCATTTAACCAAAGTATTACATTTTGAACTTTTTCAGAATTTAGTACAGAAATAAGAGATGAAGCTCCACCTAAGATTGCATTTACCGCAACTCCTGCAAGTATAAGACGGATGGTGTTTATCCCATTTTTCCAAGATAATAAATATATTATTATGGTTGCCATTATACCGCCACCAAATGCTATTAGTGGCATGACCGGAGCATAATGAGGCATTACCAGTAGCACGGTCATTATACCCAGACTTGCACCAGAGCTTACACCGATGATACCAGGATCTGCTAGTGGATTTTGCATAACAGCTTGTAGTAAAGCGCCAGAACTTGCTAGTGCCATTCCAACGATTAGAGCTAGTACAACACGCGGCAGTCTAACATTATCTATTATCATCTGTTCAGTTTCGCTTAGATTAGAATTAAAAAATAAATAATTAAAAACTTTTGTAGGAGCAATTTTTACACTTCCTATACCTACCGAGAAAATAATAACAGCCGTAAGTATAATGATACTTACAGCCATTAATAGATAAAACTTTTTAATTTTCATAGATGATATTTGATAAATTTTTCAAAGCTTGACCAACAAAAACATTTCCAGAATTATTGAATAAAGCGTCATCTAAATAGATGATGTGATTGTTTTTGGTTGCTTTTAGATTGTTCCATGCAGGGTTACTTTCAAACTGCTCTTTTAAGATTTTTTTACTCATTTCTATATTTCCATGGCTCATAATAAGTATATAATCTGGATCTTGCTCGATTATGTTTTCCAAAGAAAATGGAATATATGCTTCATCGTGTTTTACTATATTATCAGCATGTAATATATTTAATAAATCTCCCAAATATGATTTGTCAGTTGCTGCCATTACAGATTTTGGATTAGCAAGCATAGCTAGAATTTTTGGAGAAGTTTTTCCTTCTGCATTTTGTTCTGCAGTTTTTCTATCATTTTCGATTTCAGATATTAGTTCTTCCGCTTTTTCAGTAGTTCCTAATATTTTTGAAATATATCTAATGCTTTCAATTATTTCGTCATATGATTTCATATTAGTAAAATCTACAGGTATATTTAGGTTTGCGATATTTTTGGATATTATATCTTTTAGTGATGATTCTGTTATAAATAGATCTGGATTTAAAGATTTTATAACTTCTGCATCAGGATTTCTAGGTGAACCGATATTTGTAACATCTTTATATCTTTCAGGCATAGGATAATGTGATTCGGGTACACCAATAACATTTTCATATTCCAATTTATCTAAAAGATTGGTAACTGCCATAGTACCAGCTATTACTTTCTTAGCTTCTGTATTTTCTACTTCTTTTTGTTCTACATTTTCTTCTTTTGATTCGTTAGTTGTTTCTTCACTAACTTTCTTTTCTTCAGTGTTTACATTTTCTTTTGTAGTGCAAGAAAATAATAATACACTTGATATTAGAATTGTTAAAATAATAAATAATCTTTTCATATTTCCTCCTGTCAAAAAATATTATATCAAATCTATTGATATATTTTTTTAAAAAAATTGATGGATAATAGTATTAAATAATTAAAAAAGGTATGAAAATAATAAAGTATGTTGAAATGATAAAAAGTTTTTGTTTTTATGGCAATAAAAAAAGGACGCGAAGTCCTAATTTTAATTATTTTTTTGCTTGTTCCATGAACCAAATTTCTTTGTCGAAGATTGCACATTGGTCTTCCATCATTGCAACCCACCAGAATTCACCTTTTTCATCAGCTGCTTCTCTGATTTCTACAGCGTGTTTTCTTAGGTGTTGGTATAATTCTAATGCTTTGGTTAGAGCATCTTTTTCAGTATAATCAACTTCTGTTTCTAATTCTTTTAGATCTGTAGCTTCTAGATATGCTTTTAAGTTAGCTAGAGGATATACACCATCCATTTTCATTCTTTCAGCTACTTCATCATACATTTCGAAAATTTGATCGTATAAGCTTTCTAGATATTCGTGAACGCTTTTGAATTGTGGTCCTTTTACATTCCAATGTAGGTTGTGTAGATAAGCGTTAGCTACAGCTAGATCTGATAAATATATTTGTTTTTTGCATTTTTCTTTTGCCATTTTATACCTCCTAAAATTTTAAATTTCTTACATATAATGTTTACCCACTAGTTTTTATTTTAAACATTATTTATATTTATAAAATACTCTAAAGCCATCCCTACAAGGTATAAACTACCGCTAATCAGTATCATATCATCTTTTTTTGCCATAACTTTTAAAGATTTTATAGCATCATCAACAGAATTGTATACAAAATCTGCGTTTGATTCTTTTTTTAATACATCTATATCTTCACTTTTTATATCATAAACAGATGTAACAGCCACATAATCAGAATTTTTTCTGATGATTTCTAACATTTCGGCGTGTTCCTTTGTCTTCATCATAGCGGTTAATGTATATAATTTGTTATGAGGTATTTCTTTTATGCTTCTAAAAAGTTTTTCTATGGCATCTATGTTGTGTGCGCCATCTATTAGTATGAGGGGATTTTCTGAAATGATATCCATTCGTCCTGGCCATTTTTCGTTATTAATAACTTCTATAATTATATCTTTAAATTGATTAATATCTATTTTTAAAATTTCAAATATCTCTAAAATAGCTAGCAGAATGACGATGGTATTTTCTACTCTTATTACGCCCAATTGTTTTGGATTTACTAAAAAAGAAATATCATTTATTTTTATTATAAATTCACCACTTACTGGTTCTTTATCCAATCTGTTGCCATCTTTATCAAATAGTAAAACTGATCTATCAGTTATTATTTTTGCGTTTTTTTCATTTGCTTCTCTTTCTATAATCGAAAAGACGGATCCTTTATTTAAAGTTATTATAGGAGAAGAGCATATTATTCCCGCTTTATGTTTAGCTATTTCTTCTATTGTTTCCCCTAAATAATCTTTATGATCTAGAGATATACTGGTTATTATAGAAAGTAATTTGTTTTTTAGCGCATTTGTCGGGCAATATCTTCCGCCAACTCCCGTTTCTATAATGGCTAATGACACATTTTTTTCTTTCGAATACATTAGAAATATTAAAAATAAAAATTCAAAATATGTTAGTTTACCCAAATCTTCATTATTTTTTTCTAGTTCTAAAACAATTTCAGAAAGTCGGATAAAATCTTCATGCGAAATATTATCATCTCTATTTTTTGAATATTTAATTCTTTCGGATGTATCTATGAGGTGAGGTGAAGTAAATAGAGATGTTTCTACACCCATGTTTTTTAAAATTTTATAAATAAAAAAAGATGTCGTGCCTTTACCATTTGTGCCAGCGATGTGGATATATTTTATAGAGTCCAGATCTAGAAGTTCTATATATTTTTTTATTCTTTCCAATGTTCTGTCGGGAGCGTTTCCTGCTCTTTTATCTAGAGCAGAAATAATTTGTGAGTATAATTTTTCCATACAACCTCTGTAATTTATAATATTTTTAATATAGTATTTATTTTAAAAGTAGTTTTTTTAAATTTGAAGTGTTATAATGATAATATCAAAAATATTTGGAGTATTATGTCATTATATACACTTAAGAATAATTATTATGAGAAAATTGAATATAACGAAATTGATAATTTTGATCAGATAGTTGGTTATTTGAATGTAAAGGATTTCAAAAGATTATATAAAAATTTAGGAATTCACCCCATTGTTTTGGAACAAATTAGAGAGGGGCTTTCTACACAATCAGAATTTCAGCAAAATATTTTGTCCGCTTGGGATGAATTTTCATTTGGTATTATAAATATTTTGGATACCAAAGATATTTTTAACGATAGAGATATGATTGGCATTTATTTTGACGAACATAAATTTATCTGTATAGATTTAACAGATTTAGATGGTTCTACTAGAAATGCATTTCAATCATCCATCAGAAATCCGGGAATAAAAAAGGGCGGAGTAGCCCGAGTTTTTAGTCTTTTTATTAGAGAACTCATAAAAGATAATGTCATCCTCTATGAAAGAGTTTCCAGAAGACTGGAAGATTTGGATCTTGCAGTACAAAATATGAAGGATTCAAATAAAGAAATAGAAAGAAAAATTTCTCTTTATAACCATGAACTTCTTGAAATATATGGATATTATCAGCAACTTGGAGAAGTGTGTAGTGAGTTAAATGAAAATGATAATGAAATTTTTACAGATGATGAACTTGGTTATATCACTTCACTTTCCAACAGGATCGATAGATATGCTAACAACATTTCTCTTTTACGAGAATATTGTAATCAGATAAGAACGAGTTATCAAGCACAGATTGATCTTTATTTAAATCAGATAATGAAGATTTTTACTGTTGTGACTACCATATTTTTACCACTTACACTGATAGCTGGCTGGTATGGAATGAATTTTAGAAATATGCCAGAGCTAGAAAGTCGCTACGGATATCCAGGGGTTATCATTCTAAGTATTTTGGTGGTAGTAATTTCTATTTTTTATTTTAAAAAGAGAAAGTTGATGTGATTAGAATTTGAAATAATCTAAATCATAGTCTTCTATAAGTTCTAAAATTTCAATTTCTAATTTTAGTTGACCGCTTTTTTCGTCTAGTAACTCAACTTTTTTTAATTCATCTTCTTGAAAGAAATATTTGTATATCACACCTTTTTCAGAATATATTTCAACAAAGTAATCATCTATATTTTCTACTTTAGGAGATTCTTTCCAGAAATTAGGTCTTAAAAGTATAATATTTCTGATGTCATCTGAAGTATCGTTTAATTTGGTTATAAATTTTCTATCCGTTTGACCAGTTACATAATCTTTGAAATAAAGAGTGCTATCTTTATCAAAAGATTTTGCTAATAATTTTCTGTTTTCGTCCATGACGGTTCTTGCGTATAGATTATCATGTTTTACAAAATCCATATATTGTATAATCGTATCTTTTTCATTATAGACATTGAATTTAGTTTTTAATGTGTAATTTGTATAATTAATTATGGGACTTTGAAAGTTTTTAAGTTTTGTATAATTTTCTTCTTTTTTTTGACAACCAGTTAAAATAGTTGTAATTATCAAAATTAATAATAATAACTTTTTCATTTGCACCTCATATTAATTATAACAAAAAATATATAAATATTACAGGGGGAAGTTATGAAGAAAAAAATTATTTGTGTGTTGGCAGCTATAGTTATAGCGTTTAGTTTTATTGGCTGTAAGGGAAAAAAAGATAAGCTGACTCTGGGTTTTGTACCTTTTACTGATGCAGATCAATTGGTCGAAGAGATTAAGCCTCTGACAGAAAAATTATCTGAAAAATTGGGCGTAGAAGTAGATGGATATGTGGCAACTAAGTATATTGGAATGGTAGAAGGGCTAGGTAGTGATCAGATAGATTTTTGTTTTTTACCTCCCATTGCATATGTTTTAGCTCATGAAAATAAGGGTGCGGAAGTTATTTTAAGTGCTTTGAATAAACATGGAGAGCAATTTTATTATTCTCAGATCGTAACTAGAACAGATTCAAAGATAAATGATATAAAGGATTTGAAGGGCAAAAAATTTGCTTTTGTAGATGCATCTAGTACTAGTGGATATCTATATCCATATATTTATTTAAAAAACAATGGTGTTGATCCAGAAAAAGATTTAGAGGGTTATATTTTTTCAGATGGACATGATAAAAGTATAGATCTACTTTTAAAAGGAGATATAGATGGAGCTGCTACTTATGTAGATGCTAGAGAAAAACTAAAAAAAGAAGTGCCAGATGTTATGGAAAAGTTGCAAGTTATTGGTAAATGTGATCCTATTCCAAACATTTGTGTGGCAGTAAATAAAAATTTAGACAAGGATATGAAAGAAAAATTAAAAACAGCTCTTATGGAAATAGCAAAAACAGATGATGGATTGGAATTATTATCTAGACTATTTAGCATTTATGGATTTTCTGATGTAGCTGATTCTGATTTTGATACCGTAAGAGATGTTATGAATACATTGGGAATAGGATTAGATGAATAAAGTTTTAGAAATTAAAAATTTGTACCAATCTTATGATGGTAAAACTGATATTTTAAAAGATATAAGTTTAGATGTTTATGAAAAAGAATTTATAGCTATTATTGGGGCGAGTGGATCTGGAAAATCCACTCTTCTCAAGAGTATAAATTTGCTTCTTAGACCAAGGAGTGGAGAAGTCATATTTCAAAACAAAAATCTGATGACTTTAGAAAAAAAAGAATTGAATAGATCTAGAAGTGAGATCGGTTTTATTTTTCAAGACTATAATCTCATAGAAGAATTGACTGTGTTAGAAAATGTTTTGTTGGGAAGAGTATTTAAGGACTCTTTTTTTAAAATATTATTTAAAAGATACTCAAAAGAAGAAATAGAAAGGGCTTATTCTATTTTGGAGATGGTTAATTTGAAGGAAAAGGCTTTAGTATATGCTAGAGATCTAAGTGGTGGACAAAAACAAAGAGTTGCTATAGCTAAAAGTCTTATTATGATGCCAAAAATAGTATTGGCTGATGAGCCGGTTAGCTCTTTGGATGCTAAAGCTGCTAGCAATGTTATGGAGCATTTTTTAAAAGTAAATAAAGAGTATTCTATACCAATTTTAATCAATCTTCACGATATAAATTTGGCTCTAAAATATGCTGACAGAATCGTGGCGCTAAAAAATGGAAAAATTGTACTTGACAAAAAAACAGGAGAAGTGGAGTTAGATGATTTACAATTCGTTTATTAAAAAAAGAAATAAGAATTATCTAATATATTTTTTTGTGCTAATTTTTATAGCTATATTGGGAAGAATTATATCCAGTAATATTTTTTCTTTAATATATGGCCTGGATGAAGTTTTAAGTATGTTATTGGAATTTTTGCATCCAGATTTTTCTCAGGCAGGAGATGTTTTTGCAAAGTTATGGGAAACTATATCCATGGCGATCATAGGAACTTTTTTAGGAGTGAGTACTTCTATTATCTTTTCTTTTTTGACTGCTGAGAATTTGAAGGTGTTTAAGCCTTTAAGAAGATTTTTAAATGGTGTTCTTTCTATTATGAGAACTATACCCTCTCTAATTTGGGCGGGAATATTTGTCACGCTATTTAGTATCGGAAAATTTTCAGGATTTTTAGCTCTATATTTAATAGCTACCTTGATGAGTACAAAATTGGTAAAAGAATACATAGAATCTATAAAGCAGAACCAATTGGACGGGCTGCTTGCTTGTGGCGCATCCAAAATCAAGATTTTATTCAATGGAGTTATACCTCGTATAAAGGGTTTATTCATTTCTGTGTTTTTTTTGTGTTTAGAGACAAATATTAGAAGTGCTACAATACTTGGTATGGTAGGAGCTGGTGGGATAGGAATTATTTTGTGGCGCGACTTAAATTTTATGAAATATAGGCGTGTTAGTTTTATAATTTTGATTCTGATACTAACCATATACTTGATAGACATATTAAGTTATGTAGTTCGTAAAAGGATAAAATATAATAATAAATATAATGATTATGACAAATGGAAGAAGAAAAAAGTTTTAAGCCTTATATTTTTTTCTATTTTATTTATAATTTTTATCTATTTGGCTGTAACGAAAGTAAGCATAGGATGGGATAGATTTTTATTGGGAGTGGAAAGTTTTAAGGTGATGATGGGTAGAATGTTGTCACCAGATTTTTCATATCTACCCAAGGGATTGTTGGCTCTTTTAGAGAGCATGTCTATGGCATTATATGCAACTTTTTTTGGAGTTTTAATCGGGCTTGTATTTGCGTATTTTGCTGCCTCCAATTTTCATAAAAATAAAATATTTACCAAAATTTTTAAACTATTCTTAAACTTTTTAAGAACCATACCACCTGTTATATTTGCAGTTTTTTATTTTAGAGCGGTAGGCCCTGGTGCATATTCTGGAACATTGGCGCTTCTAACTTATACTGCTGGAACCTTTGCAAAAATGTTTTACGAAAGAATAGAAGAAATTGGTGAAGAAGAAAAAAATAAATTGATCTCATGTGGAGCTAATGGTATAAAAAATTATATTTTTAATATTATCCCAAGTAGATTTTCTGATGTTATGAGTATGGCACTTTATAGAATGGAGAGTAATATCAGAAATTCCAGTATAGTGGGCATGATAGGAGCAGGAGGAATAGGAAAATTATTAAATATGCAAATCACATGGAGAAACTGGGAAAGAACGGGTGTGTTACTTTTTTTGGTAGCTATATCTACTATTTTAATAGATATAATTAGCAGAAGAATTAGAAAAAACTTAGTAAAATAGCGTCTTTAGAAGAGGCGCTTTTTAATTTAATTGTACATATTTGAAAAATGATTAATCTTTTGCTAAAATATGTATAGTCTTATTTGCATTTGCAAAGGAGGAAAAATGAAAAAATTATTTTTTTCTATCGTTTTAGTTATTATGTTCTTAAGTCTTGTAGATGTATCGAACGCTAAACAAGAAACGCTAGAAATAAAAGTAGATTCCAAGACTGAAAAGATTTCATATAAATCTATGGAGGAATTGGAAAAAATATTAAAAGAAAAATATCCTGATTATGGATATGAAGAGTTTAAAAACCCGCTAGAACTAGTGAAAAAACAAAATATTATTATATATGACGCTAAAAACAAAAAAAGTTTTAGCACAACTAAAAAAGAAGTTGGAAAAATTTTAGAAGAGGCGAATATAAAATTATCAAAGGATGATTTTACTATACCAAGTCTAGAAGAAATATTGGAGGATGATTCGATATTTGTGTTTAGAGTTGAGTACAAAGTTGAAGAAATACAATCCGAAATACCTTTTACAACAGAAGAAAATGTAAATAAAGACTTAAAAATAGGCGAAGAAAAAATTGTAAGAGCCGGTGAAAATGGATTAAAAAAGGTCAACCAATCACTTAAATATATAAATGGTGATTTGGTTTCCAAAAAAGTTGTAAAAGAAGAAATTCTTAAAGAAGCTAAATCTAAAATAGTTGAAAAAGGACTTCCGTCTCTTAATTCACTAAATAGAAGTTTAGATATGCGCGGTATAGTTATGACGGCAACTGCTTATGAAAGTGGCCCACTATCTACTGGAAAAAGGCCGGGAATGAAAGGCTATGGAATAACTGCAACAGGAACACGTGCTCGCAGAGGTGTGGTTGCGGTAGATCCCAAATTTATTCCACTGGGAACAAAATTATATATAAAAAGTCTGGACCCCGATATTCCTGATTATGGTTATGCAAAAGCTGAAGATACAGGCGGGGCTATAAAGGGAGCAAGAATAGATTTATATATGGATACTGTGTATGAGTGCTTCCAATTTGGAAGAAGAAAAGTTATGGTGTTTATTCTACCGGCAGATACACCAGATGAATTTTTTAGATAATAGACCTGTAGGTCTATTTTCTAATTTTTATAATAGTATTTTATAATAGTATTAGAAAGGAAAAAGAAATGCCTTATTATGTAACAACCCCGATATATTATCCAAATGGTAATTTGAGCATAGGTGCTACATATACCACTGTTGCAGCAGATGTAATAAAAAGATTTCAAATGTTAAAAGGCAATGAAACTTTTTTTGTAACAGGGACAGATGAACATGGCCAAAAAATTCAAGAATCTGCAAAAAAAGCAAATATGCATCCTTTGGACTTTACCACAAAAATTGTAAACGACACTTTGCCGCTATGGAAAAGTCTAAATATAAGTTATGATAAATTTGTTAGAACTACTGACCCTGAACACGAAAGAGTAGTTCAAGAAATATTCCAAAAATTGTACGATCAGGGCGATATCTACAAAGACGAATATGAAGGATTGTATTGTGTATCATGTGAAGCATTTTTTACAGAAACACAGGCAAAAGATCATATATGTCCTGATTGTAAAAGGGAAGTTGTATATAGAAAAGAAGAGAGTTATTTTTTCAGACTCAGCAAATACCAGGATCGTCTGATAGAATGGTATAAAACAAATCCGATTTATCCCAAACATGCTGTAGATGAAATGATAAATTTCTTTATGTCAGATGGTTTACAAGATTTAAGCGTTACTAGATCATCATTTGACTGGGGGGTAAAAGTACCATTTGATTCTAAACATGTAATTTATGTTTGGATAGATGCTCTTGCTTCTTATTTAACGGGTATTGGATATGGTACTGATGAAGAACTATTTAAAAAATTCTACCCTGCCGATATTCATTTAATGGGAAAAGAAATTTTGAGATTTCACGCTATAATTTGGCCTGCGCTTTTGATGGCATTAGGCTTAGAACTTCCAAAAAAAGTTTTTGCTCACGGCTGGATTTTGTTTGACAATGATAAAATGAGTAAATCGAAGGGAAATGTTTATTATCCAGAACCCATTATAAAAAATTTGGGTAGCGATGTGTTGAGATACTTTATTTTGAGAGAATTTTCATTTGGGCAAGATGGTAATTTCTCAATAGAAAAATTAGTTCAAAGATATAACTCAGATCTAGCTAATGATTTAGGAAATTTGGTTTCTAGAACACTTGCCATGATTGAAAAATATTTTGGTGGCGAATTACCTGAAATTTCTAAAATCACAGATTTAGATAGAGAAGTCTTAAAAAATATAGAAGATTTAGATGAATTATTTAATTCAAATATGGAAGAGTTTAAATTCCATGTGGCTATAGAAGAAGTGTTTGTACTCATCAGAAGATTAAATAGATATATAGATGAAACAAAGGCTTGGGAATTGATAAAAGATGATGTAGAAAGACTTAAAAGCGTCTTGAGAATTTTATCAGAAGGTATAGTAAAGTCTGTAAAACTTTTGGGTGTTATCATGCCTGAAACAAAAGATAAAGTGTTACACAAATTTTCTCTATCTGAAAATGAAAATTTAGAAACTGGAGCAAAGGTTGTAAAGGGAGATAATATTTTTACAAGAGTCGATAATAACATGGTCGATATACTTAAGAAAGAGAATAAAGAACTTTTTGAATCAAGACAAAAGGCTTTAGGAAAATCTGATGAATCAAATGATAAAGATAAATCAGAAGAAACCGATAAATTGCCAGAAATAAGTATTGATGATTTTGATAAACTGGATTTGCGTATAGGTGAGGTAGTAGAAATAAATGATCACGAAAAAGCAGATAGATTATATGTATTAAAAGTGGACTTAGGAAGTGAAGTAAGAACTATAGTATCCGGTTTAAAAAATTATTATAAAAAAGAAGAATTATTAGGTAAAAAAGTTGTTGTAATAGCCAATTTAAAGCCTGTTAAACTAAGAGGTGTACTATCTTCTGGAATGGTATTAGCTGCAGGTGATGATAAAGATTTATCAGTTTTATCAGTCCTAAAAGATATAAAGAATGGAACAAAAATTTCGTAGGTGAATTATGACTTTTATAGATTCGCATATACATTTAGATGATGAGGCTTTTGATCAGGATCGTGAAAGAATAATTGGTGATTTTGATGCTGATGGTATAGAGTTTGTAGTAAATCAGTCAACTAATATCCAAACTATAAATAAAGTCCTCGAACTCACCGAAAAATATGAAAAAATATATGGTGTAGTGGGATTTCATCCACATGATGCAGAAAGTTTTGAAGATGAATATTTAGATGTTTTGAGAGAGTATTTGAAAAGACCAAAAATTTTAGGCGTTGGTGAGGTTGGACTAGATTATCATTATGATTTTGCAGATAGAGATACGCAAAAAGATGTTTTTAAAAAGATGATTGAATTAGCCAACGAAACTAATTCTCCGCTTGTTATTCATTCTAGAGATGCATATTTGGATACTTATAATATGCTAAAAGAATTTAGAAAATCTGGAAACACTCTATTACACTGTTTTACAGGATCTAAAGAAGTTGCTTTTTCTTATTTTGATTTGGGATATTATATAAGCGTGGGAGGAGCGGTAACTTTTAAAAATGCTAAACATGTAGTGGAAACAGTAAGAGAAATGCCGCTAGATAGATTATTACTAGAAACTGATGCGCCATATATGACACCTGTACCATTTAGAGGAAAGAGAAATGAGCCTAAATATATCGACTATGTGATAAATAAAATTGCTGAAATTAGAGGCAAAGATCCTGAGGAAATTGCTTTTATTACGACACAAAATGCCAAGAGGTTTTACAAATTTGATGAAAAAGATTAAAATTAATGATATAATAATCGTTGAAGGAAAAGATGATGTAACTAGAGTAAGAGAGTGTGTAGATGGTGTTGTAATTTCTACTGGTGGAGTGCATATTTCTCCTGAAAAAAGGGAGGAAATAAAAAGTATTACCCACAATAGGGATGTAATTATATTTACAGATCCAGATCATGCTGGCGAAAAAATTAGATCTTCAATAAAAAAAATATTAAATCGTGATGTAAAAGAAGCTTATATCTCCAGAAAAAAATGTGATTTAAAGGGAGATATAGGAGTGGAAAATGCAGATTGTGAAGATATAATTGACGCACTCAAAAAGGCTCATGCAAGCACAGGTGAAAATAAAAGAATTTATGATGAGGCTTTTTTGTTTAAAAATAATTTATCAGGAAGCAGCAATAGCAAAAAAAGAAGAGAAATTTTTTGTGATAAATTGAATCTAGGTAGACCCACATCAAAACAATTGTTAAATAGACTAAATACTTTTTCCATACCGGAAGAAATTGTAGAAAAAGTTTTGAAGGAAATAGATATAGATGGATAGAATTTATTCTCCAAAAATCGCAAAAAAAATATCTGAATTATATGATATTACCATGAAAAAAAGTTTGGGACAGAATTTTTTGGTGGATGGAAATGTAGTAAGGCATATAGTAGATAGTGCAAAGATAGACGAAAATTCAAATGTATTGGAAGTGGGACCTGGAATAGGAGCTCTAACAGAAGAAGTTTTAATTAGAGGAGCTGAATTATCCAGCATTGAGATTGATCAGAGATTTGTAGAAATTCTTCATGATAGATTAGATGAGTTTCATAATTTTCAGTTAATACATGGCGATGCTGTGGACGAGGAAGTTTTTGAGAGTGCAGCACAAGGAAAAGATATTTTTATTTCAAATATGCCATATGTAGTCACAACACCATTACTCGAAAGAATTTTTTTGTCGAAGGCAAATTTCAAAAGAGCGGTTATTATGGTGCAAAAAGAGGTTGCCATTAGAATGGTGGCATCTCCCAATAGTAAGGATTATGGCAGTTTGAGTGTTTTTGTAAAGGCGTTTGCCGATGCAAAGAGATTATTTACAGTAAAACCGATGAGTTTTATGCCAAAACCAAAGGTTGATAGCGAAGTTTTGTTACTTGAGATAAAGAAGTTTGATGGCGATATAAAAGAATTTATGAAAATTGTACATGCATCATTTAGCGCCAGACGAAAAACTCTCTTAAATTCTTTATCCATAGGTCTAAAAATGGAAAAATCATCTGTTGAAAAATTTCTTTTAGAATCGGGGATAGATCCAGCTAAAAGAGCAGAAAATTTGAATATCGATGATTTTTACCAAATGTATAAAATTTTTAATAATAAAGGAGTATAATATGAAAAACGTTACAGAAAAACAAAAAGAAAGATTAGCAGAAATGTTTAAAGCGATGGGAGAAACTAGCAGATTAGTAATTTTAGATATATTACATGAACAACCAAGATGTGTAACAGAAATAGCAGAAATCACTAAATTAAGCCAATCATTAGTAAGTCATCACTTAAGAATTTTAAGAACTTCTGATGTTGTAAAACAGACAAAGCAAGGAAGAAAAGTTATTTATTCTCTATATGATGATCATGTTTCACAAATTTTTGAATTATCAGTTGAACATGCCAGTCATATGTAGTATGTTTTAAAAATAATAAATAGGGTATAAAGATTCTATAAGTAAATAAGGAGGATTAATATGAAAGACGTAACAATTTATACATCAGATAGTTGTCATTTTTGTCATATGGCAAAAGATTTCTTGACAGAAAAAAATGTTCAGTTCACAGAAAAAAATATTAGCCAAGATAAAGAGGCTATGATGGAATTGAGAAAAAAAGGTTTTACAGGAGTACCTCTAATTGTAGTTGGTGATGAAACTATCTACGGATTTGACCAAGATAAATTAGAAAAAGCATTGGGATTATAGTATGATTACAAAAGATATGCTGATTGGTCAGTTGATCCAAGAAAAACCAGAAAGTGCTTATCTTTTGATGAGCTATGGAATGGGTTGTATTGGATGTCCTGCTAGCCAAATGGAATCGATAGAAGAAGCTTGTATGGTTCATGGAATTAACCTAGACAAACTTCTTGATGATTTAAATCGTTTATAAGCTTGATAGATTCAAGCTTTTTTTATTTTTTTATTTGTATGTATAACGGGATAAAAAAGACTTATTTATTTGAATAAATAATAATTTTATGATATAATTAGGCGATTATAGTTTAAGAGGTTAATATGGGATTTTTTAGTAAAATATTTGGTACTCCTTCTACAAAAGCTATAAAAAAATTAGAGCCAACAGTTGATAAGATTATGGCCTTAGAAGATGAGTATAAAAAGTTAACAGATGAGGAATTAAAAAATAAAACATTTGAATTTCAAAATAGATTAAAAAATGGCGAAACTCTAGAAGATATTTTGGTAGAAGCTTTTGCTGCCATCAGAGAAGCAGACTACAGAGTTTTAAATATGCGTCCTTTTAGAGTGCAAATAATTGGTGGTCTTGTACTTCATTATGGAAATATCGCCGAAATGAAAACTGGTGAAGGTAAGACTTTGGTTGCAACTTTACCAGCATATTTAAATGCTCTCGAAGGAAAAGGAGTTCATGTAGTAACTGTAAACGATTATTTAGCAACCAGAGACAGACAATGGATGGGTAAAGTTTTTGAATGGATGAATCTAAAGGTCGGTCTTATAGTTAATGGTTTAGATGCTAAAGAAAGAAAAATAGCTTATGACGCAGATATAACTTATGGTACAAATAATGAATTTGGATTTGATTATTTGAGAGATAATATGGTGAATTATAAATCGCTCATGGTACAGAGAGGTTTTAATTTTGCTATAGTAGACGAGGTGGATTCGATTTTGATAGATGAAGCGCGTACTCCTTTGATCATTTCAGGTCAATCAGATGATGCTACAGATCTTTATGTAAGAGCAAAGCAATTTGCTGATAGATGTAGTTTTAGAGTTTTAGATCCAGATGAGAAGCCATTTAGTCCTTTGGATTTTGATAAAGATTTACCAGATGAAACTGTAGATTATTTAGTTGATGAAAAGGCTCATTCAGTTTCTATTACAGAGCTTGGTACAAAAAAAGCAGAGCAATTTTTTGGTGTTGAAAATTTAGCGGATATAGAAAACACTGAAATTATGCACCATATCCAGATAGCTCTAAAGGCTAGAAGTTTGATGAAACGTGATAAGGATTATGTGGTAAATGCTGGCGAGGTTTTGATAGTAGATGAAAATACCGGAAGAATTATGTATGGTAGAAGATATTCTGATGGTCTTCACCAAGCTATAGAAGCAAAAGAGGGCTTGGAAGTTCAAAAAGAATCTAAAACTTTGGCTACTATCACATTCCAAAATTATTTTAGAATGTATAAAAAATTATCAGGGATGACAGGTACTGCTTTAACCGAAGAAGCTGAATTTAGAGAAATTTATAAAATGGATACCATAGAAATTCCTACTAACAAACCAGTTATTAGAGAAGATCATGATGATGAGATCTATATAAATATTCCTGCTAAATATAGAGCGGTAATAAATGATATAAAAGAGTGTTATGAAAAGGGAAGACCGGTTTTGGTTGGTACCATTACAATAGAAGATTCTGAAGAATTATCTAGACTTCTTAAGAAGGAAAGAATTCCACATCAAGTGCTAAATGCAAAATTCCATGAAAAAGAAGCAGAAATTGTTGCTCAGGCTGGTAGATATAAACAAGTAACCATAGCTACCAACATGGCTGGTCGTGGTACTGATATTATGCTGGGTGGTAATCCGGAACACATGGCACTTAATGAGATTAAAAAAGAAATTGACGATGATGAGTTATTACAAAGAGTAGATGCACATGATAATACAGATGATCCTGTTGTATTGGAGTTAAGAGATAAATATCAAAGATTGATTGAAAAATATAAAAAAGAAATTGAGGATGAAAAAGAAAAGGTAAAAGCTCTAGGTGGTTTACACATCATTGGTACTCAAAGACATGAAAGTAGAAGGATTGATAATCAGCTAAGAGGACGTGCAGGACGTCAGGGAGATCCTGGTAGCAGTAAGTTTTATATTTCTGCTGATGATGATTTGATGAGACTTTTTGCTGGAGAAAGATTTAAGAGTTTGATGGCAAGACTTTTAGAATCAGAGGATATACCTATTAAGCACAATATGATTTCTAGTAGAATAGAATCTGCACAAAAACGTGTAGAGGCAAATCATTTTCAATCTAGAAAACATGTTTTACAATATGATGATGTAATGAATCAGCAAAGAACAATTATTTATAGCGAAAGACAAAAGTTGCTTGATGGTCAAGATTTCAAAGAATATATTCTTAGAATGATTGATTCTGAAATTACAAATATTATAGAAAAATATAGAGCTATTTATGATAGAGAAGATGTTTGGGATGAAGAAGGATTAAATCTATTAGTTAGTAATTTATTTAATATAAATATAACTGAAAATCTTCAACCAGGAGATGCATTCGATAAAATAAAAAATCTTGTGCTTGAAAAATATGCGTCACAAGAAGAAGAGTTTAGTGTAGAGAGATTAAGAGAGATAGAAAGAATTTTACTCTTACGCGTTGTGGATGAAAAATGGATGGATCATATAGATGCTATGGATCAATTAAAAACTGGTATAGGTCTTAGAGCATATGGTCAAAAAGATCCTGTTCAAGCATATCAGTTCGAAGGTTCTCAAATGTTTGAAGAGATGAACGAAGATATTAGAAGAACATTTCTTTCTATTTTATTCCATGTGCAAGATCCTGATAAAGTAAAAAGAGATAAAAAAGGCCCAAGAATTATAGAAAAACAACAGACTGTGGTTAATAAATCGCCAAAAGTTGGACGTAATGACCCATGTCCATGTGGTAGTGGAAAAAAATATAAAAATTGTTGCGGAAAAAATCAATAATATATACCCTCTTTGCTAGTCATAGTGAGGAGGGTTTTTTATATATATAAAATAATTATATGAATTAGCTTAATTTTTATTTATGACTTTATCGATGATATTATAAAAAAGGTTTGCGTTTTACAGTTTTTTGTATTTTATGAGCAGTTTTTTTAAGTTAGCTTTTACGTTATTTCTTGAATAAAAGATAGATTTAATATATACTATTTAGAGAAAGGGGTAGCTATGGAGCTTTTGAGTACAGATTTTTTAGAAATCAAATCTATGATAGAAGATATTACGCTTCTTGGCGAAAGTCTTTGAGATAGAGAAAAAGAAGATTTTATTGGAAGAATTAAAGGATAAATCAAATGACAATTCTTTGTGGGATGATCAGGAATATGCTGCTAAAATTCTAAAAGAGTTGAGTGATTTAGAAAATGAAATAAATGAGTATTATGATTTAAAGATGGATATTTTAGATTTGGAAAAGCTGATGGAAATAGCTTCTTCTGATGATGAAGAGGAGGTTTCTTTTCTAAAAAAGGAGTTATCTAAATTTAAAGATATTTTATCTGTTTATAGATTAAAAACTATGCTCTCGGGTGAGTATGATTCTTTGGATGCTATTTTAGAGATTCATTCTGGTGCAGGTGGTTTGGAGGCTCAGGACTGGGCGGAGATGCTTCTTAGAATGTACAAAAGATATGCTGATGATCATGGCTTTAAAGTAAATGTAGTAGATCTTCTAAATGATACAGAGGGTGGAATAAAAAGTGTAACTATGATTGTAGAGGGGAAAAATGCTTATGGTTATCTGAAAGGAGAAAAAGGTGTCCATAGGATGGTTAGACTTTCACCTTTTGATACTGCAGGTAAAAGACATACCTCTTTTGCCAGTGTGGATGTTATGCCAAAATTAGATGATAGTATAGATATTACAATAAATGAAAATGATTTGCAGATAGATACTTATAGGTCTTCTGGAGCAGGTGGTCAATCTGTAAATACGACAGACTCAGCAGTAAGAATAAAGCATATTCCTACTGGTGTTGTAGTGAGCTGTCAAAATGAAAGAAGCCAATTGAAAAACAAGGAAATGGCAATGAAGTTATTAAAAGGAAAATTAATAGCTTTAAAGGAGCAGGAAAGAAAAGAAAAAATAGATGATTTGAAGGGAAATTATTCTAAAATCGAATGGGGCTCTCAAATAAGATCGTATGTATTTCACCCATATAAAATGGTTAAAGATCATCGAACCAATTACCAAGAGGGAGATGTAAGAAAAGTTATGGATGGAGATATAGATGGTTTTATAAATAGTTATCTTTTATCTGGCGGTGGCAAATGATAATTAATTCGTTGTTTGAGTTAGACGAAGTTTCAAAAAGAGTAGCATCTCTTTTAAAAGAGGGAGATGTATTATTTTTATATGGAGATTTGGGAACAGGAAAAACTCAATTTACTAAATTTTTATTAAATAATTTGGGCTACAGTGGTGATGTTACAAGCCCTACATTTTCTATAGTGAATTTATATGAGGCCGATATTTTGGTTACGCATATGGATTTATACAGATTGAATAGTTTGGATGAGGCTATCAATATAGGTATATATGATATTCTAGATGATGATAGTCTAAAAATTATAGAATGGCCCGATATTATACCTGAATTAGAAGATTATGCTGATTTCAAAATTTATTTTAATTATTTAGATGATAAAAATAAAAGAGAAATTATTATAAATGATAGATCTGGAGAGATATTATTATGAAAATATTGCACCTCTTAACAGGTACAGAATCTACTGCTGTGGCTATTACTGATGATGATAGAGTTTGTATTTCTATCAATATAGAAGGTGGTATAAGACATAGCGAAACAATTTTTAATATGATGATAGATGCATTTGATTATGTAGATTTTTCTATAGATGAAATAGATAAGGTTTCAGTGCTAAATGGTCCGGGAAGTTTTACGGGGCTTAGAGTTGGTTTTGCCGCAGCTAAGGCTATTAGTTTTGCGCTAAATATCCCTATAATCACTGTAAGCACTTTAGATGCTATAAGGAGCCAGTATAATTTAGAAGATAAAAAGGTTCTATCTATGATGGATGCCAGAAGAAATAGAGTATATGTAAAGGGATATAATTTAAATTCATTTCTAAAAGAGCAGGTTTTAAATTTAGATGATCTAGAGCATGCAGATGATGAAATTATAATAGTGGGAGAGAATTTGACTAAATATAAAGAAAAATTTAATCTCTTAGGATATAAAACATTATTTGACAAAGATATTTTCCTAAATATAGATGGACTTATAAAAGCTAGCTTGAAAGCTAATTCCACAGATGGAGATGTCAAATTAAATTATTTAAAACCTGATGAAGAAGTGGTATGCAGAAAAAAAGAGATTTAAGTGAAAAAGATTTAAAAAATATAAAATGTATTTTTGATGATATTTTCCCAAAAGAAGAGAATGTATTTAAAC
>JAEZWK010000021.1 GCA_023443045.1 Bacillota bacterium
TAAAATCAGAAGATAAAGAAGAGAAAAAAGAAGAGAAGAAGGAAGTAAAAAAAACAACTAAGAAAGTAAAAAAAGAAGAAAAGAAGGATAAAGAGTAATATTTATGTGAAGAGGTGATGTAATGACATTAGTACCTATGGTAGTTGAGCAGACTAGTAGAGGAGAAAGATCCTACGATATATTTTCTAGACTGCTTAAAGAAAGAATTATATTTGTTTCTGGGGAAGTAAATGATGCAATGGCAGATCTAGTTATTGCACAGTTATTATTTTTAGAGGCAGAAGATCCAAATGCAGATATAAATATGTATATTAACTCACCTGGAGGACATGTTACATCAGGACTTGCAATTTTTGATACTATGAATCATATAAAGCCAGATGTTTCTACAATTTGTGTTGGATTGGCTGCTAGTATGGGAGCGATTTTATTAACAGCTGGTGCTAAAGGAAAAAGATTTGCTCTTCCAAATGCTGATATTATGATTCATCAGCCTTTGGGAGGATCTCAGGGGCAAGCAGAAGATATTAGAATTCAAGCAGAAAAAATTCTAGAAACTAGAGATAGGTTAAATAAAATTTTATCTGAAAGAACTAATCAACCAATTGAAAAGATTTCTAAAGATACTGATAGAGATTTTTATATGAACGCAAGTGAAGCAGTTGAGTATGGTTTGATAGATCAGGTATTAGAGGCTAGGAGTTAGAGTGGATAAAGATATATTTTGTTCTTTCTGCGGAAGGATTAGAGGACCAGAGGAAACTTTTATTGCTGGTAAAAAAGAAAATACATTTATTTGTATGGACTGTGTTGATCTTTGTTATCAAATACTTAATGAAGAAAAGGGTAATGATTTTGAGTTAGATAATTTTTCTTCCAGCTCGGGTGCGTTTAATTTTCCTACACCAAAGGAAATAAAAGAGAAATTAGATGAATATGTAATTGGTCAAGATGATGCAAAGAGGGTTTTATCTGTTGCGGTATACTCACATTATAAAAGGATTTTTAGAGCTCAGGAAACAGATGTAGAAATAAGTAAAAGTAATGTATTGTTACTAGGACCTACCGGTTCAGGAAAAACATTATTAGCTGAAACATTAGCCAGAATTATTGATGTGCCTTTTGCTATTGCTGATGCTACAACATTAACAGAAGCAGGATATGTAGGTGATGATGTAGAGAATGTTATTACAAAATTATATCAAGCTTCTGGCGGTGATATAAAAAAGACAGAGCGCGGCATCATATATATTGATGAAATAGATAAGATTTCTAGAAAAAGTGAACATAGATCTATTACTAGAGATGTAAGTGGTGAGGGTGTTCAACAGGCTTTACTTAAAATAATTGAAGGTACAGAATCTTCTATACCTGAAAAAGGTGGTAGAAAGCACCCTCTTGCAGGTAATATAACTATAAATACGAAGAACATTTTATTTATAGTTGGTGGTGCGTTTGATGGGCTGGATGACATAATTGAGCAGAGAATAGGTGTTAAATCATATGGATTTAAAAATGCTGAAAAGTCTGAAATTCAAGATAATTCAGAGCTGTTAAAAAAATTAGAGCCAAGAGATCTTGTTAAATTTGGTTTAATACCCGAACTTATTGGTAGATTGCCAGTTTGTGTAAGTCTTAATGAACTAGATGAACACTCCTTAAAAAGAATTCTATTAGAGCCAAAAAACGCTCTTATTAGTCAATATACTGAATTAATGAGATTGGATAACATAAAACTAGAGTTTTCAGATAATGCAATTGCAGAAATTGTAAGGCGAGCTATTGAAAGAAAAACTGGTGCTAGAGGGTTAAGGAGCATTTTGGAAGAAGTTATGATTCCTTATATGTATGAATTGCCTTCTGTTAAAGATGTAGATAAATTAAAAATTGATTTTGAAAATAATAGATTTGTTGGAAAGAGATAACCCTTGTCAATGGACGGGGTTACATTTTTAATGAGGTGTATATGAATTTAGATTATTATAATATAAGCGAAACAACTTTACCGCTTGTTCCATTAAGAGGGATGACTATTTTTCCTTACATGGTTATACATTTTGATGTTGGTAGAAATATAAGTATTGAAGCTGTTGAAAATGCGACTTTAAATGGTGGAAAAATTTTTTTGGTGTCACAAAAAAATGCTGAAATTGAAGTTCCGCAAAAAGATGATATATATACATGGGGAACAGTTGCAATAATAAAACAAATGCTTAAATTACCTCAAGGTGGTATAAGAATTTTAGTTGAAGGTATTTCTAGAGCAGAAATTATAGAATATGAAAATTTTGAACCATTTTTTTCAGCTAAAATTAGAGTTTATGATTACTTAGAAAATACATTCCAAAATTCACCAGAATGGGAAGCTAGAAATAGAATTTTAAAAAATGATATGGAAGAATATATTAATCTTAATCAGAAGATTTCAGATAGAAATTTTATTGCTCTGACTGAAGAAGATGATACTGGAAGATTAATAGATCAAATAGCGGGTATTTGTTTCTTTTCTGAGGAAGATAATTATAAAATTTTATCCACGCTTGATATAAAGACAAGAATGGAGTTTGTGCATAAAATTTTATTGAAAGAATTAGATATTCTAAGATTAGAAGAAAGAATTAGTGTAAGAGTTAGAAATCAGATGAATCAATCTCAGAAAGAGTATTATTTGAGAGAGCAGATAAAAGCAATTAGAAAAGAATTGGGTGAAGATGAGGAAATTCATGCAGAGATTGAAGAGTTGCGTGAAAAAATTGAAAAGAAAGATTTGCCTTTAGAAGTTGCTGAAAAAGCTATGCACGAGCTTAAAAGATTAAGTCAAAATGTATATAATCATGCTGAAGCTGGTGTTATTAGAACATATATTGATTGGATATTGGATCTTCCTTGGAGAGAATCCAAAAATGATAATTTAGATATTTCTGCTGCTAAAACAATATTAGATAGAGATCATTATGGTTTGAAAGATGTTAAAGAAAGAATCATAGAGTATTTAGCAGTTAAAAAGATGAATCCAAAAAGTAAGGGAAGTATTTTATTATTTGTAGGTCCTCCAGGTGTAGGTAAAACAAGTATAGCAAAATCTATCGCTGAAGCATTGGGTAGAGATTTTGTTAGAATGAGTTTAGGTGGAGTAAGAGATGAGTCAGAAATAAGGGGTCACAGAAGAACTTATGTAGGAGCTTTACCTGGTAGAATTATTTCTAGTATGAAAAAAGCTGGAACTAATAATCCAGTAATTTTGCTCGATGAAATAGATAAATTAGCTTCAGATTTTCGTGGAGATCCTTCTAGTGCTCTGTTAGAGGTTTTAGATCCTGAACAAAACAAAGATTTTAGAGATCATTATTTAGATTTACCTTTTGACCTAAGTAACGTATTATTTATAACTACTGCAAATTCTTTTAATATTCCAGCTGCTTTGTTAGATAGAATGGAAGTTATTAGAATAAGTGGTTATACTACGAATGAGAAGTTAAATATTGCTAGAAAATATTTATTGAAAAAGCAGTTATTAAATGCTGGTGTATCTTCAGATAAATTTACTATTACTAATGGTGCTATAACAGATATAATTGAGCACTATACACGTGAAGCTGGTGTTAGAAATTTAGAGAGAAATTTAGCTAATATCATAAGAAAATCTGTCGTTAAAATTTTAAGTGAAGAAGTAAATAAAGTCAGTATAAAAAAAGATAATCTAGAAGAATTTTTAGGACCATATAAATTTACTTTTGATTTGACAGAAAAAAAAGATAAGATAGGTGTTACAAATGGCTTGGCATGGACTAGTGTAGGTGGTGAAACATTACAAGTTGAAGCGATTACCTTGCCCGGAACTGGAAAGGTTCAGTTAACAGGTAAACTTGGGGATGTTATGAAAGAGTCAGCTTTTGCAGCTCTTAGCTATATAAAAAGTAATGCAGAAAATTGGAACATAGACATTAATCAACTAAACAAACTTGATATTCATATACATGTGCCTGAAGGAGCCGTTCCTAAAGATGGTCCAAGCGCTGGAATCACAATGGCTACATCAATTATGTCATCTATAATAAAAAAGCCTGTCAATAAATTTATAGCAATGACAGGAGAAATAACTCTTACAGGTAGAGTTTTGGCTATAGGTGGTGTAAAAGAAAAATTGCTTGCTGCAAAAAGAATGGGAATTAAGAAGGTTTTATTGCCAGATGAAAATAAAAAAGATATTAAGGAAATAGATCAGGATTTAATAAAAAATATGGATATTGTATATGTTAAAACTGTAACCGAGGTATTTAAAATTGCAATCAAAAATTTTTAATAAAGTTGAGTTAGAAAAAATTGCCGTAAAAAAAAATCAGTATCCTGAACCTGATCTTATGGAAGTGGCAATAGTTGGACGTAGTAATGTTGGTAAAAGCTCTTTTATTAATCTTATAACTGGTAGAAGGTCTATAGCAAGAGTTTCAGGACAGCCAGGAAAAACTAGAACTATAAATTTTTATAATATTGATAATGATTTTAGATTAGTGGATTTACCTGGATATGGATATGCTAAGGCTTCAACTAAAGATAAAAATGAATGGAAAAAATTCATAGAAGAGTATTTAATAAATAGAGAAAATTTATCTTTGGTTATTTCTTTAATAGATATAAGACATAATCCTACGAGTGACGATATAATGATGAATAACTTTTTAGATGAGATGAACATAAAAAAAATAATCGTAGCGACTAAGGCAGATAAAATATCTAAGAATAAAATTCAAATAAGCATCAAAAATATAAAAAATATTATAAAATCTGAAACAGAATATTTTTATTCGTCATCCTTAAATCGAATAGGAAGAGATGAAATTATTAATTATATTTATAATATTATAAACAAAAAAGAGGTTTAGACCTCTTTTTTATTTGAAGTTTTTAGCTACTTCATCCCAATTAACAAGCTTAAAGAATTCTGTTAGATATTTAGCTCTATCATTTTGATAATCTAAATAGTATGCATGCTCCCATACATCATTTCCGAAAATTGGAGTCATACCTTCTGAAAGTGGGTTGTCTTGATTTGGAGTAGATATAATTTTTAAGCTATCTCCATCTTTTACTAACCAAGCCCATCCGCTTCCAAATCTAGTTTTTCCGGCATTAATAAATTCTTCTTTAAATTTTTCGAAACTTCCAAAACTTTTATCTATAGCTTCTTTTAATGCCCCTGTTGGTTCGTTACTACCACCAGGAATTAATTCATTCCATAAAATATTGTGATTATATGCTCCACCAGCATTATTTTTAATTGTGTTATATTTTTCTTTTGGAGCTTTATCTAAATTTTTTAGAATTTCTTCTAAAGTCATATTTTCTAATTCAGTTCCTTTTATAGCATCATTTAATGTATTAACATAGGCTTGGTGATGCTTATCATGGTGAAAATGTAAAGTGTCTTTACTGATTATTGGCTCTAACGCTTCATAATCAAATGGTAATTTCATCAATTCAAAACTCATAATAACCTCCGATTTTTGATTTTGTAGTGTAATAATTAGATACCCACCAATTTAAAAAAATAAACGTGCTTGACAAATATAATAAAAATATATATAATTTAGTTAACGATTAGTAGCAGAAATGTGAATTACACTCGTTTTTTCTACCTTAACCGGTAGCGTTTCCCGCGATAAGGGTAAAGAGGTGGATTATTCCATGAAGGAAGGTGGTACCGCGTTTTTGACGCCCTTCTTTTATGGAATTTTTTTATAATTTATAGATTTTTGGGAGATAAAAATGAAATTTACAGAAGAGTTAAAATTAAGAGGGTTAATAGCTGATATGGTTAATCCTGAAGTTTTAGAAAAAAAATTAGATAATGAAAAACTAACTTTTTATGCTGGATTTGATTGTACTGCAGATTCTTTAACTTTAGGACACTATTTTTTAATAACTGTTTTTAAAAGATTTCAATTACAAGGACATAGACCTATTGTGCTTATCGGTGGAGCTACTACTATGATTGGTGATCCATCTGATAGAAATGATATGAGAAAAATGCTAACGGAAGAAACTATTGATTATAATGCTTCTAGATTTAGAGAACAATTATCTAAATATATAGATTTCTCTAATGATAGAGCGATTTTTCTGAATAATAAAGATTGGCTATTGGATTTAAACTTTTTAGATTTTGTTAGAACTATTGGTATAAATTATAATGTATCAAGAATGATTCATTTTGATTGTTACAAGAATAGACTTAATAATGGCTTAACATTTTTCGAATTTTCTTATATGCTTATGCAAGGTTACGATTTTCTAAAGCTTCATAAAGAATATGATTGTACTTTACAACTTGCAGGTAGTGATCAATGGAGTAATGCTCTTGGAGGTTTAGATTTAATAAAGAAAATGAGCGATAAAGAAGCCTTTATTATGACAATTCCATTAATTACCACTTCTTCTGGAGTTAAGATGGGTAAATCAATGGGAGGAGCTCTATGGTTAGATCCGTTAAAAACATCTCCATATGAAATATTTCAATATTTTAGAAATACAGAAGATGTAAGTGTAGAAAGATTTATGAAGATGCTTACATTTATACCTCTAGATGAGATAGAAAGAATAACAAAAGAAGAAGATATAAATAAACAAAAAGAAATTTTAGCTTATGAAATTACGAAAGATATTCATGGCGAAGAAGAAGCAAAAAAAGCGTTAGAAACGGCTAGAAATTTGTTTGGCGGTAAAATAGATGCTGATAATATTCCGATGTTCGAGATAGAAGATAATTTTGGTGATGAGATTGGACTTTTGAATATTTTGACATTATCTAAACTTACAACTTCAAATAGTGAAGCAAGAACACTAATTCTTCAGGGTGGTATAACTATCGACGATGAAAAAGTTGATGATACAAAAATGACAATTTCTAGAGATGTGCTTAAAAAAGGAATTGTAGTAAAAAAAGGTAAAAAGAAATTTTTGAAAATAATTATTAAATAAAGGAAAATTATGTTATATACTTGCACAGCAACGTGCTTATTTGGATTAGAAAAAATTGTAAAAAATGAAATTTTAAATCTTGGTTTTAGCATAAAGAATGTAACTGATGGTCATGTGGAGTTTTTATGTGATGATGATGGTATTTTTAAAGCCAATTATTTTTTAAGAACTGCAGAAAGAGTTCAAATAAATCTTTTAGAGTTTAAAGCCGAATCGTTTGAAGAATTATATGATAATATAAATGAAATTAATTGGTATGAATATATGCCAGAAAATGCCGATTTTAAAATTAATGGAAGAAGTTATAATTCAAAACTTTTTTCTATTTCTGATTGTCAAAGAATTACTGAAAAAGCTATCATAGATAGTATGAATAGAAAATATAAAAAGAATTTCTATGAAAAAAATGGAGATAGATATGTTTTTGAAATAAGTTTAATAAATGATATTGCTACTTTGTATCTCAATTCATCTGGAGCCGGACTTCATATGAGAGGTTATAGATTACAACAGGGTAGTGCACCAATTAAGGAAACTTTAGCTAGTGGTTTAATTCAACTTAGTGTGTGGAATAAAGATAGAATTTTACTAGATCCTTTCACTGGAAGTGGTACTATACCTATAGAAGCAATGATGATTGGAAGAAATATTCCAGCTGGAATTTTTAGAAAATTTGATTGTGAAAAATTTATGTTTTTGAATAAAGATAATTTCCAGAATATCAGAAAACAAGGTGTAAGGAATGTTGACAAAACAACAAAATTAAAAATTTACGCGTCTGATTATGATAGAAATATGATACAAAAAGCAAGAGAGAATATATCAAAATTTCCTTTTCCAGATGATGTTTTCTTTTTTACAAAAGAGGTAAGAAAATTAGAGTTGGAGAATGACTATGGAGTTATAATAACCAACCCTCCTTATGGAAAGAGACTTGATGATCAATTATTAAATAGAACCTATGAGAATTTTAAAACACTCATAGATAAACTCACCAATTATAGTATTTATGTTATTACGGATTATAATAAATTGGAAGAAGTGTTTAAAAGGAAAGCAACGAAAAAAAGAAAATTATATAATGGAAACCTAAGAACGGATTATTATCAATTTTTAGGACCAAAACCTATACGAGGTGAAAATGTACAAATTTAGCTTAATAGATATTGATAGTAATTTTAAAATTCTTGATCATGTTCCAGATTTGGTGAAAATAACTTGTCGTAGCGGTATGATTATGTATGCCAATAAAGCTATGACTGATGAAGTGGGTAAAAAGATTTATGGAAAAACAAATGATTTTTTGAGGCAAAAATATAATTCTGAAATTTTTGATCAAGATTTCATAAAAAGTCTTAATCCGGGTGAGGTTAAAAAGAAAAAAATAGAGCATAATGGTAAAATTTATGATTTGTCATTATCATCAATTTTAGATCCTGCTGGCGAAATATCCGCTTATATTGAAATTTTTAGAGATATAACTAAACAAGCTAAACAAGAAAGAGAATACATGATCCAAACTGAGTCGCTTAATAGAGACATAAATACTACAAAAAAAATTCAGCAATCCATATTGCCTAGTCAAAAAAGTATAGGTAAAATACATTTTTCTTTCTTTTACACTCCATGCCAAAATTTAAGCGGAGATATATTTGATGTTGTTAGCATAAACGAAAATTTAGTAAGCGCTTATATTTGTGATGTGGCAGGTCATGGTATACCAGCAGCTATGATTACTATATTTGTTAGAGAGACTATGAGAAATATAGAAAATGCTAGTTATGCAAATGAAAATTTAAAAACACTTCATGAAAGATTTTTAAATTTAGGTCTTGATAAAGAACAATATTTGACAATAGAAAATATAATTATTGATACTAAAAGAAATAAGGTTTCTTACTCAAATGCTGGACACAATTGCCCTATATTTCATGTAAGAGGAAATGATGTTAATACGATATTCAAAAAAGGTAAGCCCATAACTTCACTTTTTGAAGAAATAATATATACTCAAGAGGAATTCGATTTTCTTCCAGGTGACCAACTACTTTTGATTACTGATGGTATAATTGAAACTAAAAACCAAGATGGTGAAACATATGGAATTAATAGAGTGATTAGCGAAATTAAAAAAAGTCCGGATGATATATTGACAGCTCTAAATAGAAGCATGAATTTGTTTAGTGAAGAATTGCATAATGATGATAAATGCGCTTTATTGATTAGGTATGGTGAATTAAATGAGATTGGATAAATTTTTAAAAGAATCAAGGATAATAAAAAGAAGAACTGTTGCTAAAGAAGTTGTTTCACAAGGTAAGATTTATGTTAATGATAGGGAAGTTAAGCCTTCATATGAAGTGAAAATTGGAGATATAATAACTATTGATAGCTTTAGAGGAATAAGTAAGTTTGAAGTTTTATCATTAAATAAAAAAGATGAATCTTATGTGAGGATTATAAATGAATAAAAGAAAATTTATAGTGTATTTGTTTAGATCTATTATAATTATGTCTATAGTATTTTTTTCTTTTCAGTATTATAAAACAAAAAAAGAGATTTCTTTTTTGAAGCAAGAAGAAAAGAGTTTGAAGATCGAAAATGAAAAATTGAAAGTAGAATTAGAACAATTAAAAGTGGATTTAGAAAATTCTACTTCTTTAGAGTTTATTGAAAGAGCTGCTAGAAAAATGGGAATGATTAGACCGAAAGAAATTCAAATTATTGATCTGGACAAAGATAAGAATAAGAATCAATAGCTACATTTTAAATATTAGTATTAAAACAATTTTTTGATTTATGTAAATTCTTGACTAAAAAATCTTAGTGTGATAGAATTTACTTGTATATTATAGGACAAATATAGGTATAATTGGATCAACACAGAGAGAAGTTGGTAGCTGAGAAGACTTTATGATTTGATTATTAAAAACCATAACATATATTTTTTTCTTATCGATTTATTTCACGTTACGAAATATTAGAGTATAATAAAAGGTGGCACCTACGATCCCATCGTCCTTTTAGATGGAGATCTTTTTTTTTAGGAGGAAGTATGTTTTTAACAGAATTAATTAGAGATTATAAGAGTTTGGAGAATAAAACAGTTACGGTACAAGGTTGGATTAGAGGTATAAGAGATTCTAAAAATATTTGTTTTATAGAATTAAATGATGGAACTGATTTTGAAAGTGTACAAATTGTTGTAGATATGGATGTTCAAAATTTCTCAGAAATAACTAAATTCCATTTAAGTTCAAGTATTGAAGTTACAGGAGAAGTTATAATTACTGAAGGTATGAAACAGCCTTTTGAAATAAAAGCCTCTGAAATATTATTATTGGGTTCTTCTACCGAAGATTATCCATTGCAGAAGAAGAGACATACTAGAGAGTTTTTGAGACAAATCGCACATTTAAGACCCAGAACTAATTTATTTAGAGCACTATATAGAGTTAGAAATGTTCTTTCGTTTGCTATTCATGAATTTTTCCAAGAGAGAGGTTTTTTGTACGTTCATACACCCATCATAAGTGGATTTGATGGGGAAGGTGCTGGTGAAATTTTTCATGTTACTAGTATGGATTTAGATAATTTGCCTACAGTTGATGGAAAGGTTGATTATACTAAAGATTTCTTTTCTAAACCTGTAAATTTAGCAGTAACAGGACAGCTTGAGGGAGAAGTTTTTGCTCAAGCGTTTAGAAATATATATACTTTTGGACCTACATTTAGAGCCGATAAATCTAATACTAAATTTCATTCAGCAGAATTTTGGATGATTGAACCAGAAATGGCTTTTTGTGATTTGGATGGGGATATGGAAATAGCTGAGGATATGATTAAGTTTTTAATTAAGAGTGTATTAGAAAAGTGTCCTAAAGAGATGGATTTTTTTGAAAACTTTGTAGAAAAGGGTTTGAAAGATAAATTAAATTTAATATTGAATTCTGAATTCAAGAGAATATCTTATACAGAAATTATTAATATAATTCATCAGAATAAAGAAAGATTTGAGGTTATTCCAGAATGGGGAGAAGATATTCAAAGAGAACACGAAAGATATATTGCTGAGGAAGTTGTAAAAGGTCCTTTATTTGCTACTGATTACCCTGAAAATATTAAAGCCTTTTATATGAAAAGAAATGATGATGGAAAAACAGTTGCATGTTTTGATATGTTAGTTCCAGGCATTGGTGAAATAATAGGTGGAAGTCAGAGAGAAGATGATCTAGAAATTTTAAGGGAAAAATTAGAGAAATTCTCATTAAATGAAGAGGAGTATTACTGGTATTTAGATTTGAGAAAATATGGTAGTACTGTTCACTCAGGATATGGATTAGGATTTGATAGATTTTTGATGTATGTAACTGGTATTGATAATATTAGAGATTCACAACCATTCCCAAGAACTTTGAATAACTGTGAATTTTAGGAGAATTTTATGAATTACGATTTTAAAAAAATAGAAGAAAAATGGCAAGGTATATGGGAAAAAGAACATACCTTTGATGCTCATGAAGATTATTCAAAACAAAAATATTTTGTAATGGTAGAGTTTCCATACCCAAGTGGTGATGGTTTGCATGTTGGTCATGTTAGAAGTTATACAGCACTTGATGTGGTAGCCAGATTAAAAAGATTGCAAGGTTTTAATGTTTTGTATCCAATTGGTTATGATGCGTTTGGATTACCAACTGAAAAATATGCTATAAAACATAAAATGAACCCTAGAGTTGTAAGTGATAGAAATATTAGTAATTTTTCAAGACAAATGCATAGAGTAGGTATTTCATTTAGTTGGAATCGTGAAATAAGTACTTGTGATGCTGAATATTATAAATGGACTCAGTGGATTTTTATTCAATTATTTAAAAAAGGTTTGGCATATAAAAAAGAAACTGAAATCAACTGGTGTCCTGAGTGTAAAATAGGTCTAGCAAACGAAGAAGTTGTAAATGGTTGTTGCGAGCGCTGTGGAACTCCTGTAGAAAAAAGAGTTAAAAATCAATGGATGTTAAAAATAACCGAATATGCAGATAGACTTATAAAGGATTTGGATGATGTTGATTATTTAGACAAAATTAAACAACAGCAGATCAATTGGATAGGAAAAAGTGTCGGAGCTGAAGTAGATTTTACAAGCTCACTCGGAGATAAGATTAAGGTATTTACTACTAGAATTGATACAATTTATGGTGCTACATATGTAGTTATATCACCAGATCATCCGCTTTTAAAACAGTGGGAAAATGAAATAAAAAATATAGAATCCGTGAAAAAATATATTGATGATTCTAAGAAAAAAAGTGATTTTGAAAAAAGCGAATTAAATAAAGATAAGACTGGTATAGAGCTTGAGGGTGTATATGCTATAAATCCTGTAAATAACAAAGAAATTCCAATATATGTAAGTGATTATTGTTTGATAAGCTACGGAACGGGAGCTTTGATGGCAGTTCCTGCTCATGATACAAGAGATTATGAATTTGCTAAAAAATATAATTTACCTATTATCGAAGTAATCAAAGGTGGAGATATTACAAAAGAAGCATATACTGATACTGAAAACGGTATACTTGTTAATTCTGAGGAGTTTAATGGATTAAGTGTAGATGATGCTAAAGAGAAAATATTAGATAAATTGGAAAAACAAAATCTTGCTAATAAGAAAATTAATTTTAAATTAAGAGATTGGGTATTTTCACGTCAAAGATATTGGGGTGAACCAATTCCAATGGTAAATTGTGATGGAAAATGGTTTCCGCTTGACGAAAAAGATTTACCTCTAACATTACCTGAAGTAGAGTATTACGAACCTACTGAAACAGGTGAAAGTCCTTTAGCTAATATTGATTCATTTGTTAATGTAGATATAGATGGAAAAAAATGTATTAGAGAAACTGATACAATGCCACAATGGGCAGGAAGTAGCTGGTATTTTCTAAGATATACAGATCCACATAATGATAACGCTTTAGCGGATCCTGAAAAATTAAAATATTGGTTACCGGTTGATTGGTATAATGGTGGAATGGAGCATACTACTCTTCATTTGTTATATAGCAGATTCTGGTATAAGTTTTTATATGATATAGGTGTAGTTCCTACGAAAGAGCCATATTTAAAAAGAACATCACATGGAATGCTTTTAGGTGATAATGGTGAAAAAATGAGTAAATCTAAGGGTAATGTAGTAAATCCTGATGATGTTATAAACGAATATGGAGCAGATACACTAAGAATGTATGAAATGTTTATGGGTGATTACGAAAAGAGTGCTCCGTGGAATGATAAAGGTATAAATGGATCTAAAAAATTTATTGAAAGAGTTATAAGATTGGAAGATATGCTCATTGAAGGTGATGAGATAAGAAAAGATTTACTAAGTATTTTCCATAAAACTATAAAGAAAGTAACTTATGATTATTTGAATATGAAGTATAATACTGCCATAGCTCAAATGATGACACTTGTTAATGAAATATATTTGACTGGAAAAATAAATAAAAAAGAATATACTATTTTATTAACCTTATTAAATCCTGTAATTCCTCACATAACCGAAGAGTTAAACGAAAGATTAGGTAACAAAAAAATATCTGATAGTAGTTGGCCAGAATATGATGAAAAATTAACGATTGACGATTCTGTAGATATTCCTGTGCAAATAAATGGTAAATTGCTTAAGACTATAAAAGTTAGTAGAAATATAAATAAAGATGAAATTTTGAATCTTGCAAAAAATGATGAAGAAATAGCATCAAAAATAAAAGGTAAGAATATAGTAAAAGAAATTTATGTTCCTGAAAAAATAATAAACTTTGTGGTGAAATAGGTGAGTTATGCCAGTTGAAATTCATCCAATAATAGAAGATTATATTAATTTGAGCTTGATATGCCTTTTGAGAGATAAAAGAATAAAATTTAACCAAAAACTACAGATGTTTTCATTACCACTTATAGCAGTTTTATTGGTTGTTTTACCTAGAAATATTAATTATACTCATTTATTGGTCGCAATATTACTAAGTGTCATATGGATTGTTATATCTCCAATAATTTTTAAGAAAAATCTTTACCTAAAATTAAAAAAAGAGTTTAAATCAAATTTTTCTCAAAAATACCTAGAACCATATATATTAGATAAATATGATAAGGGCTTGGTAGCTAAAAAAAATAATGAAATATTTAAAGTTGATTATGAACTATTAGATTTATATTATCCATCTGATGATGCAATTTATATTATAGGTGAGGGATTTGATTTTATCATCCCTAAAAGAGATTTCAAAAGCGATGATGAATATAATAGAGTTAAAGATTTTATAGATTTTCAAATACAAGTTTCAATGAGGAAATAATATGTACAAAGCAATTATATTAGCAGCTGGTGAAGGAACCAGAATGAAATCAAAAAAAACTAAGGTAATGCATGAGTTACTTTACAAACCCATGATTACCTATGTACTTGATACTGTCTTTGCTTCTGGATGTGATGAGGTGATTACAGTAGTAGGAAGAAATAAAGATCAATTAGAATCTACATTAAGTAATTATAATACAAGAATTGTTTATCAAGATCCTGAAATTAAAAAATATGGTACAGGTTATGCAGCAAATCTTTGTACGGAATTTATAAACAAGGACGATAAAGTAGTTATTGTTTTTGGCGATGCTGTATTATTAAATGCAAATGTACTAAATGAATTGTATGAAGCTCATAATAATGTAAATGCGGAAATTAGTGTATTGTCAGCAGTTTTAGATGATCCAAAAGAATATGGAAGAATAATACGTCAAAGTGGAGAATTTAAGGAGATTATTGAATACAAGGAATTGGATAAGACAAAAAGCTACACAAATGAAATTAATTCTGGTATATTTCTATTTAGTGGTAAAGCATTTCTTGAGACGGTACCTTATCTAGACTGTAAGAATTTAAAACAGGAATATTTGTTGACAGATGCAATTAAAATTGCTATTAATAAGAATTTGAGAGTTCACTGTCATGCAACAAGTGATACAGATGTTGTTTTAGGGGTTAACGATAGAGAAGATTTGATTTTATGTGAAAATATTTTGAAAAATAAAATTATAAATAATTTTCTCAAAAATGGTGTTACAATTCACAATCCAGAAACCACTATAATTTCACCAGATGTAAAAATTAATTCTGATGTAGAAATCTGGGGAAATGTTAGAATTTTTGGAAAAACTGAAATTGATTCTGAAGCCGTAATTACTGATTCAATTATCAATGATTCTTTTGTTGGCAAAGGATCTAGGATTACAAATTCTGTGGTTGAAGAATCGAAAATATACGACAATGTAACAGTTGGACCTTATGCTCATTTGAGACCTAAATCTATTCTTAATAATAATGTAAAATTAGGAAATTTTGTTGAAATAAAAAATTCAGTGATTGGAGAAGGAACTAAAGCAGCTCATCTGGCATATATAGGAGATGCTGATTTAGGAAAAAATATAAATATAGGTTGCGGAGTTATATTTGCTAATTATGATGGCAAAAATAAACATAGAAGTGTAGTGGAAGATTTTACATTTGTAGGATCTAATTCTAATATAGTAGCTCCAGTAAAACTAGGAAAAAATAGTTTTATTGCTGCAGGAAGTACAATTACAAAAGATGTTGAAGAAGGTTCTTTATCTATAGAACGTTCTGAACAAGTGAACAAAATTGGTTGGGTAGAAAAAAAGGGTCTTAAAAAAGGAGGAAAAAATGACTAGTTTTCAAGGAATTAAAATTCTAACTGGAAATAGTAATCGTGATTTTGTAAGAAGTGTTGCAGAAGAATTGGGTATTAAAATTGCAGACTGTGATGTTTTAAATTTTTCTGATGGAGAGATTAATGTAAATATTAAAGAAACTGTTAGAGGTTATGATGTTTATATAATTCAGCCGACACATTCTCCTGTAAATGATAATTTAATGGAGCTTTTGATTTTGATTGATGCTTGCAAAAGAGCTAGTGCTGGCCGTATAAATGCAGTTTTACCTTATTATGGCTATGCAAGACAAGACAGAAAAACACGTGCTAGAGAACCGATTACTGCTAAATTAGTTGCAAATTTAATTGAAAGAGCTGGAGCTGATAGAGTAGTAACTATGGATTTGCATGCAGGTCAAATACAGGGCTATTTTGATATTCCGGTTGACCATTTAACAGGAATAAACGAGCTAGCTGAATATTTTTACGATAAAATAGATGAAAACACTGTTGTTGTAAGTCCTGATTTAGGTGGAGTTACTAGAGCAAGAAATTTTGCTTCTATTTTACATTTACCAATAGCCATTATAGAAAAGAGAAGACCAAAAGCAAATGTTAGTGAAGTAATGAATATAATAGGTGATATAGAAGGCAAAACATGTATATTAGTTGATGATATTATTGATACTGCTGGAACAATTTGCCAAGCTGCAAAAAAACTAAAAGATATGGGAGCAAAACAAGTTTATGGTTGTGCAAGCCATGGTGTTCTTAGTGGTCCTGCGATTGAGAGACTTTTAGATAGTGATTTAACTGAATTTGTAATTACTGATTCTATTCCATTGCCAAATAATGAAGTTGTTAGAAATAAAATAAAAGTTGTATCAGTAGCTAAAATATTTGCTAGAGCTATTAGAACAATTTATGATAATCAATCAGTGAGTGAATTATTTATTAAATGAAGATAATAATAGGTCTAGGAAATCCAGGAATAAAATATGAAAACACTAGACATAACGCAGGTTTTTGGGTTCTGGATTATTATGCACACATAAATGGAGTTGACATTAACAAGGCGAAATTCAATAGTCTAATTGGTGAGTTGTACAAAAATGGGGAAAAGATAATTCTTGTAAAACCTATGACATTTATGAATAATTCAGGTTTAGCTGTAAGAGAAGTAATTGATTATTTTAAACCAAACTTAGAGGATGTCTTGGTTGTTGTAGATGATATAGAAATTAATCTTGGATATTTGAGAATTAGAAAAACAGCAAATAAAGGTACTCATAATGGATTGAGATCAATATTTTCTCATATTCATACTGATGATTATGCTAAGATGAAAGTGGGTGTAGGAAAATACAAAAGAGATATTGATTTAGCTCAATTTGTTTTACAAAATCCTACAAAAGAAGAAAATGCTGTTATTGATGATACAATTGAAAGAGCCTCAAAAGCTTTAGATGCTTTTATTGAAAAAGGAATAGATTTTGCAATGAATAATTATAATGGAGGACCTGCTTAGGCAGGTTTTTTTAAACTATGGTTGATTTACTTAAATTAATTAAAAATAATAATTATATTTCTAATATTTTGAATTCAGATTCTCATAAAATATCAGTAGAAGGTATTAATGAGGAATTTCTTAGCGTATTTATCAAAATGCTAAATGATGTCAAAGGAAGTCTAGTGCTTATTATGCCATCTGAAAAAGAAGCTAAACAGTTTTCTAATTTATTAAATAATTCTAATGCAAGATCAATATATATTCCTCCTAGGGATAAAGTTTTTTATGATATAAAAATTTTAGATAACTCAAATTCAAAAGAAAGAATAGATGGAATTTATAATTTAGTTTTTAACAATGATAGTATTGTATATACTATGACTCTAAATACAGCTACAGAAGTGACTTTAAATAAAGAAATAGTTACAGATAATATTATAGGAATATCCAATAATGATGTACTTGATTTAGATAAATTTTCAGAAAAAATGGTTATTTTAGGATATGATAAAGTAAGTCATATAGAGACAAGAGGAGAGTATAGTATAAGAGGAGGAATAATAGATGTTTTTCCTCTAAATTATGATGGCATTATAAGGATTGAATTATTTGATGATTTGGTGGATAGTATAAGACTTGTTAATCCATCTACCCAAAAAAGTACCGAAAGAATTGAAAAAGTTAAAATTCCTCAGTTTAGAGAATTGATACTTACAGATGAAATAATTTCTAATATAAAAGAAAATTTATTAGACGATATAAAAGGGAAAAGATTAATAAAAAAAGAAAAGTTTGCTAAGATTTTAGAAAATTTAGATTCTAAAATTTATCCCAATGAACGAGAAATTTTATATAGTTATTTAAGCGATCAATATTTAAGCAGTTTGATTGATTTAAGTAATAATTATGTTGTTATATGGAATAAAGTAATATCGTTAAATAATTTTGAAGATGAGCTTAAATTTCGAGATCTAGAAATTACATCTCTACTAGAGTCAGGTGAAATAATTAAATATCCAGTAGAAAACTCTGATCTAGATGATATTCTAAAAAAGAAAAAAATATATTATTTAGATGATTTTACACAAAACTTTGAGTCGGATCATTTTAAGGTAAATGTGGAATCAGCACCTAGATTTAATAGAAATTATTTTGCGCTCATTGATGATTCTACAGCCTATATAAAGAATGGATTTACAGTTTTTTGGGATATTGGTGATAATGAAAATAAAAAATCGATAATAAATATTTTAGAAGAAAGAAATATAAATTACACCAAAGATCATCTAGAACAAAAGTCAATAAATATTATCGATGCATCTATAGAAAAAGGTTTTATACTAAATACTCAAAAAATTATTGTTTATGGAAGAGATAATATTTTAGGTACAAAAGAAAAAAAAGTTAGTAGCAAAAAAAATAGAAATAATTCTACTTTAAGATTGAGTGAGTTAAACGTTGGAGATTATGTTATTCATTTTGATCATGGAGTTGGTATATATAGAGGTGTAAAAACTCTAGATATAAAAGGCGTAAAAAAAGATTTTATTGAAATTCAATACAAAGGTACTGATAAATTATATGTATCAGTTGAAAATATAACGCAATTAGATAAGTATATGTCAAAAGAGGGAGTTACTCCTAAAATTCATAGTTTAAATTCTAGCGTTTGGAAAAATACAAAAGAAAAAAATAAAAAAGCGATAGAAGAAATGGCAAGAGATTTGATTGAATTATATTCTAAAAGACAGAATATAGAAGGATTTAAGTTTTCTGAAGATACAAATTGGCAAAGAGAATTTGAATCAATGTTTGAATTTCAAGAAACAGATGGACAACTTTTAGCAACTGACCAAATAAAAACTGATATGCAAAAATCAAGCCCGATGGATAGACTGCTACTAGGTGATGTAGGTTATGGAAAAACTGAAGTAGCTTTTAGAGCTGCGTTTAAAGCGGTTATGGATTCAAAACAAGTTATATTTTTGACACCAACAACTTTATTATCCGAACAACATTATAGAACTGCATTAGAGAGATTTAAAAACTTTCCTGTTAAAATAGAAGTCCTAAATAGATTTAAGAAAAAAACTGAAGTAGATAAAATTTTAAAAGATTTAAAAGCTGGAAACATAGATATAATAATAGGTACTCATAGATTGCTATCAAAAGATGTGAAATTTAAGGATATGGGTCTTTTAATTGTAGATGAAGAGCAGAGATTTGGAGTAAGACACAAGGAAAGTATAAAAAAAATATCAGAAACGGTGGATGTTCTAACATTATCAGCTACTCCGATACCTAGAACATTATCTATGAGTTTATCAGGAATAAGATCTCTATCAGTATTAGATGAACCACCAGAAAATAGAATACCCGTACAGACCTATGTGATTGAGTATGAGGAGAATATAATTAGAAATTCTATATTAAAAGAAATAAATAGAAATGGACAGATCTATTTTTTATATAATAATGTAAAAGATATGGAAAATATGACTGAAAAATTATCTGAATTAGTTCCAGAAGCAAAATTTATATATGCAAATGGTCAAATGCCAGAGAGACAACTTGAAAAAGTGTTTGCATCATTTATTAATAAGGAATACGATTGTTTAGTTACTTCGACAATAATTGAGACAGGTATGGATATATCAAGCGCTAATACCTTAATTGTATATGATGCGCAAAATCTTGGGTTATCAACTCTATATCAATTAAGAGGTAGAGTGGGAAGAAGCAATAAACTAGCTTATGCATATTTTACTTATCCCGAAAAACATTCATTAAATGAGAAATCAGTAAAAAGGTTGATG
>JAEZWK010000018.1 GCA_023443045.1 Bacillota bacterium
GGATAGATATATTAGTCCATATCCTTCTTGGTTTTCTTTTACTATTTTTAATTTCTCTTCGTATGTTATTTTTTTCATTAAAATACCCCCTTATTTCCGTGTCCGGATTTAAGGGGGCAGTACAAAAGTTTGCTTTTTTTTATTTAAGTGATTTTATCTCCTTCATAAGATATAATGATCCGCACCATAAAATCAAATCATCCTTATTTGCAATCTTTTCAGTCAACGAAATGGCATCTTTTAGGTTCTTAACTGGAATTACTTTTTTAAAATAGTTTTTGGAGATATTTTCTAAATCTTCTATATCAAGGCGTCTACTATTATTGATTTCGGTAATTACACAAGTATCTGTAAGTGTAGAGAGTTTTTCTAGAGCATATTTGTAGTCTTTATCTTTTAGCATGGAAAAGCCTAAGATTAAATTATTATAGCTATAATTTTTTAAACTATCTATCAATTGGTCGATGGCATCTGAATTATGTGAGCCATCTATTAAAAATTTTGGATTTTCGGAAATAAGCTCCAATCGGCCTGGGTTTCTAGCCTCTTTCAAGCCATCTAAAATATCTTTTTTAGATAAGTTGAACTTTTCTTTAAAATAATCTAAAACACAAATACTAAGAGAAGCATTGTATAACTGATGTTTTCCAATAAGTTTGGTGACTACATTATAATCTCTAAAGGTAAAACTATTTTCATCTAGCGAGAGAGAAATATTTTCGATCTCATCTAAACTAAAAGTATATACGCGTGAATTAAGTTTTTCTGCATACTCTTTTATTATCTCTTCTGATTCAATAAATATTTGTGGATACAAAAATACTCTAGAATTTTCCTTTATGATACCAGCTTTATTTTTAGCTATTTCAGAAATATTATCACCCAAAATATCTATATGATCCATAGAAATACTAGTAATAACAGATGCAATTGGGTGAGTGATGACATTTGTAGAATCTAAAGTTCCGCCAAGACCAACTTCGACTACAGCTACATCCACTTTTTTATCTGAAAAATATTTAAACATGATTGCTGTTAGAATTTCGAAATAAGTGATATATTGGTTATTTTTATCCATCTCTTCTATAACTGGAATAAACTCATCCAAAATATTACAAAAATCTTCAGCACTAATATAATCACCATTTATTTGTATTGATTCCAATATCGTATCAATATATGGAGAGATAAAAAGACCAACTCTATGATTTTTACTTAAAACACTTGAAAGGTAGTGGCATGTAGAACCTTTTCCATTAGTACCTGCAACATGAATAATATCATAGTCATTTTCGGGATTATCAAATCTTTTTAGCAAATATCTTATATTATCCAAAGTATGCTTATTGGATTTAGGCACTCTATTATTGATCCAGTCTAAATATTTTTCAAAACTATTAAAAATTTTCATAACAACCTCACTTGAAATCTAATGGCGATTTATAATATAATATACTAGCAAAGTAGGAAAAGGGCGTCAAGTGTTAAGAGTAGGCAATTCTTAAACGAAAGTTAATCTGCGATTCTTTATCCTGGCCACCACCCGCTTTGAAAATAAAAGGGGGTTTTTTTTATGGAAAACAAATTTAAAATTAGCACACAAGATTTAGTTTTAGCTGCAATATTATCAGCACTATCTATTATCTTGACAAGGTTTTTATCAATCATGCTAACACCTGCTCTAAGAATTGGACTCGGAACAGTTCCTTTGATGTTGGTGGGACTATTATTTGGACCAATAACTGGAGCTTGTGCAGGGCTTGTTACAGATGTAATTGGAGTTCTTATCAATCCTCAGGGATCATTTCATTTAGGCTTTACACTAAGTGCAGTACTTACCGGTATGATTCCTGGATTAGTATGTATGTTGTGCAATAGAGTAAGATCTCTAAATGTAAATGTATTTAAGATTTTTTTATCCGTTGTATTAGTTTATTTGGGAATTCATTTGATTTTAAATACAGTGTGGTTATCACAACTCATGGGAAAAGCATTTTATGCATTAGTAATAACTAGAGCATTAAAAGTTGGAATTGAGTCAGTAGTTTGTTTTGGTTTATTATATCTGATAATCGAACAATTAATTCCTAGAATAAGGAGGAGATAATCCTCTTTTTTTTATAACAAAAAAGAGTAAAATTTATTTACTCTTTTACCATTTTTTCTAATAGTTTAATAATTGTATCTATTTCAGCAGCATCAAGATTTTCTAACATTTCTTGAGCTGTTTTTGCCATTCTAGCTTCTGTTTCCTTGAGCATATTTTTACCTGAATCGGTTAATGTAAGAGCAAATGTTCTCTTATCAAAAGCATCGATCTCACGATGTAAAAATCCTTTGTCTTCGATATCGCTTAAAAATCTGGAAACTAAAGGTTTCTTCATGCTAAGACCTTCTCCAATTTGTGCAGGAGTTACAGGTCCTTCTGTTTCTATAAATTTCATCATCAAAAATTCAGTTTGTGTATATTTTTTTGCAGAAATTTGACTATTTATTTTTTTGCTTAAAATTGCCCATTGTTTTAAAAAGTTTAAATTTTTTGAATCGCCCATTTCAATCATCCTTTCTATCTTAATATTATTTGATTCTTTATCTCTTCTATTTTATACCCCTATTTAAAATTTGTAAACAGTAAATTAATTATTTTTTTACTTTTTTTTTAAAATACTTTTTGCAAGGATTTGACTTTTATATATTTCACAAAATTAAGGGTTAAATTATTTGAAAATTAATCATATAATATCATATGAAAACCCAAAAATTAAATTGATGTATATATATTAGTTTTAATCAAAAAATTATGTTATAATAAAGCAATTAAAATAAATAGGTGATAATATGAGATATATTTGCGTTGATATTGGAACGACTACTATCAAAGGAATAATTTATGATGAATTGGGACGGCTTGTCGATGAGATTTCACAAAAGAGTAAATTATATACCCCCAATTCTTTTAAAAGAGAACAAAATCCTGATGAAATTTTGTGGGATGTAAGAAATGTTTTAAGAGAATTGGTCTCAAAAGTTCATCAATCAAGACACAAGGTGGAAGCCATAGCTCTTTCGTGCTATATGCATTCTTTGGTACTTTTGGATGGAGATGGTGCACCTCTTACTGGTATTATGCTTTGGAATGATTTGCGTGCTGCATCTGTAAGCGAAGTATATAAAGAAAATGGAATAGGGCTAGATATTTATAAAAAGACTGGTACACCTATACATCCCATGAGTCCTTTTTACAAACTTCTCTACTACAAGGAGATGGAGAGGGATATTTTTGAAAGGGCAAAGAAATTTGTAGGTATAAAAGAGATAATTACAAAATGGATGTGTGGTGAGTACTATGTCGATTATAGTGTGGCATCTAGTACAGGCATGTTTGATATTTGTGATTTAAAATGGAATAAAGATGCTTTAAATATTCTAGGGGTAGATGAATCATATTTTTCTACACCGGTTGATAGTACATTTATTTTACCTAATTTAAATGAATCTTTTCTTAAGGATATAGGGCTAGACAGTGATGTAAAAATAGTTATAGGAGCAAGCGATGGCTGTTTAGCAAATTTAGGAAGTCATGGATTAGATCATGGTGTAGGAGTTGTAACTATAGGAACAAGTGGAGCTTATAGGGTGGTTACAGATAAGCCTGTTTTAGATACTGAAGCTCGAACTTTTAGCTATATTCTTACAAAGGGCTATTATGTTTCAGGAGGCGCTATAAATAACGGAGCCATAGCATATGATTTTGTTCTCAATAATCTAAAATATGATGAGCATTTGGATAAAATCTTTAAAAAACTAAATCCAGAGGATTATGGTAAGGGAATTTTATTTTTACCATTTTTATCTGGTGAAAGAGCTCCATATTGGGATGCGGATTTGAGAAGTGCTTTTTTAGGTTTAAATCAAACTCATACTAGAAAAGATATTTTATTTTCCACTATAAAGGGAATATGTTACGCACTTCGTGATGTTATGGGGGTAATAGATGATGTTATAGATTCTAAAATATCATCTGTTTATGTAAATGGTGGATTTGTAAGAAGTGAGATTTGGTTGCAGACATTATGTAATATATTAAACAAACCTGTTTTGGTTAGTGATAATGGAGACGGTGTGTTATTTGGAGCGTTTTTGATATCACTTCTCGCAACAGGAAAGATTTCCTCTCTTAAGGAGGCAGAAAAATATTTTGTCGTTGGAAGGGAATTTTTAGCTAAAAATACAACTCTATATGATGAAGAGTTTAGTATTTATAGAAAGGCAATCAGTGCTAACAGAGATATTTTGCATGATTTATCTCGTTTAGCTGATTAATAAATTTTTAGGAGGAGAAATGTCTAGTACAACATTATTATTACTTTTATTAGTATCAGTAGGTGTATTACTATTTTTAGTAATGAAGGTAAAATTACACGCCTTTATATCGCTTCTACTGGCTAGTATACTTATGGGTGTTATGACTGGTATGGATTTTCACCAGATCATAAATTCTATATCCAGTGGTATGGGAGGAACTTTAGGATCATTAGCAGTTATTATAGGGCTTGGCGCTATGTTTGGAAAGATGCTTGAAATAAGTGGAGGAGCTGAGAGATTGGCTAGAACTTTTTTAAACATCTTTGGTGAGAAAAAAGCTCCATATGCAATGCTAATAGCTGGATTTCTAGTAAGTATCCCCGTGTTTTTTGATGTAGGATTTATTATTTTGGTACCACTCGTTTATGCTTTACATAAAAGCACGAAAAAAAGTCTTTTATTATTTGGTATACCTCTATTAGCAGGTCTTGCAGTTACACATGCATTTGTACCACCTACACCTGGTCCGATATTAGTTGCTAATTTAGTTGGAGCTGATTTGGGTAAGGTAATTTTTTATGGTATAATCTGTGGTATACCAGCAGCTATCGTAGCCGGTCCTGTTTGGGCAAAATATATATCAAAGAAAATCTATGTAGAAATTCCTAAATATTTGGATATTGATGAAAAAGTTATAACTGTAAGTGATGAAGAGCTACCAAAGTTTGGTGTTATATTTTCATTAATTCTATTACCTATAGTTATGATTTTGATAAATACATTTGCTAGTGCTTATTTAAGTGACGGAAAATTAAAAGATATTCTAACCTTTATAGGCAACCCAATTGTAGCACTTATAGTTGCTTGTATTGTATCATTTATAGTTTTGGGAAGATTTAAAGGATTAAAGATGTCTGATATACAAGGAGTTTGTAATTCTGCTCTAAACTCTACAGGAATTATTTTGTTGGTTACAGGTGCTGGTGGAATATTTAAACAAGTTTTAGTAGATTCTAAAATTGGAGATGCTGTAGCACACACATTTGATACTATCTCATTTAGTCCTATATTATTAGCATTTTTGATTGCTCTAATAGTTAGGGTGTCTGCAGGAAGTGCCACAGTTGCTATGGCTACGGCTGGTGCTATTGTAGGGCCGCTAATTGCAAATACAAATGTGGAGCCAGCTTTGATAGTAGTAGCTATAGCTTCGGGATCTACTGCTCTTAGTCACGTAAATGATTCAGGATTTTGGTTGGTCAATAGATATTTTGGCATTAGTGAAAAAGATACATTGAAATCTTGGACAGTTATGGAGACTCTGATAGGAGTAGTGGGTCTGATAATGGCACTTATTTTAAATATATTCATTTAATAACGGAGGAAATATGAATAATATCGGCGTCATAGGAATGGGTGTTATGGGAAAAAATTTGGCACTCAACTTTTCTAGCAAAAATATTAAAACATCTATATACAACAGAACATATGATAAAAGTGTATTGGCTAAGCAAGAAGATGATTTTGGCAATATATTTTTATATAATGATTTAAAAGAATTTGTAGAGAGTTTGGAGAAACCACGAAAAATAATAATTATGGTATCTGCAGGAAATGCAGTAGATGAAACCATAAAAGATTTAGAGAAGTATATAGAGTGTGAAGATATAATAATAGATGCCGGTAATTCATTTTATTTAGATACCCAGAGGCGTTATGAAGAATTAGAAAAGAAAAATATTAATTATGTAGGTCTTGGAGTATCGGGTGGTGAGGAAGGTGCTAGAAAAGGCCCGGCTATGATGATAGGCTCATCACAAAAGGTGTATAATATCATCAGAGAGTATTTGGAAAAAATATCTGCAAAAGCTAAAGATGGAGAAACTTGTGCGAAATATTCTGGCAATAAAGGTGCAGGACATTTTGTAAAAATGGTTCATAATGCGATAGAATACGCTGATATGGAAATAATAGCGGAGTTTTATTCAATTTTAAAAGATGCATATAATTATTCATTAGATGAAATATCAGAAATTTTTTTAACTATCAATGATGGATTTAACGAAAGTTATCTACTAGATATAACCTGTCAAATTTTAAAAGAAAAAGTTGATGGAGAATATTTACTTCCCATGATAAAGGATGCAGCTAAACAAAAAGGCACCGGTAAATGGACACAACAATTTGCTGTAGATATTGGATTTGATTCATCTATACTTATGGATGCGCTAAATGCAAGAATATTGTCATCCAGCCCAGAAAGAGAATTGGTAAGAGGAAAGTTTGAAAACACTTCTGAATTTGCAAAAATAAAAATGGATTTGGATATAGCTAGCGCGATGAGTTTTTGTAAAATTCTTAATTACACACAAGGGTTTTTATTGATGCATTATGCTGATAAGATGTATAATTGGGATTTAAGCTTGAGTAATATAGCTGCCGGATTTAGAAATGGATGTATTATCAGAGGAAATATATTGGAATATTTGATGAAGCATTATGCAGAAAATGGTTCGGAAATACCTTTTGTACTATTTAAAGAAATTGAAGATTTAATAAAAGTTGGTGCAAAAAATCTTCGAAAACTTATATGTATTGCAGTAGAAAGGGAAATTAAAATTCCGTGCATTTTAAGTGCTATATCATATTTTGATGGGTTAAAAGAGAAAAAGTCTTCTACCAATCTTATACAGGCGCAGAGAGATTTCTTTGGAGCGCACACATTTGAAATAGAAAACAAAGAAGGAGTTTATCATCATGAGTGGAGTAAATAAATTTGAAGTTAATGAATTAGTTTTAGAAAAAGGAAATATTCTACTAAAAAGACCGGATATGAAATATTTGGAAGATTTCTATGAATATGCTAAAACAGAAGATGTTGGTCCTAAAGCGGGCTGGAATCCGCACAAAAGTATCGATGAAAGTAAAAGAATTTTGGAGATGTTTATAAATAACAAAAACGTTTTCATAATAGTCGATAAAGAAAAAGATAAAATGATTGGAACTATGGGCATAGAAGCTCCGCGACATGAAATGGATGAGGCACATAAAAAATTAAAAGGCTATGAAATCGGTTATGCATTAAATAAAGCATATTGGGGAAAGTCTATAGTGCCTACAGCAGCAGAACTTGTTTCGGATTATTTATTTACTGAACTAGACGCAGATTATATAATATTAAATATATCTGATAAAAATATAAATAGCAGAAGAGTTGCTGAAAAAATGAAATTTAATGTACTTTATCATCACATTGGGGAAAATTATCGCGGGGAAGATGAAGATTTTACAATCTATATACTATATAATAATAAACGCAAGAAATAGACAACGATTTTGATGACTTGAATTTTTGATTTTTATTATATATAATTTAATTAACCTGTTTAGTACGAGTATCCATTTAATTCAACCGACAAATGATTTATCAGGGATATTTCAGTTTAGGTGATTAGATAAAGCCTTAAGTGGACTATCGAGGCATCTAACTTTTACCCACCTAGTATACAGGCGGGGCTGAATTATTTTGGAGAAACGGCTATAACGGGAAGAGGGGAGAAATCTCCTCTTTTTTTTACCAAATTTAGTAAAACACAGATTTTGTAAAATTATTTCGAGAAAATTTAAGATTAATGTAGTAGAGTATCTTCTTGAAATTTAAAAAATGAGTAGATATAGAATATGTAAAAAAATGTGCAATATATTTTGAGAGTATTTATTATAAAAAATATAGCGAGGAAAAATGATTTTTAATTAAAATCAGAAAGAGTAGATGAAAAAATAAAAAAAATACGTTCAGTGGCAAACCGAACGTAATTTTTTATTATCTCAATTTACAAGCAAAACTTATTAATTTTTGATGTACTTATGAGGTATAAGATTTTAATTTTGCTTAATTAATTCTGAAGTTTCAATATTATATTTGTATTCAACTTCTTTGTTGTCTGTGTCTTTTAATTCGATTTCTAGAGTTGGTACACCATGTTCTAATTCTAGATTATAGCTTTTTAGTTCAAATGTACCATCTGCTTTGATTATAGCATCACTTACTAAATCATTAATTTTAGAAACAAACTCTTCTTTAAATATTTCTGCATCTTTTGGATCTGAGTTTTCAGTTTTTTCTTTAATAATTTCACCTGTAGTAGCATTTATATCAAATTCTACTTCTTGGTTATTATTATATCCTTCTAGTTCATAGATTTCTTGATTTTCTTTGATTTCGTAATCAAATTTTGTAAGTCCAAATTCGCTATATTTTTCTTTATATTTTTGTAAAACATCTTCTGCTGATAATGCAGATGTTTCAGAATTTGTATTTGTTTCAGTGTTTGACTCAGTGTTTGTTTCTGTAGTTGTATTTTCTGTTTGTGTAGATGCGTCTGTAGTTGTGGTTTCTGTTTGAGTAGAAGCATCTTTTGTGTCTTTTGTGCCAGTGTTACAACCTGTTAATACAAGTAAGCTGGCTAATGTTACGATTAAAATTTTGTTTTTCATATAATCCTCCTAACAAAATAAATATATCCACTTTTTAAAATTTAAAACATGTAATATGATTTCCTATTTCAATTCCATTATCGTTATATATTTCTGATTTGAATGTATTTTCCAACAGCGGTAGCGATTTTGATGTAATTTTATAACGTTTTACAATTTCTTTACAAATTATTCCCCAAGGTTCTTCAGATCCATCTAGCACTTTAATAGCTATACCCAAATTTGGATTTTTCATTCCAAAGGCATATGTCCCTTTAGCTCCACCTTTAGCAAATATTTCAGGATCGTGATTTAATAGTGAACATATTCTATTTTTACCCGCGATATTGAATGGATATTTGTGTACTGCATTATTAATTTTTATTACAGCTTTTTTTATACTTTCATCTTTTATTGTTTCGGGATTAGCAAGATGGTAATAGAGTTTTGCGATGTCGAGTAATTTTACATAAAACACTGGAACTCCGCATCCATCGGTTCCTAGTTTTATGTCATCTGTATTTAGCAAATATTTCATGTTTGTCATTATTTCTTGAAATGATTCAGATGTACTTAATTCATACCCATGAGTTGATCCTGTTAGATATCTTTGGAGCAGCATCAAATTTAGATGTTTTCCTGAGCAGTTGTGATAAATTTTTCTTTTGTCATTATTTTTTAGCGCCTCTATATATGAATCTTCCCCCAATGGATATGTGGGTTTTACTATCATTTCTTCTTCGTTTAATTTTGTTTTTTCAATTATACTATTTAGTGCTTCTATATGACATTTTTCTGCTCTGTGGCTTGCTGTCATCACAGCTATTTCTGCATCGTTTAGACCAAATTTTATATCTAGATTATGGATAAGTGTAGCTATTAGTTGGACGGGTTTTGCGCTTGATCTCATAAAAGTATATCTATTTACATCTCCAGTAGAATATTCTATATCTTTTCCATTAAAGATGATTATGTCTCCATCGTGATAAGCTTCTTCTAAATTATTTCTTAATTCTTTTGTAAGCATTTTTATTCCTTTCAAAATATATATCTGTAATGTATGCAATTATTATTGCAGGTAAAAAATCCATGATTAGGTGTTGTTTTGTGGTTAGAGTAGAAATTATTATCAATATAAAGTATATTAGAAAAAATTTGTTTTTTATTTTTAGTGAGTAGATTATACTTATGGCTGATAGTGTAACATGAATGCTAGGAAATGCACATGTAATATTATCTATCGAAAAGGTTTGTCTTGCTATATAATCAAAAAAAGTGTTTCCGGTTATTTCTGGGCGGATAGGGGCGATAGTTGGAAGCACAATACATATAAGAAGTGCTACAAATTTTGCCCAAAACATTTTTGTAAAATAGAGATATAAATCTTTTTCATTTTTTATATAAAGCGCCAATAGCCAAGTTATTACATACCATGAATGATATATTAAAAAAGTTTGTGGTATAAATGGTATTTTGTAATCTATGCTGAGGGAAAAGTCATAATAATGAGCGAATTCAAGTGCATTTATATATTTATATAATGGCACCAATAAAGCCAGAAAGAAGGCAACTAAAAATGCCTTCTTAAGTGGGTTTTCTAATTCAAAATAATTTTTATTTTGTGTCATTTATAAATCCTCTGATGATATCATATATTATATTTTTTTCTACATCATGAAATGGGTCGTGCATTGCATTTTCTATAAATATTAGATCAGATTTAATATTTTTCGATCTATAGAAATCGACGATTGATTTTTGTTTTGATTTACTTCCTATAGATGGGTCTTTAGTTCCTGCCAAAAATAATAATTTCATATTTTCTGGTATATAGTTTAAATTTAGTTTATCCTGTATTTTCATTCGTCCGATGAGTAAATCTTTATATAACATAGCAGATGGTAGTCCCCCGGTTAGCGGGTTTCTAAAATATTTTTCTACTTCTGTAGGATCTTTTGAAAAATTTAGTAATCCAGAAAAGTTTTTTGGATTAGAGTCTATCTTAAAAAATAATTTGTATAATAATTTACTTCTGTAGTCTCTACCCTTAAAATTGATAATTATATTTATTAATAAATCTAAAAAAGAGTATTTTATATATGATAAATAGGGGCTTGTGCCATATAAAATTGCGCCGGTAATATTTACTCCATATTTATAAATATAGGTTCTAATCATATCTGAACCAGTTCCCAGTCCAAATAGATATATCTTTTTATTTTTATTATTTTCTTTTGTGTATTTTACTACACTATTTATATCATCAATAACTAGATTCCAGCCGTTATAGTCACTAAAATGTAACTTTGCACTTAAAGAGTTTAACGCTTTGTTATGTCCCCTTATATCAAAAATAGACGCAGAAATATGCATGCTTTTAAGTTCGTTTAATATATTGAAATATCTATCAGATGAATCAAAAATATCGGGGATTAGTAAAATATGAATATCTGAGTCTGACTCGTTCGTATAAAGCGGAATATTTTTGTCATCGGTGGAATGTATATTTATTATATCCACGGGTTGCCTCCAGACTTTATTTTTTTTTCATAATATATTATAATATATTAGAATTAATATTTAAAGGAGGTAAGATGATTTTAGAAGTTTGTGTTGATTCTTTGGAATCTGCCAAAAAGTCTAAAAGAGCTGGAGCTACACAAGTTGAGCTTATTTCTTTAGCAAGTGTAGGTGGCATAACTCCTTCGTATGGACTTGTAAAAAAAGTTTTAGAAGAAGGTATAAAAGTTATGGCGATGATACGGCCTAGAGCTGCTGGCTTTTTTTATTCAGATGACGATAAATCTGTCATGATAGAAGATATAAAAGCTTTTAGAGATATGGGAGTTCAGGGTATAGTTATCGGCACGTTAAATGAGGATAAAACTCTAGATATAGAATTTTTAAAAAAAGTTGTAGAAGAATCTCGTGATATGGAAAAAGTTTTTCATAGAGCTTTTGATGTTGTGGATGATAAATTAAATAAAGCGCGCGAATTAAAAAGAATTGGGTTTGATAGAATACTTACTAAATGTGGAAACACACTTGAAGAGGGAAAAAAAGAATTGGTAGAGCTGATAAAATCTGGAGATATAGAAATTATCTGCGGAGGAATTAGAGAAAATACTCTTGATTTAGCTTATGAAATTGGTATAAAAAATTTTCATATCTCTTCTAACAAAAAAATAGTTGATAGATCAACAGAAAATTCGGGTATATATTTTGGTGCAACTAATTCAAAAGAAGATGAGATATATACTGTAGCTGATGAAGATTATTTAATTAAAATAATAGAAAAAATTAAAGGAGGCAATTATGGATTATAAATACAATGGTCCAGAAGAAGAAATTCTTGATGAAGATTATGTAGGTGGAAACAAAAATATGGATAGGATTTTTACTATTTTTGGTTTAGGTCTATCCTCTTTAGTGTTATCTGTATTGAGCAGCAGAAATATTATCGCTGTTATTTTAGCTATAATAACAATTGTTCTTACAGAGACTTCAAACAAAGATGTAAAGACAAGTAAATATTATCGATTAGGAAAGATTTTTGCACTAATAGGTTTTGTTCTTGGAATTATATTCTCTTTGTTTGGTTGCTTATGGTGTGCAAGATTGGGATTTTTAGGAAGACATTTCCTATACTAGGATGAGCGATGAAATTATTTTTTGAAATTTTTGGTTTAAAAATTCCGGCCTATGGTTTATTTGCTGCCATAGGTCTTATTGGTATATTGCATTTTTTAAAAACACAAAAAATTTATAAAAAGTTAGATTTTGATACAGCAATGAGCGGGCTTATTTATGCAGTAGTACCAGGAGCTGTACTTGCAAAAGTGCTTTATTGGATAACAGATCCTAGAAGTTTTACTATACTTTTTGATAGTAAATTCAATTTTATAGACAGACTTCGTTATTCATTTAGTGGAGGAATGGTTTATTTAGGAGGATTTATTGGTGCGGGTATTGGTGTTTGGTATTTTATTAAAAAATATAAATTAGAGCCTCTAAAATCATTAGATGTTTTTGCCATTTCTATGCCAATATTACAAATGTTTGGTAGAATGGGTTGTTTTTTTGCGGGATGCTGTTACGGCAGACCTACAGACAGCTTTTTAGGTGTAGTATTTCCTCAAGGTGGATTAGCTCCTGCAGGAATAAAATTATTTCCTACACAACTCTTTGGCGCATTAGGGAATTTTTTGATTGTATTAGTGCTTCTCATATATTCATCTAGATCTAAAAAACCAGGAAGCACCTTAGGTTTATACTTGATAATGTATTCTATAGGTAGATTTATAATCGAATTTTTTAGAGGAGATGAAATAAGAGGGATTTATTTTGGACTGTCCACATCTCAATGGATAAGTATTCCATTATTAATTTTAGGGATTACCCTTATGGTTTATTCTTACAAAAAATATAATGATAAAAAGGATAAAATTGATGAAGAAAATTTTAGTAACCGATAGATATATTCCATCGAATGAGATGTGCTATTATAATAGATTAAAAGCAGACTATATAAATGCTATAAATAAATCAAAAAATCTACCGATTATAGTACCTACATCTACTAATTTAGATGCTGTAAAAGAATATGTAAAAATTGCTGATGGAATTATTTTTACAGGTGGAGAAGATATTTCGCCCAATATATATAACGAAGATTTTTTACCACAGGTAAAGCAAATTTCTGTCGTAAGAGATGAGTTTGAAAAAGCCCTTTTCTTTGAAGCGTTAGAAAATAATATACCAATACTGGGAATATGCAGGGGATTACAACTTATAAATTCTCTTATGGGAGGAAGCTTATATCAAGATATTTATACGCAAATTCCGGGATGTTCAAATCACAACCACAATTATGATATGAATCATGGTATTTTGGAAATTGAAATTGAAAAAGACAGTTATTTATATGATGCACTAAAAAAAGATAGGGTTTTAGTAAATTGCGAACACCATCAAGCTGTAAAAAAAGTTGCAGAGAATTTCAAAGTAACTAGTAAATCAAAAGATGGAATTATACAATCGATGGATTATTTGGGTGATAGATATATACATTTGGTGCAATTCCATCCAGAATCACTGGTAGATAATTATCCCGAATTTATAAATATATTTAAAAATTTTGTAGAAAGATCATGAAAAAAGTATTACTTACAGGTATTAGTGGAGAAATAGGACAGAAGATTTATGACAGATTGAAAGATGAATATATTGTCTATGGCACATATAATAGTAAAAAGATAGAATCTGAAAATATGTTTTGTGTCGATTTTTCTAACGACGAAAGTTTGAATAAATTTTTAGTAGAAATAGAAAAAATTCATTTTGATGTATTTATATCATGTGCGGGCATGAGTCATTTTGATCTAATACAAAAAATGGATGACAAAAAAATATCTGATATATTAAATATAAATCTAAAAGCGCCAATACTAATAGCAAAAAGAGTGGCTAAAAATATGATTTCTCAGAAAAGTGGAAATATTATCTTTATTTCTTCTATCTGGGGAAATGTGGGCGCATCATGCGAAAGCATTTATTCTGCTGCAAAGGGAGGAATAAACACTTTTTCTAAAGCTCTATCCAAAGAAATAGGGAGAAGTGGCATTAGAGTTAATTCTATTTCCCCTGGATATATAGATACTCTAATGAATTTACGCTTATCGGAGCAAGAAAAAAAAGATTTCTTAGATGAAATACCTATTTTAAGATTTGGAACGGCGGAAGATGTAGCAAACTTAGTTTACTATTTATTAAAAGATGAGCTCAGTTATATAAATGGAGAAAATATAAAAATAGACGGTGGATATCTATAGACCGTCTTTTTTGTTGAAATTAAAAATTATATTTTTTATTTTTACGCCCAAATTTCTAAATCGCAACTCATAGTGGCTGATGGGTGAAGTGGGAGGAGAATCATCAGAATAATAAATAATATTTGCACCTACATTTTTTAGATAAAGTAAAGTATCCTTATAGAGTCCATCATCATCAGTTCTAAAATCAATCTTTCCTCCATCAAGAAGTAGCTTTTTATAAATTTCTAAAAAAACTGGATGTGTAAGGCGTCTTTTGTGCTGACTGCGCTTGGGCCATGGATTTGGAAAATGAATTGTCATAGAATCAATCTCATCTTTACCAAAAATATTTTCTATAAAATCTATCTCTCTAGGAATGATTATAATATTATCTAAATTGCTATCTAAAACATTTTCTAGAGTATACACTAAAACATCGGTATCTCTATCCCACAAAACAACTAGAGTATCCGGATTTTCTTTTGCGACACTAATCCCAAAATTTCCACTGCCACAACCAATATCCAAATGAATCTTATCAAATTTAAAAATACTTTTAAAAAAACCCTTAAATTTTTCTGGCCAAAAATAAACTTTATCTGAATCGACTAGGGTGGGAATGGCCCACCACTTTTTTCTCATTCTCATAAAACCTCCGAGTTAGTCATATCTAATCAAAAAAAATTAAAAAAATTTTAAAAAAATTGTGTAAGAAATATTAAAAAATTAAATGCTGTAAAAATAGCGGTTTTAAAAATATAAAAAAGAAAAGTTAGCTCCATCTAACAATAAAAAAAGTGTAAAAGCATAAAAATGTTGGTATAATATAGTTAAGATAGAAATATCTAATATTGAAAGAGGAGGAACAATTATGGTATACAAAATTACTGATGAATGTATTGCTTGTGGACAATGCCAACCTGAATGCCCAGTTGGATGTATTTCAGAAGGTGAAATTTACACAATTGATCAATCAGAGTGCATAGGTTGCGGAAACTGTGGAGACGTTTGTCCAACAGGAGCAGCTATTCCAATGGAATAATACATAACACCCTAGCTTAGGCTAGGGATTTTTTTTATTAATATAAAGAAAAAAGCCCGATAAAGGGCTTATTTTTAGTTAGAATAAAACTCTACTACAAATACGTCTTGAATTTCAACAGGAATTTCTTCTCTTTCTGGCATTTTAACCAATTTAGCAGAGAATTTATTTTGATCAGTTGAAATATAAGGATATGGATTTTGAGCGTGAGATGCAAAATTTTCTTTGAACATTTCATTTTTTCTGCTCTTTTCACGTAGCTCAATTTCATCTCCTACCATGATTTGGTAGCTTGGACGGTCAACTTTTTTGCCGTTAACTAAAATATGTCCGTGTACAACCATTTGACGTGCTTGTCTAATAGAAGATGCAAAACCTGCACGATATACCATATTATCAAGTCTTGTTTCTAAAAGTTTTACTAAAGCATGACCTGTTTGGTCTTTAGATTTTCTTGCTTTTGTAAAGTATCTTAGCATTTGATTTTCAGGAACTTGATAATAAGCTCTTAGTTTTTGTTTTTCTAGTAACTGCTCTCCGTAGTTAGATAATTTCTTATCAGATCTAGCAGCTCCTTTTTTAATTCCTTTGTTTGCTTTTGGTAAGTTAAATACGTTTAGACCTAATCTTCTAACCAATTTAACTCTTGGACCGTAAAAAGTACTCATTTGAATCACCTTTCCATTTTTGGATTTGCCGCGGTATTCGTGAATATTATACATCGTTTTAGTATTCGTGTCAATAGTATGTCTATTAAATTTGAATCTAATAGTAATTTATATTATAATTATTTAGAAATATTTTAAAATTAAGTAGGTTTTATGAAAAGATTAGGAAAAATCATTTATTTGATAATGTTTTTATTTATTGTTTATTTTGGATTTATTCACATTGTGCTAGATAAGACTGAATATTTGAATTATGAAAATAGAAATGTTTATGAGATTGATTTTGATTATAGTCAATTATTTAAGCAGGGTGTGGATGATTCGTTGGAAAAAGCTCTTAAAGATAGACTGTTTCGAGATGTTTCTAGTTATTATTATACTCTTTTGAATGAAAAGTTGTTTTTTAGAGAATTTATTAATAATGTTAGAGTTAAATCACCACATATTTACGATTTTACGAATCACGAAAAATACTCAGAACTCGCAATAAAAAATGATCATACAGATGAAGTATTAAAGAATATTTTAATTACAAAAAATAATTTGAAAACAGAAAACAAAGAGTTTGTAGCTATTTTAGTGCCATCTATATCTTCTGTGTATAAATACCCAAAAGAAATTTTAGATCCAGAAGTTATAGATAAAAAGAATGCTGAATATATTTACAATTTTTTTGAAGCTAATGATATTAATTTTATAAATACTAGAGAGATTTTAACTTTTGATGATTTTTTTACGACGGATCATCATATAAATTCTAAAGGAGCTAATAAAATTCTTGCTAGATTATCTGATATTTTAAATGATAAAGGGATTAGTTTTAGCTATGATGATGATTATAATTATAAATCTCATCAGTTTAAGGGCTCTAGAAGTAGAATGATTTCTTATTTGACTGAGACAGAAGAGATATTAGAGCCTATTTACAATTTTAATATCAAAAGATATTATGATGGCCATACAGATGTTAACGATTTTTCTAATCCATCATATGTTTCATATATGTGTGGCGACAATAAAAGGACTGAGATTGAAACCGATAATAATGGCCCTAGAGTTATTATTTATGGAGATAGTTTTAGTAATGTTTTTGAATCTCTTATTTTAAGAAGTGTAAAGAGTATGGTTAGTTATGATTTTAGATTTGGTAGAGAAGATTATGCTGATGATGCTGATGTGGTAATTTTAATATGTGCGGAAAATGCTTTTAGATTGGGAGAAGATTATGTGAGGTATCTAAAATGAAGATTTTAGTTTTGGATTCTGGTGTCGGTGGAAGAGTTGTCGAGAATTATTTAAAACATATGCTTGATAAAAAGCACAAAATAAAATATATATCTGATTCTGAAAATGTGCCATATGGTTCTAAATCTACAGAAGAAATTTTAAGTCTAACCGATAAAATGATAGCTCCATATAAAGGAATGTATGATATTTTGGTTCCTGCATGTAATACAATCTCTTGTGCTATGATAAAACATAAGGTGTATGATGAAAAAACCATAGATATAATAAGACCTACCATAAAGATTTTAGAAAATCAAAATCTTAAAAATTTAGCGGTTATATGTACACCATATACTCACAATAGCGGGATATACCAAAAAAAATTGCACTGTTTGAGTTTGCCATGCGCCAATTTAGCTAGATATGTAGAAGATGATGATTATATAAAAATTGTTCAGGAAGTGGAAAGAATTACAAACTATCTGATTAAAAGAAATATAAATAGAATTATTTTAGGTTGTACTCATTACGAAAAAATTGATTATATTTTTAGAAATGTCGCGCCACAATTAGAGTTTTTGTATCCGGGAAAATATCAAGCTCAATACGTGCTTAAACGTGTGCTGAAACTTGAAAAAAATGTTTAAAATACTTGTAACTAATTAAAAATTATTATAAAATAAGAGTGGAGTATACTGCTCTTATTTGTTTTTATAAAAAAGTCGGAGGAACTATGAAATTAACTAATTATTATTTACCAACTTTGAGGGAAATACCTCAGGATGCTGAAATAGAAAGTCACAAATTGATGCTAAGAGCAGGTATGATCAGAAAAACTGTTTCTGGTATTTATTCATACTTACCATTAGGTCTTAAAGTTTTAAGAAATATAGAGGAAATAGTAAGAAAGAGAATGGATGAATCTGGTTCTATAGAGCTTAAGATGTCTATTTTACAACCAAAAGAAATTTGGGAACAATCTGGACGTTGGGAGAAATATGGTCCAGAGATGTTTAAGTTACTTGATAGAAATGAGCGTGAATTTTGTTTAGGACCTACAGCAGAAGAATATTATTTGACTCTTATAAAAGATGAGTTAAATACTTACAAAAAATTACCTATAAATTTATATCAAATTCAATTTAAATATAGAGATGAAAAGCGTCCTCGTTTTGGGCTTAACAGATGTAGAGAATTCTTGATGAAAGATGCATATTCCTTCGATAGAGATGCTGAAGGTTTGGAAGTTAGTTACAAAAAGATGGAAGATGCATACGATAAGATTTTTACAGATATCGGGCTTAAATATGTTAAGGTTTTAGCTGATAATGGTCAAATGGGAGGCAAGAAATCCCAAGAATTTATAGCTTTAGCAGATACTGGTGAAAGTGAAATTTTATTTACCGATGATCTATCATTTGCATCTAATATAGAAAAATGTCCTGTTGAATATAAAATCGATGATAATAGTGAAATGCTTGAGGCTGAAGAGGTTTTCACACCGGATAAAGTTACTATAGAAGAAGTTAGTGACTTTCTAGGTGTTAAAGAATCAAATTGTGTAAAAGTTGTCGATTTATTAGTAAATGGCGAAAAAGTTTTTGTGCTCATTCCAGGGGATAGAGTATTAAATGAAACTAAACTAATTAATTATTTAAAAGTTGCAGAGCATGATATAGAGATGATGGATGAAAAAGCTATTTTAAATGCCGGAAGTTATAAAGGTTTTACAGGTCCTATAAATTTAAAAGGCAGAATTATAGCAGATGAAAGAATACCTCAAATGAAAAACATGGTAATCGGAGCGAATAAAAAGGATTATCACATAAAAAACGCAAATTACAACAGAGATTTTACTTGCGAGATTGCAGGAGATTTATTGGAGGCTAGAGAGGGAGACCTTTTAGCAGATGGAAAAAGATTAAATATTAGAAGAGGCGTAGAGGTAGGACACATTTTTTCTTTGGGAACAAGTTATTCTGAAAGTTTGAATGCAGGATTTTTAGATGAAAATCAGAAAAAAGTTCCATATCATATGGGAAGTTATGGTGTTGGAATATCTAGAACAATCGCGGCCATCTTAGAACAGAATTATGATGAGTTTGGTATTATTTGGCCTATAGAGATTGCACCATACCAGGTTATCATCACAACCGTAAATGCTAAAGATGATGAACAGATGAAGATTTCTGAAGAAATATATGATGTTTTAAATAAAAAATATGAAGTTATGTGGGACGATAGACAGGAAAGAGCAGGAGTTAAATTCAACGACAGAGATCTTATAGGTATTCCTATTAGAATCACTGTTGGAAAAGATATTGCTGATGGTCTTGTGGAATTGTCATCTAGAAAAGATATTAAGAATGTAAAAAAAGTTAATATAAAAGATTTAGAAAAAGAAATAGAAAGTATGATTGAGGTTTATAAATAGGAGGGAAAATGTCAGTTAGAGTAAGATTTGCACCATCTCCTACTGGATATTTGCATATAGGTGGATTACGTACCGCTTTATTCAATTATTTATTTGCTAAAAAAAATGGTGGGGAATTTATTTTAAGAATTGAAGATACAGATAGAACAAGATATGTAGAAGGTGCTATAGAAAATTTGATAGAGGCACTTCACTGGAGTGGTATAGACTATGATGAAGGTCCTAAATTGATAGAAGGTAATTTGAAAGAAGTTGGTGAGTTTGGACCTTATATCCAATCCGAAAGGTTAGAGCTTTATAGAAAAGTAGTTGATGAGCTAATCGAAAAAGGTTTTGCATATTATTGTTTCTGCACCAAAGAAAGATTGGACGATATTAGAAAAGAAAGAGAAATCAGAGGTTTAGTGCCTAAATACGATGGTTTTTGTAGATCTATTCCATTGGATGAAGCTAAAAAACGTGTTGCAGCTGGAGAGGAATATGTAGTTAGGTTAAAGCTTCCTCCTAATAGAGATATAGAATTTAATGATCTTGTAAGAGGTAAAATAGTTATAAACACAAATGATATGGATGACCAAGTACTGCTAAAATCTGACGGATTTCCCACATATCATATGGCGGTTGTAGTAGATGATCATTTTATGGGAGTTACTCATATAGTTAGAGGAGAAGAATGGCTGCCATCTACACCAAAGCATGTATTTTTATATGAAGCATTAGGTTGGGAAAAACCAACTTACGTACATTTACCAACCGTTCTAAATAAAGATAGAAAAAAATTGTCCAAAAGACAGGGAGATGTGAGTGTAGAAGATTTTAGAAGAGCCGGTTATCTAAATCAGGCTTTAGTAAATTATTTAGCTCTTTTAGGTTGGAGTCCTGATAAAGATGATGAGTTTATGACTCTTGATGAAATGGTTGAATTATTTACATTTGATAGAGTTTCAAAAACAGGCGGTATTTTTGATATAGAAAAACTCAATTGGATGAATGCACATTATATTAGAAATACAGAAAATGGTGTTTTACTTGATCTAGCAACACCATATTTGAAAGAAGTTTTAAATATAGAGCCTTCAGATATTTCCAAAAATAGATTTTATTATGAAATGATGATGAATTCAGTAAAAGAAAATGCAAGCACATTAAAAGTCTTGGCAGAAAAATGTGCTATGTTTATGCCGGGAAATCTTATAATAGAAGATGATGCAAAAGAGTGGATAGAAAATGAAAATTCACCAGTTTTAAAATCTGCTATTATAGAAATGCTAAAGGATGAAGAGTTAACCATAGAAAATGCAAACACTTTTATGAATCGTCTAAAAGAAAAAACTGGAATTAAGGGAAAAAATCTATTCATGCCAGTTAGAGCCATGCTCACAGGTAATGTACATGGTCCAGAATTTAATGAAGTTTTATTTTTATTAGGTAAAGATGAAATTATAGAAAGATTAAATAATTATTGATATGACAGAACTAAAAGGTATAGTAACTCGTCTGGAATTTAACAAAAAAATTATAATTAAAACAGAAGAAAGTTCCTTTAAATCAAAAGGAGCTTTTCCGCATGAAGAGGTAATTTTTACAAAAGCAAAAAAAAATCGTGTTAAAAATCTTGTGGTAATAAATAGCCCATATAAAAAAAATCTTAACTGTAAGCATCAGGAAATATGCGGAGGATGTTCTTTTAGAGAGTTAGATTATTCAGATGAACTCAAGATAAAAGAAGAAGAATTAAATAGATTATTTTCGGAATTTACAGATGTGTTTGAGGGGCTGGTGCCAAGTGATTATAATCTAAAATATAGAAATAAGATGGAATATACTTTTGGCAACATTACAAAAGATGGCTGCCTCACTTTGGGTTTACACGAAAAGGGGAAGTTTCATAATATTATTTCTACTGACGGATGTTTATTAATTCCTGATGATATGGATGTTATAAGAAAAAGCACTCAAGATTATTTTAGAGAGTTAGGTATTTCTCATTACCATAGGATGAATCATGTTGGAGAATTACGCCATCTGGTAATTAGACATTCTGTATATGAGAATTCATACATGATAAATCTTGTAACTACTAGCAATATAAGTTTTGATATAAATCTTTTTGTAGATATGTTATTGAACTTAAAATTAGATGGAATCATAAAATCAATCTATCACACAAAAAACGATTCTTTTAGTGATGCCATCGTTGCTGAAGATTATGAAAAGATTTATGGAGATGATTATATCTATGAAAAAGTTGCGGATATTATTTTTCCCATAAATCCATTTTCTTTTTTTCAAACCAACTCTTTAGCATGCGATTTGATGTATCGGGATCTGCGTAAAATGGTGGATGAAAATAATCATGTTTTAGATTTGTATGCAGGAAGTGCAACGATTGGGGCTATATTATCTAAAAGCGCAAATAAAGTAACTTCTGTGGAGATTAATCCCCATAATGTATCAGACGCTAAAGAAGTATTTAGACTAAATGATATTAATAATGTGGAGGTGCTTTGTTTAGATTGCAAAGATTATCTAAAAGAAAAAGATGTAAAAGAAGATGTAGTTATTATAGATCCTCCTAGAAGTGGTCTACACAATAAGGTTGTTCAATTATTAAACGAATCTGGTGTTAAGAAGATTATTTATGTGAGCTGTAATCCGGTAACACTTGTGGAAAATCTTAAGAATTTTACCAATTATTCTATAGAATTTATAAAATCCTATGATAATTTTTCTGGCACTATGAATGTAGAGAGTATAGCGCTGCTTAATATAAAGGAATAAAAAATGGATAATTTAACATTATTAGCTGATTTTTACGAATTCACAATGGCAAATGGCTATGTGGAAAAAGGAAGAAAAGATGAAATAGCATACTTTGAATATTTTTTTAGAAAAGTTCCGGATGATGGAGGGTATGCTATATTTGCAGGTCTAGAGCAATTTATTGACTATATAAAAAATTTGAAATTTAATCAAGAAGATATAGAATTTTTTAGAAAGAAGGGAATTTTTTCTGAAGAGTTTTTATCTCTTTTAAAGGACTTTGAATTTAAATGTGATGTCTGGGCTATGGAAGAAGGGGAAATTATTTTTCCTTCCGAGCCAATTGTTATTGTTAGAGGGCCACTATACCAGGTACAAATGATTGAGACGATGCTATTATTAAATTTAAATCACCAGTCTCTAATTGCTACTAAGGCTAATAGAATATGTAAAGTCGCAGAAGGTAGACCTATTTATGAATTTGGTTCTAGACGCGCCATGGGTTCAGATGCAGCAAATTTTGGTGCTAGAGCTGCTTTTATTGGCGGGGTGGATGGCACTGCAAATACCATTGTAGAAAGATATTTTGATATACCTGCAGTAGGTACTATGGCACATTCATGGGTACAGAGTTTTGAAAATGAATACGAAAGTTTCAAAGCCTATTGTGAAGTCTATCCAGATAATGCCTCTCTTTTGGTAGATACTTATGATGTTTTGCGCTCAGGTGTACCAAATGCTATAAAAGCTTTTGATGAAGTACTAAAACCAATGGGAAAAAGACCTAAATCTATCAGATTAGACTCTGGAGATATATCATACTTATCCAAACAAGCTCGAAAAATGTTAGATGATGCAGGTTATAGTGATGTAAAAATAATGGCTAGTAATTCTCTTGATGAATATAAGATTCGAGATTTATTAAATCATGGTGCACAGATAGATTCCTTTGGTGTAGGTGAAAGACTTATAAGTGCCAAAAGTGATCCGGTCTTTGGTGGTGTATATAAATTGGTGGCTCTAGAAGATGATAAGGGAAATATAATTCCAAAAATAAAAATTTCAGAAGACGTCTCCAAAATCACTAACCCAGGGTTTAAGCAAGTCTATCGCATTTATGACATTAAAACTAATTATATGAAAGCGGATTTAATAACTACATTTGATGAAGTAATTGATGAATCAAAAGAGCTTGAGATCTTCCACCCACTATATATTTGGAAAAGAACTACTCTTAAAAATTTTTATACCAGAAAATTATTGAAAGAAATTTTTAAAGAGGGAAAATTAGTTTATGATCTGCCAAGTATATTTGAAATAAGAGAAAAAACAAAAATAAATTTATCTACTCTTTGGGAAGAGTTGACAAGATTGGATGATCCGCACAGTTATTATGTGGATTTGAGTGAGAAATTATATAAAATTAGGATAGATCTATTAAAAGGTAGAAACAAATGAATTTATATAGAAAGCTAAGACCGAAAAAATTTTCCGAGATAAAAGAGCAGAATCTAATTAAAGAAGTTCTCTTAAATCAAGTTAAAAACAATAAAATAAATCATGGATATTTATTTAGCGGAAGTCATGGAACAGGAAAAACGAGTTGTGCTAAAATTTTTGCTCGCGCTATAAATTGTTTGAATCCAGAAAATGGTGAGCCATGTAATAAATGTAAAAATTGCCTGGAAATTTTGGAAGATAGATCGGTAGATGTGATAGAGCTAGATGCAGCAAGCAATAATGGAGTAGATAATATAAGAGAGCTAAAAAATTTAGGAGCATATCCTCCAAGCACTCTCAAAAAAAAGGTATATATAATAGATGAAGCTCATATGCTTAGCCAATCTGCTTGTAATGCATTGCTAAAAATTTTGGAAGAGCCACCAGATCATTTGGTATTTATCTTGGCAACTACAGATCCTGAAAAATTACTAGATACTGTTAGAAGTAGACTGCAGAGATTCAATTTTCATCGTATAGGTGACAAAACTATAAAAAGCACAATAAAAGAAGTACTAAAAGAGCAAAATGAGTTTTTGGTCGATGAAATTATCGATGTTATAGTCATGGAATCTCATGGAGCTCTTCGTGATGCATTTTCTATTTTGGAGCAAGTTTTAAATATTCCTCATAGACCAGTTTTACTAGAAGATGTAGAGGATTTATTGGGCTCGCTTAGTGATTATAAGGTTATAAATTTAGCAATTTCACTTGTAAATAGGGATGCAAAAAAAATACACATAGAATTGACTAAACTTCTTGATGAGGGAAGAAGAGAAGATATAATTTTATTGACATTAATTAAAGTTTTTAAAGATATTCATTTAGAAATTTTAGGAATAGATACAAACTCTTATGTAAAAGAATATATAAAAGATCTTCTGGATGTAAAGCATACTAGATATATATTAGATATTATTGAAAAATTAACTGAAACTTTGAATAGTATAAAAGATGCTAGTAATCCTAATTTATTATTGGAAGCACATTTATTAACTTTTACAAGAGGAAAAGAAATTTTAAAGCCCTCGTCTTTCTCAGAAGAAAAAGAAATATTACCCATAATTAATAGCTATGTAGAAGACGAAAGAAAGACTGATAGAGAAGAAGAGGCGCTAGAAGAAAAAGATAGAGATAAAGAAAAAGAAATTGATAATCTAAAAAATGAAGAAGAAATAATCGAAAAAATAGAGAGTAATGTTAATAAAAAAATAGAAAGTAATGATAATAAAGAAGAGATTATTAACGAAAAAGTAGAAGAGAATATAGTTGATGAAATAAAAAAAGAATATGAAGAACCCATTCGTGATACTGATAAAGATAATTTGGAATTATTCTTAGAAAAGATAAATATACATTTTCCAATCGTTGTTAGTTCCTTATCAAATTATGATATATCTTTGGAAGAAGCAAATGTTATTTTTTATAAAAAAGATCCTTCTCATATAGATAATTTGATGGACGCATACAAGGATGATTTAAATAAAATGTATAAGACAATAAATTCTAAAGGTAGTATTCTTTTTAGAAATGTAGATCCAAACATAGAAAAAGCAAGAGAGATTTTTAGAGATAAATTGAATATTTTGAACTAATAGAAAGGGGACAAAAATGAAAAAATTTACACCAAATAATATGCAAAATATGATGAAACAAGTACAAAAATTACAAAAAGAAATGATGGAAAAAAAGGATCAAGTAGAAAATGAATTGTTTGAAGGTACTTCTGGCGGTGGAGTTGTTAGAGTAACTGTAAGCGGTAAAAAAGAAGTAACTAAAATAACTATCGACAAAGAAGTGGTTGATCCAGAAGATATAGAAACTCTAGAAGATTTATTGATAGCTGCTATTAATGATGCAATGAAAGAAGCAGATAAAAAAATGGAATCTAGCATGGGTCAATTCTCTCAAGGATTAGGAATTCCTGGATTATTTTAATGAGCAATATATTAAAAAATTTAACCGATAAATTGGAAAAATTGCCAGGTATTGGTAAAAAGTCTGCTGTAAAAATGACTTATCACATTGTAAGTATGTCAAAAGAAGAAGCAGATGATTTGGTAGAAGCTATAACACTTGTTAAGGAAAATATTAAAAAGTGTAAATTATGTGGGTATTATTCTGATGGTGATCTCTGTGAGATTTGCAAAAGTCCTGCTAGAGATAGGTCAAAACTCATGATAGTTTCTACTGTAAGAGATATAGAGGCGTTTGAAAACACAAGTTATAACGGTCTATATTTTATAATTACAACACCTGAGGTAAAACCCAAAAATGATATTGGTATAAGCATGATGGATGTGGATAAATTTGCTGATAGGCTTCGTGATACTGATGTTGAGGAAGTAATACTTGCCATACCTAATCACTCTGATGCTGATGTTACTGCAGGATATTTAGCTAGCATTGCAAAGCAGATGGGAAAACATGTAACAAGAATAAGTCATGGAATACCACTAGGTGGATTGGTAGAATATTTTGACAAAGAAACATTAAATTTATCTATTGTTGATAGAAGAGAAGTTGATTAAGGAGATACTATGCAAGGATATAGATTGATAAAAGAAAAATTTATAAAAGAGTTGGATTCTAATGCTAAACTATATGAACATGAAAAAACAAAAGCAAGAGTTTTAAAATTAAAAAATGATGACAACAATAAAGCTTTTTGTATTGGATTTAAAACACCTCCTAAAGACCATACTGGGGTGTGTCATATATTAGAGCATATGGTACTTAGCGGTAGCAAAAAATATCGCACCAAAGAACCTTTTATGGATTTATATAAAACTAGTTTGTGTACTTTTTTAAATGCTATGACTTTTCCAGATAAAACTATTTATCCAGTGAGTTCTAGAAATGAAAAAGATTTTAGAAATCTTATGGATGTATATTTGGATGCTGTATTTTTTCCAAGAATATATGAAGAAGAAAATATTTTTATGCAAGAGGGTTGGCATTACGAATTAGAAGATAAAAACTCTGAATTAAAAGTAAATGGAATAGTTTTTAACGAAATGAAAGGTGCTATGAATCCGGATAGACAAATAATTCAAAATGCACATGAATTTTTATATAAAAATAGCACATATATGTATAACTCTGGTGGAGAGCCGGTTGATATAATAGATTTGAAAAGAGAATATCTATTAAATTATCATAAAGAACATTACCACCCAAGTAATTCCTATATAATGTTATATGGAAATGGTGATGAGAAAAAAGAGCTTGCGCATTTAGATGAATATTTATCACAATTTGAATATTTAGCCCCGAAAGATGAAATAATTAGCGCAACTAGATTAACAAAAAGTTTAGAAGAAAGAGGATGTCATCAGGGCGATGAAACTGAAAATTCTGATTCTATTTTAGTTGCTTATTTTACTGGGAAATTATATGATTCAAAGGATGATATTATAAATGAGATTATTACCAAAATGTTTATAGAAGAAGAAGGATCTATCATTCGTGATAAAATACTTAGTGAAAATTTAGCAGATAAAGTAGAAAGTGTTTCTTCTGAAGGAGAAAATCTCACATTTGAAATTCTTATAAAAAATACTAATGAAAAGCATAAAGCAAGAATTTTAGAAATCATCGACCAAAGTATAGACGAATTTTTAAGTTCAGAAATAGATAAAAAATGGGTAGAATCAATATTAAATCAGATTCAGTATAGATTATCTACATTCGACAATAGTCCTCATAAACCTATATTTATTGCTATAACTAGCTATAATTCTTGGCTATATGATAGAGATATATTTGATTCGTTTGAATTTTTAGCTGCTATAGAAGATATAAAAAATAATATAGATCAGGTCAAAGAGTATGTTAGAAAATATTTAACTAAAGAGAGAATGGTATATATTTCCAATGCTAAAAAAGATTATTCTGAAGAAAGAGAAAAACTCATTAGATCAAAATTAGATAAAGTGAGTGAAAAATTAAGTGAAGATGATAAAATAGCTATAGCTGAAAAAACAAAGCAATTACACGAGTACCAATTAAGAGAAGATACAGATGAAGATAAAAAAACTATACCTGTACTAAAAAAATCTGATTTAGAGACAAAATTAGAATTCAAAGATTTAAAACAGGATAAAAATATTTATTGGTACGATACCAACACAAATGATGTAATTTATTTAAGTCAAAATATATTTTTATCCGACAATACAGATGAATATTTCCAATCACTGGCACTTATTTCATATATTTTAGATAAAGTGGATACAAATAAATACTCATATAAAGAACTTAATAAAGAAATCAATCTATGTGCTTTTGATTTTGAAGTATCATTTTTAGCTAGAAATATTTATAATTCAGATAATGCATATATTACTATGTCAAAGAGATTATCTGCAACAAAAGATAAATTTAAAGATGCGTATGAATTATTTAAACATACTCACAACGAAAGTTTATTAGATGTTTCTAGAATTAGAAATATATTAAACGAAAAGAAATATTCACTCAAAAACTACGCAGAATCAAGTGGTACACCAGTAGCTCTAAATGAAGCAAATAAAAATCTTGGAAGAAGTTATGAATTCACTTCTCTAACAGGATTTAGAATGATAAAATTTATTGACGATATACTAAAATATAATGATGATGAATTAAAATCAAAATTAGAAGAATATTACAAAAACTATAAAGAAGTATTCAATAAAAAACCGATTAATCTCATAGTAGGAAATGCAGAATGTTTTAATTTAGTAAAAGACGTACTAAAAGATGAAGATTCATTTATAGAAAATGTAGATATGCCTAAAATCAAAAATGTTAGAAAAAAACCAAATAGAGTAGCAGTAACTGGAAATACTGACGTAAACTATTGTGTGCTATCTAACAATAAAGAAATAACTGAAGGATCATATATAATTTGTTCAAATATCTTGAGCAATGATTATTTACACAAACACATCCGTGCAAAAGGTGGCGCATATGGTGATGGGCTTGTGCTTAGCGCTTTTAAAGAGGATATGTATTTCTATTCATATAGAGATCCAAATTTGGTTAACACATTTGAAGTATACGAAAATGCGCCAGAATTTTTAAGAAATCTAAATATAACTGAAAGTGCAATAGATGAATTGATAATAGGTAGTTACTCCAAATTCAATCCACATCTAACACCAGTTTTAGATGCATCTGCAAGATTTAGCTTCCATTTATCTGGAATAGACTCTAAAATTATAAATGAAAAATATACAGATGCATTAAAAACAAATAAAGATAGTTTCAAAAAATTTGCAGATTGGTTAGAAGATAATATTAAAGATTCACAAAAAGCAGTTTTTACAAATAAAAAAGCTTACGAAGAAAATAAAGATTTCTTTGATGAAATGATAGAATTATAAAAGGAGGCAATATGCAATTTTATCAGCAAATAACAGATGGATTGTACAGATTAGGAGTTAATGACAGAAGAATTTCTAGATTTGAAAATATGTTTCCAATACCAAATGGAATAAGTTATAACACATATCTACTCACAGGTGAAAAAACTGTATTGTTAGATACTGTAGATGCTTGTTATATATCACAATTTTTAGACAATCTAGAAGGAGCATTACAGGGAAGAGATTTGGATTATATGATTGTAAGTCATATGGAGCCAGATCATTCTTCTGCTATTACAACCGTGCTTATGAAATATCCAAATTGCGAAGTAATAACCAACGCAAAAGGAAAACAGCTCTTAGAACAATTTTATAAAGGCGCTGAAATAAAAAATCTAAGAGAAGTGAAAGATTTAGAAGTATTGGATATTGGAAATAGAAAATTAACATTTTACTTTGCACCCATGGTACACTGGCCAGAAGTTATGATGGTAATGACTGATAGAGGAGAATTTTTTACTGCGGATGCTTTTGGAAGTTTTGGAGCAATAGAGGGACATATCTTTTCTGATACATTCCAGTTGAGTGAAAGTAATATCGACGAAATTAGAAGATATTATACAAATATAGTTGGTAAACATGGAAGAAGTGTAGAACAATTATTAAACAAAGTAAAAGATTGTGAAATAAATATGATTTTACCATTACATGGAACTATACACAGAACTCCTGATAGAATCCAATTTATGTTAGAAAAGTACACCACATGGGCAAAGTTTGAAAGTGAGGAAAATGGCGTACTAATCGCATTTGCATCAATGTATGAAAATACACAATTGGCTGCTGATATTTTGGCATATTATTTGGCTGAAGAAGGTATAGAACACATAAGAGTAATGGATGTTTCTGGAGTTCACCAAAGTTATTTAGTTGGACAAGCTCACAGATTTTCAAATATGGTTGTTACTGCTCTAAACTATAATGCAGAGCTATATCCAAATATGGATGCATTTTTAAGAGATTTAGTAGCTACAGGATATAAAAATAGAAAGATTAGTTATATAACCAACTTGAGTTGGGGTGGAAGAGCTATTGATATAACAAAATCTATCTTTGAAAAAGCAAATTTAACTGAAGTTGGAGATTTGGTAACTATAAAATCTTCTGCTACAGATGAAAACATCGAACAATTAAAAGAGTTGGCAAAAGCTATAAAAGAATCATTACAATAAAAAAAACGGCTAGGCCGTTGGTCGGAGTGACAGGATTTGAACCTGCGACTTTCTGCTCCCGAAGCAGACGCGCTACCAAGCTGCGCTACACCCCGATGACAAAATAATTATAGCAAAAACAAAAAAAATATTCAAATAAAGCTTGACAAAATGATAAATATATAATAAAATATTTAATGATGAAAGCCGAAGAAAGCAGGTGGACTAAAAGTCGTAAATCCCGCCGAGGTAAATTGAGATGTATTTTTCATGACCTCGTTTTTTCGGGGTCATTTTTAATGATAAGAAGAGGAGGTGTCGCATGAAGGAAGCAGTTTTAAAACAAAAACAAGAATTAGTATCTGAAATTAAAGAAAAAATTGAAAAAGCTTCATCTATGGTGCTTGTAGACTACAGAGGTTTAAATGTAGAAAAAGCAACTCAATTGCGTAAAAACTACAAAAATAATGGCGTAGAATACAAAGTTTATAAAAACACCATGATGCAAAGAGCTTTCGAAGAATTAGGATATTCTGAATTTGTTAAACATTTGGAAGGCCCTAATGGTATAGCTTTCTCATTTGACGATCCTGTAGGAGCAGCTAAAGTTACTAATGACTTTGCAAAAGAAAACGAGAATTTTCAAATCAAAGCAGGAATTGTAGACGGTAAAATTGTAGGAATTCCTGAAATAAAAGCGTTAGCTGATTTACCACCAAGAGAAGTTTTGATAGCAAAAGCTTTAGGTGGTTTGAATGCACCTATTCAAGGTTTCGCAAATGTGCTTAATGGAACTATTCGTGGTTTAGTAATTGCTCTTAATGCAATACGTGAAAAACAACAATAATTGTGGAGGTATTTAAAATGAGTGAAAAAGTAGTTAAATTAATTGAAGATGTAAAATCATTAACAGTATTAGAATTAGCTGATTTAGTAAAAGCTTTAGAAGAAGAATTTGGAGTAAGTGCAGCAGCTCCTATGGCAGTAGCAGCAGCTCCAGCAGCTGGTGCAGCAGCAGCAACAGCTGAAGAAAAAACAGAATTCAACATCGTATTGAAAAATGGCGGTGCTGAAAAAGTTAAAGTTATCAAAGTAGTTCGTGAAGTAACAGGTTTAGGATTAAAAGAAGCTAAAGAAATGGTTGATGGAGCTCCTAAAACAGTTAAAGAAGGCGCATCTAAAGAAGAAGCAGAAGAAATCAAGAAAAAACTTGAAGAAGCTGGCGCTGAAGTTGAACTTAACTAATCTTCTTATCATACCCACTTTATGTGGGTTTTTTTATTGTTTTTTTTGATGTCTATAGTATAATATAATTGGTGATATTATGGATATAAATAATTTTTTGAATCTACGATTTGGTATGTTTATTCATTTTGGTTTATATAGTAGTTTTGGTAGAGGAGAATGGGTAAAAAGTGATTTACAGTTAAGTGATGACGAATATAATAAAATACTAGATATTTTTAATCCAGATCTTTTTTCTGCATCAGATATAGTAAAATTGGCTAAAGACGCTGGTATGAAATATATAGTTTTTACAGCTAAGCATCATGATGGTTTTTGTCTTTTTAATTCTAAACTAACTGATTATAATTCTTTTAATTATTATAATAGAGATTTTGTCAAAGAGTTAAGTGATGAGTGTAAAAAGCAAAATATGTATTTTGGACTTTATTTTAGTTTGATAGATTGGATAAATAAAGATTTTAAAATAAAGGGAGATCCCTTTCATCCTCTTAGGAATTCTGAGAAAAGTGAATTTTTAGGCGATGATGATGCTTATAGAAAGTTTTTGCATGGACAAATAGAAGAAATTTTAATAAATTATGATAATCTGGAGATTATGTGGTTTGATTTTTCTTATGCTGATAAAAATAAAGAGTATTGGCAGGCTGATAAAATTTTAGAGATGTGTAAAAAATACCGACCAAATATGATTATAAATTCTAGACTAACTTCTAGTGGTAGTGATTTTTCTCATTTTGTAAATAATAAAAGCTCAGATTGGAACGGAGATTTTTTAAATCCAGAGCTTATAATTCCTCCTACGGCAATAAAAAATAAATTTGGTGAGTTTATTCCATGGGAGAGCTGTATTACTCTTAATAATCACTGGGGATATGTGCCTGATGATAAAGCTTATAAGAGTGATAGGTTTATTGTAGAAAAGTTAATAGAGTGCACATCAAAAGGTGGAAATCTAATTTTAAATATTTCTCCTGACGGACGTGGCAATATTAATAAAAAGACTAGAGATATTTTACTATCTGTAGGAAATTTTTTGAGGCTTAATGGTGAATCTATTTATGGGGCAACAGCAAGTGTTTTTGATAAACCGGAAGGCGGTAGATTTACTCAAAAAGATGATATCTTATATTTTCATGCTTTAGAAAATTGTGTGGGACCTTATGCTTTTGATTTAGGGCAAAAGAAAATTAAATATATTGTTAGATTGCGTGATGGATATTTAATAGATAACAAAGTTCCATGGAGTGCTGAGGAGTTTAAAGGTTTTAGCTTTATGCCTACCTCAAATAATTCTTTGGATTCTAGTTTAAGTGAATCTAATTTTCCGGAAGTTTATAAATTGGTTTTAGGAGATATTTTATGAAGACTTTAATGATTACTGGTACTAATTCTTCTGCGGGTAAGTCTTTTTTAGTGACTGCACTGTGCAGATATTTTGCAAAGAAAAATATAAAAGTTTTTCCATTTAAATCACAAAATATGAGTAGGAATTTTTATTTGACTGAAGATGGAAAGAAGATGTCTACAGCTCAAGCTACTCAGGCTTTTGCTTGTAATTTAAAGCCGGACGTTAGGATGAACCCAATTCTTTTGGTACCAATGACTAATACCGGAAGTGATGTTTATCTTCTAGGCGAATATGTAGATCATAAAGATGCTAGGGAGCTTTTTAAATGGAAAGAGGATAAGGCCACTTTTATTAAAGATGTATTTGATAGTATAAAAAAAGAGTATGATCTTGTTATTATAGAAGGAGCAGGTTCTCCAGCGGAAATAAATTTAAGAGAAAATGATATTGTAAATATGGGTCTTGCTGATTTAGTAGACGCAAATGTTATTTTGGTGGGGGATATAGAAAAAGGTGGTGTTTTTGCATCATTATATGGTACTGTCAAAATTTTAGATAAGACTGATTCTGACAGGATAAAAGGTTTGATAATAAATAAATTCAGGGGAGATGCATCTCTTTTAGATTCAGGTATTGTACAGCTTGAGAAAATGACAGATAAGAAATTTTTGGGCGTGATACCATACTCAGATGTTTTTTTAGAAGATGAGGATTCTTTGACAGAGTATAAAAAGAAAATTATAAAAATTGGTGATGAGGATTTTATAAAAGAGCTAGATAAGGCCTGTGATTTGATTACTGAGCATTTAGATATGGAGGCTATAGAATCATTGTTATGATTTATGATTTTTTATACTTTTATATAACTAGTTTCTTCTTTGGAAATATTATAAGCATTAATTTAGCCGTTTTATTGGATTTTATTTTTGGAGATCCGCATTTTCGTCTACATCCCATTCGAATTTTCGGTGATTTGATAAATTTAGAAAAACGTATTTTTGATTGTTTAGGTCTTTCCAATTTTATGCAATTTATTTTTGGGGCGATATGTACTCTATTCAATGTAGCTATTGTGTTTTTCATTTTTTTATATTTGGAGATTCTTCTTTTTAATTATAATTTTTTATTGTATATAATTTTTCAGAGTATTTTTATTTATTTTTCAGTATCTTTGAAATCATTAATCGTAGAATCTAAAAAGGTTTTAACTTCTATTAAAAAAAGTATAGAAGAATCTAGAAAAAATCTTTCTATGATTGTGGGTCGTGATACAAATAATTTAGATGAAGTTGGAATCTATAGAGCAGTTATAGAAACCGTTTCAGAGAATTTTTCGGATGGAGTGATAGCACCATTGTTTTATGCTACTATAGGTGGAGCTAAGTTTTCTATTGTCTATAAAATGATTAACACGATGGATTCTATGTGGGGATATAAAAATGAAGTTTATAATTATTTGGGGAAATTTGCGGCAAGATTGGATGATTTGGTAAATCTGATTCCAGCTAGAATGAGTGCTATTTTATTGATTTTGATAAATAAACCAACCCTAAAAGTTTTTAAGATGTATTTCAAATATAGATATGCACATTTATCTCCTAATTCAGCACATACAGAATCTGCAGTTGCAGCAATTTTGGATCTAAAGCTTGGTGGAGGAAATTTCTATCATGGAAAATATGTAGAAAAGCCTTGGATAGGAGAAGGAAATGATCCAACACAATCTGATGTTTTTAAAAGTTTTCGTCTAATTATAAAAGCAGAATTTCTTTATCTTGTGATAATTAATATAATACTTTGGAGAATATATCTATGGTAATTCATGGCGCGGATATTTATCAATTTGATAAGCAAGTCATAGATTTTTCATCTAATAAAAATCCTTATAAATATCCTGAAATTTTTGATAAATATATTTTAAATGGGATAAAAAATGTAAATATTTATCCGGATATACAAAATAGAAGTTTACGCAAAAATATTTCTTATTATATAAATTACATGTATGATAGAGAGTTTGATATAGATAATGTGTTACCGGGTAATGGTTCTGTAGAATTATTGGATGCCATTATTTTTAATTATGAGAATATTATCATTTTTAATCCAGCTTTTTCTGAATACACTTTGATTGCAAAAAAGTATAATAAAAATATTATAGAATTGGATTATATCATTGATGATAATGTGGGTTTTCCTTTTGAAGATATAGATAAATTGGACATTTCAAATAGTTTATTTATTATAAATTCGCCCAATAATCCCACGGGTAAGTCTATTTTGCCTAAATCGATAAATGAATTATTGAAAATTGTGAAAAATAAAAATAGCAAGATACTTTTGGATGAAGCCTTTATCGAAAATTCTAATCTAGAAAGTGTACTTAATTATTTAAATGATTTAGATGATATATATGTATTGAGGGCTTTTACAAAAACTTTTTCTCTTCCGGGATTAAGACTGGGATATGTAATTTCTGAAAGTGATAATATTTTAGATATTAAAAAAAATATTTTGCCATGGAGTGTAAATTCTTTTGCCACAGCTTTTTCAGAAGTTCTAAAAAATAGGGAGTTAGTGTTAGAGTATTTAGAGAAATCAAATAATTATATAGATGAAGTTAAAAAATTCACCTTTAGTTTTTTGAAGAATTGTAGAGATATAAGTTATTCTAAATCAGATACTATATTTTTTCTAATTGAATCGAGTAATAAAGATGATTTAATAAAGTTTTTACTACATAATGAAATTTATGTGCGCGATTGTGAAAGTTATAAAAATTTATCTAAGAATTCTATCAGATTGGCTATTAGAGATATGAAGGATATGAAGTATTTAAAAATTATAATAGAAAAGTGGGAATCACTATGTTAGATGAAAGAGTAAAAAAAATTGAATCCTTAGATTTTAAGGAGGAAGAAAAAATACTCAGAATGTGGGATAATAATTTACATCCCAAAGGATCTCTGGGGAGGCTGGAGGAATTAAGTTCTAGAATACTTGCTTGTGAGGGTTTTATTACCGCTGATAAAAATCGCCGAGCTTTACTTATATTTGCAGGTGATCATGGAATTATACATTCTAAAGTAAGTTCTGGATATCCCATGCTTACATCTACACTTTTTCGTGCTGTTTCAGAACATAAAACTGGTGTATGCGCTTTAGCAAAAGATGCGAATGTAGAAGTTTTTTTGGTAGATATGGGAATTAGAGAAAAAACCAGTTATGAAAATGCAATATACCATCGTCTTGGGAATGAAACAAATAATTTTTTAGAAAAACCTGCCATGTTACGTACAGAAGTTGTAGATGCGATAAATTTTGGAATAAAGATGGTGGATGACTTAAAAGAAAAGAATTATTCTATCATACATACTGGGGAGCTTGGAATTGCAAATACATGTTCTAGTTCTGCAATTATGAGTATGGTTTTAGATTTGCCAGCAGAAATAACAACTGGACTTGGTGCTGGAATTGATGAAGAGACACTAAAAAACAAAAAAAACACAGTTGATTTAGCAAAATCAAAATATGGAATCACCGATGATGCTATTTATGCTCTTTCATGTGTTGGAGGATATGAAATTGCGGCTTTGACGGGAGCGTTTTTAGGAGCGGCAATTCACAAAACGCCTATAGTTATAGATGGATTTATAACTGCTATTGCTAGTTATCTTGCATATATGATAAATAATAATTCAAAGGATTATTTTATTGCTAGTCATTCTTCGTGTGAAAGACAGATGGATATTATATTAAAAGAGCTAAATTTAGATGCATATTATAATTTTAATATGAGACTTGGAGAGGGAAGTGGAGCTGTATTATTTCAAAAAATAATAGATGCAAGTATTTATGCTTTTTATAATATGGGAAAATACAATGAGTTTAGCGTCCCTGACGATGCTGTATATGATATAAGGAGTAAATAATGATTACATTAATTTCTGGTGGTGCTAGAAGTGGAAAAAGCACTTTTGCTGAAAAACTTTTAGACACTGATGATGTTTGTTATATTGCAACTGCTGTAAATGATGGATTAGAGATGCAAGAGCGAATCAAAAAACATAGAGAATCTAGAAATCAAAATTGGAGAACTTTTGAGGCGTATGATAAAAAATTAGTGGATGCTTTAGGAGATGAAAATAATTATATTTTAGAATGTCTGACGGTATATATAAGTAATCTATATTATAAATATGGGAAAGATGAAGATATAACTCCTGAGATAGCACAAAAAGTTGAAGAGCATGCTATAAATGAATTAAAGAACTTTTTTGAAAAGATTAAAAGTGAAGATAAGAATTTAATTTTGGTAACCAATGAGCTTGGTATGGGTCTTGTTCCCATGGATAGATTGTCAAGATACTATAGAGACTCTGTCGGTAGAATCAATCAAAAAATAGCTAGTATGGCCGATAATGTTTATGTAGTTTTTTTAGGAATGGAGTTAAAATTAAAATGAAATCATTATTATTTGCTTTTCAATTTTTATCTAGAGTCCCAATAAAAATTAATATCGATCTCAATAAATCTGTTATAGAAAAAGCCATTTTATTTTTTCCGATCGTGGGATTATTTTTAGGGATTATCAATTATATTACAATTATTTTATTCAATTATTTAAAAGTCGATCCCATAATTATTTCATTTATATTACTTGCACAAAATCAAATATATACTGGAGCTATGCACCTTGATGGTCTTAGTGACTATTTTGACGGGATTTTTTCTAATAGACCTAAGGAAAGAATTATAGAGATAATGAAGGATAGTCATATTGGTGTTTTTGGAAGTGTGAGTATTTTTTTCTTGCTCCTTGGAAAATTGATCGCTCTTAGAAGTATTGTTGTCTATTCACCAACAACTATTTTATTTGTATTTATGTTGTCTAGAGTTTTTTTGATGAATTCATTAAAAAAGGATGTAATCAGTGAATCTAAATTGGGAAGATTTTTTAGTGAAAATGTTAACAGATCTTTAGTTAACATATTTACTATCATTATAATCATTCTAATTGTGTTATTTTCTATTTTTACTTACAATTACAATATAATTATTTCTATAGTTGTGGGCTATTTAACTAGAAAATTTTTAGAATATAAGGCTATTAAGGTGTTAGGTGCTTTAAATGGCGATGTGTATGGAACGATTGTAGAAATATCTGAACTCATGATGATGATTACGTTGGGGGCAACATGGAACTTATATTGATAAGACATATGAAAGCTGAAAATAATGTGAAAAAAATATATAAATTTAAAGAAGCTCATATCCTGCCTGAGAATAATATAAAAAGCTTTTTGGGGCTAAAAGAGGTTTATGTTTCTTCTTATCAGCGTTCTATAGATACAGCAAAAATATTGTTTCCTGACTGTGAAAATATAATAGTAGACTCTCTTTTGGATGAGCTGGATTTTAGTTTATTTAATATGAAAAGCTATGACGAAGTTAAGAAAAAATATTGGTATGAAATGAATGAGCTATTTTCTAATTCTTTTAATCACAATGTAAAGGGATTAGAGAATTTAAATGATGTAAAAAAAAGATATCAGAGTTTTCTAGAAAAAATAAAGAATAAAAATAGAGTTGTAGCTATAACTCATGATGCAATTTTTAGAATGGCTTTTTGTGATATAGTAGGTGATGATAATTATTCAAAGATAAATTCTACTTATTTATCTAATATATGTATAGAGTATCAGAAAGATTATAAATTAATTAAAAATATAAATGGCGATCTATATGAAATGTTAAAATAAAAATTTCAGTTGTAAATCTATATAATAAGCTTTATAATTAGATTAAAATTAATAGGGAGGAAGCTATGTCCAAGACGACAAAATACTTATTAAATATATTTTTATTTTTAGCGATAGTATTATTATACACATATCTCAGAGATTACTTTAAAACTGTATTTAATGTGATCAGTTACTTGTTGGTTCCGCTGATTTTTGCAATTTATATATACTATGCTCTTAAACCGATAAAAAAACTGATGAATAAATTTCTGAAGAAAAATGGACTTGTTAGTGTTTTTGTTTTTATAATATTTATACTTATTGCACTACTTTTGATATACATGATAATAAATATTTTTGTAAATCAAGGTTATGAAATAGTTAAATCTATAAATGTAGATGCGATTTATGAAAATAATAAAGTGTGGATAGATAAGTTAAATAATTTTATGAATTTTGATGAATTGATACAAAAAATCACTTCATATTTAAAAGATATAGCAACTAAAACTCCACAATACGCAGCTAAAGCAGCAGGTATGATATCTTCTGTAGGAACACAGCTTTTGATAGTTTTATTAGGTGTTTTCTATTTATTAAAAGATGACGAAGAAATTGCTAATGGATTAAATTCCTTAGCTAGCGGAAAATATGAATCCGAGATAAGAGAAATGTATTCAAGAACTAATAAAGTTTTAGAAACATATATTTCAGGTCAAGTATTTGTATCTCTGATATTAGGAGTTTTGATGGCAATAGGTTATCTTATAATAGGATTACCAAATGCAATTCTTTTGGGAGCTATTTCTATGATTACCAATCTCATCCCATTTATAGGGCCATTTATAGGAGCGGTACCTGCGATTGTGATTGGACTTGCGTCTGGACCTAGTATGGTTTTGAAGGCGGCGTTAGTAACATTTATAGTTCAGCAATTAGAAAGTAATTTTATTACGCCAAATGTTATGGGCTCAAAATTAGATATACATCCATTTGTAGTTGTGGTAGTAGTTTTGGCGATTATGCAAATTTTTGGAGTTATAGGAGCTCTTATAGCAACACCACTATATCTTATTGTGGTAATCATCATCAAAACAATACACAAAATTTATTTGAAATCAAAGGGAATATGTAGCATAAAATAAAAAGCACCTATAAGTGCTTTTTTAATATGACTAAAATTATTTCAAAATTTCCATGATAAGTTTTATAATTTTCTATCACTAATTCATTTTCTTGTAGAAAGTTTAAAAATTCTTCTCTGTTCCAATAATTGTGAATTTTACAACCACAAGTATTTAAAACAAAGGTTTTTAAATTGTGTTTAATTTGTGTTTTTCTTAGATATCCCGCAAAAATGATTTGACCATCATCTTTTAATACGCGTTTTATTTCACTGATTGCACCTTTTGGATCGTATAAAATGTGAAGTGTATTAAATGCTAATACTTTATCAAATGTTTTATCGTCAAAAGGTATATTATATACATCGGTATGTTGGAATCTTAGAGCATCCGGAGGGCGAGATATATAACTCTTTTTTTGGAATGCTTTATTGATTACATTTGAATTATAATCTGTCGCAACATAGTTATTGACATAATATGAAAGGTCAAAACTAAAATCTCCATCTCCACAACCTATTTCCAATACCCAATCATTATGGTCGAGATAATTTTTTGTTTCTTCGATTATATCTTCGAAAATTTTATAATCGCTTTTTTCACAATATTTATATAATTTAGATAATTTTTCAAAATCCATAATATCACCAGCTATATGAGTTTAACAAAAGAACAGCTAATTGTCAACAATTATTTTAATTTTTACACAAATTATGATATACTAATTGAAAGGAGGAATTATGAATATAGGAATTGTAGTTGCTGTAGAGTTCAGCGCTTTTTATAGAAAGTTTGGTGAGCCTCTTGAAGTTTTTGAGCATGGGCTTTTAAAAGTATATAAATATAAAACTGAGAATAATACACTATTTGTAGGTATATCTCATGCAGGGCAGATTAGAAGTGCGATTATAGCAACAATATTAATAGAAAAGTATGATTGTAAAATGATATATAATTATGGATTGGTCGGTGCTTTAAAAGAAGATATGAAGGCATATGATATATATTTGGTAGATAGAGTTTGTCATACAGATAGAGATACTACATTATGTGATGAGGGTTATGTAAAAGGCCAGTATGAATTGTTTTCCGATCAATATATAGCTATGGATGAAGATTATATAAAAAAAGTTTCAAGCTATTTTCCTGACTTAAAAAGGGCAAGGCTCGGTAGTTCTGATAAGTTTTTGGAATTTAGGGAACAGAAACTTTTGATGAAAGAAGAATATTCTGTAGAAATATGTGATATGGAAGGGGCTTCTCTTGCTTTGGTATGTCATAATTATAATATTCCACTTATTATGATAAAGATAGTTAGCGACTCATTAATAGGAGGAGCAAAGGAATTTGTTACAACTTTTGAAGGAGCGTCAGATCAAGCGGTAGAATTACTCAGTTCCATATTAGAAAGGATTTAAGATGGACTATAATACATTGATAGAATCAATGAGTTTTGATAGATTTTATGATGGTGTTTTTTCGGATCCCAAAAAAGGAGATTATAAAAAAATCGGTTTTAAGACTGTACTTATAAATGGTGAGAGATTTATTCAATTTTCGCTATTTAAAAACAATCAAGTTTTTCACGAAAATATGGATCTAGATGAGGCAAGAATTTTTTTGAATGATCAAAGAAATTTTAAGCAGCTTCTTTTTAGAGATATAGAAAATGATTATCACATTTTTTTAATGATGATAAAATTAGAGTAAAGAAAAAAGAGTCGATTAAATCTCTTCCTGATGGGACTCATAACAGAATTAAGGAATATATTCTTCCAGAGGGCGAAAAGGTTGATTTTTTAATTGAACTGGGGGTTATGACAGCTGAGGGAAGAGTTGTTAAAAAATATTTTCATAAATTTAAGCAGATAAATAAATTTTTAGAGTTTATTGATAATGAAGTGAAAGATTTGTCTAAAACTAAAATCAATTGTTTGGATTTTGGTTGTGGCAAGAGTTATCTGACTTTTGCTATGTATTATTATTTCCGCAAAAAAGGCTTTAAAGAGATTAAAATTGTTGGTCTAGATCTTAAAAAAGATGTTATACAAAAAATGAATGAGCTTGCGAAAAAACTGAACTATACGGGATTAGAATTTTTGCCTAAGGATATAAGAGAATATTCTATAGGGGAAGAGGTAGATCTTTTAGTTACTTTACACGCATGTGATACTTTGACAGATATTGCGTTAAAAAATGCTGCAGAAAAGAAAATTAAGACAATACTAAGCGTGCCATGTTGTCAGCATGAATTATTTGATCAATTAAAAAATAGAGATTTTAATCCTATTTTAGAATATGGAATTTTAAAAGAAAAATTTTCATCTATTTTGACTGATGCGCTCAGAGCTTGCTATTTAAAAACTTTAGGTTATGATGTAAAAGTTGTAGAATTTATAGATGTGGGTCATACACCTAAAAATATACTTATAAAAGCTAAATATACTGGAAAAATTGACGAAAGGGCAAAGGCTGAGTATAAGAGATTAAAAGAAATGTTTGCAATAAAAAATATATCTATAGAAAAATAAAAAAGCCTAACAAGGCTTCTTTTATTGTTTATTTTTAAAATATTCTTCAGCAAAAGTCATATCATGTACAAGCTCTAGCGTTCCCAAATAATTTTGTTCTTTATCACGTACTGCTAGATATTCAACCATCATCAATTTATCTTTTACTTTTTTCCAGATTCTAACTTCATCTTTTTTATTATTTTTGAAATCTGAAATCATACTTCTAACCATGGGCTCTATTTGTGGTGGGTGACATGTATAAACATCTCTTCCCAGTGCCATGAGTGGTCTTTTGAATAGCTTTTCACCGTCATTAAAATATCTATTTATATCATTTTTATCGACAAAGGTAATTTCTGCAGGTATTCTATCTAACATAAATCGTAATTCTTCCATTGTAAAACTACCGCCCGGGAGAGTTATTTTTTCATTGTCTACAGGAAAATCCCTTTCAAATTCTTCTGCTTTTTGCCAAACATTAGATACAACATCCAAACATAAATCGTAATCTTTTGAGTCATGATAAATATTGATCCAATCTTCTTCGGTAAAATTCATAGCACAGATGGGGAATAAAATATTTTCTTCTTTATAAATCATCTCTGTAGCTCGTTCTAAAATGCTATTTAGCTGATCCATTTTTACGCTTTTGGTTTTTAACAAAATATTGATTTCACTTCTTAGATCATTATCCACTGCCCACATAACATTTGACGGTCCAGAAATATTATATTTTACATTTAGATTTGGATAAATAAGATCTCCTTTTTTCTTATAATGATTTGATACTTGTTTTAGCTTTATCACCATATCCAAATAATTTTCATCATTTACATTATTTTTAATATATTCTAATAGAACTGCTATTTTTTTGTTTTCGTTAGAAAAAGTTTCTAAAGGGTGGCCTGAGATTTGAATGAGGCTATCTGTCAATTCTTTCTTTTTACTCTTTATTTCTTCAGGTGATAGATTTGACATCTTGTGAATTTCTCTATTTGTTATATCGTGGAAGAGTGTTGAATGAAGATCGCATAACTTTTTAATTTCAGCAATAGGAGTGCCAGAATTTATTATTTCTTGTTCAGCTTTTACGATCTCAGCAGGGTCCACATTTTCAAAAATATTAATAAATTCTTCTTTTAAAGAATTGATATCCTCGCCATTGTTGATACGAATCAAAAAACTCTTCAAAATTGAAATTCTATCATTTTCATCAAGATTTAATGAATCATTTTCATTTATAATATCAAATCCATTGGCTTTGAATGTATCTGAGATTTTATCTAAACTAATATTTTTAATTTTAGATCCTTTTTTGATGGTTATGATTTTTCCTACGGTATTTAATAAAATTGGATTTTTAATATCTTTAAATCCAAGATCGTACATAATATCTAAAAATTCTGGGTATTCTTTAGATATTTCATAGATATTTTTGTCAAAATCAATTATTTTTTTCATAAAACTCCTTAATTAAATATAAAAATTTATTAAAAAAAAAAGCAAATATAGATTTGCTTAGAGTGTTTTCAAAAATTCAATTATATCCATTGACTCATACATCGGCTTATCATCGACAAAAAGACAGGGCACTTGTTTTTTGCCGCCAATAGTTTCTAATTTTATTTTTGCATCAGGATCTTCATTTATATCACGAACACCGATTTCTAAGTCTTTTCTAGTTAAAAGATAATTCAAAACTCTTTGGCAGAATGGGCATGTTGCCATAATCATAAGCTCTAATTTTTGTTTGTTCATAAAATCACTCCTTGATAGGAGTATACCCAAAAATAAATTTTTTAAACTTGAAAATAATTTTTATCTGGGGTATAATGTATTTGCACTAGGGGTGTCAGAAATGACTGAGAGGTAAATCCAACCCTTATACCTGATCCGGGTAATGCCGGCGTAGGAAAGTGAAAACCTTCTTATGCCGTAATAGTAAAGGAGGTAAACAATGAACAAAAATGTAAGAATGTTAGTAGAAGCTGGAGTTATGATTGCTTTAGCTTATGTTTTGGGGATGATCAAAATCTTCCACATGCCTCAAGGTGGTTCTATTACAGCAGGTCAAGTTATTCCGATTATATTATTTGCACTAAGATGGGGATGTATTCCTGGGATTATGTGCGGAGCTGTTTATGGAATTGTAGATGCTTTGTTGGGTGGCCAAGTAATAGGTCTATTACCTGTTATAATAGATTATCCAGTTGCTTTTGGTGGGCTAGGAATTGCAGGATTATTCAAAAATTATTTTTATCGTGATAACTCTGAGTTTCAGGTCGTTTTAGCCGCTATAATTGCAGTAATGTGGAGAATATTTGCACACACAATTTCTGGTGCGATATTTTATGCAGAATATGCTCCAGAAGGACAAAACGCATGGTTATACTCATTACAATATAATGGAACATTTTTAGCGGTAGAAGCTATAGTTGCAGCTATAATAATATTTGCACTATATAAAAATAGAAAATTGTTTTCAAATAGAGTTTAAAAGCTCTATTTTTTTATTTAACATTACTTTTTAAGCTCAAAAAAAACATCTACTAATAGATGCTTTTTATTTCAATTATTTATCCGTGATATTTTGTCCAAAAGTTTTCAAAGTTCACATAAAATTTGAGCCAGCCAAAAGATTTAGCAACACCACTATATAATTCAAAATCTGCTGACATCCAAGCATGTGTTTCGTCTTTCCAATTTTCGTGTAAAACCGGATTGCATATTTGAATAAGTTCCACCTAACATATAAATCTCTATCGTATAGAGCGGATATTTTGGCAGTTTTTCTGAATTTATCCTGTGCAAAAACTACTGTATATGCCATCTTTAAAGCACCAAGATCTTCACTTACTATGAGCAACTGTATATTTTACTGGGTCTTCATATTACTTATACGATCTTTTATTATTTTTGACACTTTCTATTTTAATAATTCTAAAAGATCCATCCGGGTAAACGGTTTTTTCAAAATTTTTCCTTTTTATTTGAGGGGAAATATGTTTGTATTCTTCTTTAAAGCAGTCCCATAACTCTTTATTCAAAAACTTCTGAACTAAAATATCTATCTTATTCTGAGGAACATCATTTTCTTTTAGTATGGAAATTATTTTTTGAACATCCTTGTTTTGAGTTTCGGGTGAATATTTGGTTGTAAACGAATTAACGTTTAACAGACATACATTAAAACAATAGCAAAGAACAAACAAATACTAAATTTTTATTTTTTTTAACCATAATTTACTTCCTTCTAAATATTAAATAAATTATTCCTATTATTATGAATAAAAATACAGCCATAACAATCGGAACCAATCTTGCAATCATCAAATTTATTACCCCCTTTTTCTCTTTTCGCTAATAAGATACCCATATTTTAATATTTTAATCTAATAAAATAATAAATTTTAAATTTTTAAAAAGTCTATATCATATATAAAATGCAAAGGATTTTACATAAAAAAAGGAAATTAAAAAAAACACAAATAACGATCATCAGTTTGTTATCGCTGTTATATCATCACTCTTCAAACAAATTAAGAGCAATCTCCAAATGAAATAGTTCCACATTATCAGTTAGATCAGATTCTAAAATTTCTTTACATTTTTCGATTCTATAATTTACAGTATTTCTGTGTAAAAAAAGTTGTTCTGCGGTTTTTTTAACATTTGTCTGGTTTAAAAGCCACGCTCTAAGAGTGCTTCTAAGTTCTATATTTTGAGGAGTGTTTTCCGCCAATTTTTTTAAAGTGCTTTCGTAAAAATAATCCTTTTGATTATTCGAAATTAACGAGAACAATCTCTGGTAGTTTTGTGGTCTTGAAATTTTTACGTTTTTATATAGTTTATGCACAATACCATTATCAACAGCATTGATAGTTTCGAATACAGATTCTTTCATAGATTTATAGGTAAAATATCTAGGCCCGATGGTAATCTGATAATCTAATTTAATGGTTTTTACAATATCATTTATTATATTTAGCAAATCTTTCATAAGTACATCTAATTTTTGGTGTTTAGAATGAATTAAAAAATATTTATAAAGGGTCATAGGAATAATAGAGTAATCATCATATTTGCTTAAATATTTTTTGAGATGATTATAAACTATTACATAGCCTTCCATTTGCAAATGAAGAGGGAAGAAATTTTCAAAATTACTAAAGCTTATAATCCCAAATCTGCCATTAGAAGTAATATTTAAACTTAAATTTCTGGTGAGATCCAGATATTCTTTTTCATCAGATTTTTCGGCGAAATAAAGTAAGTTATCAAAAACTTTTTCTGTCTTTTGAAGATCGAAAAGATTGTTGTTAAGATGCGAAATAATCGTAAAGTTAATGGCAAATATAGCCTGATCAATTACGAATTTATTCATCTTTATATTAAATTTATCTGAGCTTAAAATGAATAGATAATAGTTATAATTGTGTCCTACATTAATTTTGTGTAAAAACACTTTTTTATTCATATTATTTTTATCTACAAGATTAAAACTACATCTGGTTTTAGCCATCTTCTTACAAGTGTTAATGCAATCAATGATTTGATCTTTTTCGAAAATAGAAAGAAAATTATTTGTGGAATTGATGTGTTCGCCAAAAGCATCTGTAAGCGCTACATCAGATTCTAAAATACTGTAAAGAGTATATAATACAATCTGAAAATTTGGTTTTTTAAGCAGTGTATCTGAAAAGATTCTCTGTGAATTAAGAGCAAAATTAAGACTATCCTGATTATCATCCCAAAGCTTTTTTAGAAGATCGTGGTAGACATTACCTAAAGTTTTGTATTCAGGAATTAAAATCAAACAGAAATTCAATTTATTACAATGGTCGATGATATTTTGGTGTAAGGACTTTAAAAATCTATCCACCTTTATGGCTAGAGCGGATGATTTGCTGATTGCTAATTGATTTATAAATTCTATTAAACCTTCTTGATTATCTTTAAAAGCCATGGCGGTAGTTATAACCAGTGAATATTTGGAAATATAATTGTAAGCATCTGGTGTTTCTGTGGATTCAATGGAGAATGTTTCTGCCTCCAAAGTGCTATCATCAGTTAAAATTTTTAGATACGAAAGATCTTCGTTACTAAGTAAATCTTTTAATTTCATAAAACCTCACAAATTAAGCAACATTTAAATTATTATCTATTTTTTAGCAAATTTTGATCACGAGATAAAATATAGAGATCTCAATTCAAAAATATTAAAAAATACCGTGTTTTGCAATATGTTTTCGACTTCAATGATAACATATTTTTTCTAATTGTGCAATGTGCATAATTTAATATAGTAATTATGGTTAATGTGCTGTTGAAAGATATTAGGATATAATATATTGTTAAAACAGAAGATATATAATTAACTATTAAATCAATTTTATTAGATCGGAGGAATTTATGGCAGACTTTAATATCAAAGTTACAGAATCAGATAGAGCACTGGCTATCGAAAATGGCTATAGTGAAGATCTAGCTCCTGTGACAAAAGGCCAAAGAACGTGGAATTTGTTCAATTATTTCACTCTGTGGATGGGTAGTGTGCACAATGTACCAAACTATTTAGCGGTTGGTGGATTTTTATTTTTAGGTATGAGCCCTATTCATGTAATGATTGCTCTTACACTTAGTTCTTTAGGTGTTATGGCTTTATTAATTTTAAATGGTATGTACGGTTTTGAGTATGGCATTCCATCTTCTATGTCGCTTAGAAGTGCATACGGTTCTAAAGGAGCAAAATTACCAGGGTTTTTAAGAGGTATTGTGGCGGCTATCATGTGGTATGGTTTACAGACATATGCGGGTAGTAAAGCATTACTTATTCTAATCGGAAAAATTTATCCTGACTTTTTAAATATTGGTAATAATGCTGAATTTTTAGGTATTACAATTCCTGGTATTATTGCTTTTGTAATTTTCTGGGTAATCAATTTATTTATCGGTTTAGGTGGCGGAAAAACCATTGCAAAATTTACAGCTATTTTAAATCCATTAATTTATATTGTATTTGGTGGTATGCTTATCTGGGCGATAAAAGTAAATGGTGGTATATCTCCTATCTTAAGCTTTAGTTCTGGAGTTGCCAAGGAACATTCTAATTTATTTATTTATCTTATGATAATATCAAGTGTTTTGAGTGTATGGGCAGCACCGGGTGTTAGTTCATCAGATTTTGGTAGAAATGCTAAAGATGTGAAGGGCTTTACTTGGGGTCAGGCTTTAGGATTGTTCGTTTCTTATTTACTATTTGCATTTTCTTCAGTGTTCATTTTAGTTGGTAGTTCTTTGTATTATCAAACCAAAATGTTCGATGTTTTAGAGATTGTTAATAAATGGGATAGTTTGGTAGCTATTATAGTTTCTCTTGGAGTTCTTCTTATGACTACCATTTCTACAAATGCAACAGGTAATATTGTTCCTGCTGGTTATCAGTTAGCTACACTATTTCCTAAAAAATTAAATTATAAAAAGGGTGTAATTGTTGCTTCTATTATTTCATTTGTTATTTGTCCTTGGTATTTAATGAAAAATGAAACTTCTATTTATCTATTTTTAGATATCATTGGTAGTTTGATGGGACCGATTGCAGGTGTTATGATTGCTCATTATTTCTTTATTGTAAAAAGAGATATTTGGTTGAGTAGAATTTATGCTAAAGAGATTCACCTATATAAGCCTGATGTTAATTATAGTGCTTATATTTCTACAATTGTAGCAGCGCTTATTCCAATTTCGTTCAAATTTATTCCAGCTTTACAAAATTATTCTCAAGTTTCTTGGATTATAGCGTTTGTTGTATCGTTTGTATTATATCTAATTTTAGGTAATACACTTCTTAGAAATCAGGTTCAAAGACAGGAATCTGAAAGACCTAAACAATAGTCAAATTTAAAATAAATGGAGGTAAAAAATGTACGATTTATTAATTAAAAACGGGTTAGTTGTTACTTACATGGGAGAAAGGAAAGCAGATATTCTAGTTAAAGATGGCAAAATTGCTGCTATCGGTGAAAATCTAGATTTAGAAGCTAAAGAAGTTATTGATGCAAGTAATTTAATTATTACTCCAGGTATGATCGATACTCATACTCATATTTCTGAGCCAGGTGGCGGTCATAGAGATAATTGGGAAGGTTATTTAACAGGTACTAAAGCTGCAGCTAAAGGTGGTATTACATCTTTCGTAGAGATGCCACTAAACCAAATTCCTTGTACTCAAAATAAAAAAGCTTTAGATATGAAAGTTAATGCTGGTAAAGATAAATTAAGCGTAGATGTTTATTCATTAGCTGCTTTAACTCCAACTTCTTTAGATGATATCGATGAAATGGAAAAAGAAGGTGTTGTTGGATACAAAGCTTTTATGGCTACATGTGGTGATAGAACAATTGATGGAGACATGGAAAATGTAGATGATTATTCTTTATGGGAAGGTATGAGAAGAATTCAAAAAACTGGTCTTCCATTACAATTACACTGCGAAAACCCAACTATTACTGATAAATTAGGTCAGCTATATGCTAAGGAAAGAGAAAATACTCTAGAAAATTATGTTTTAAGTAGACCAGTATTTACTGAGGTAGAAGCAGTTAGAAGAGCTATTTTCTTTGCTAAAGAAACAGGTTGCAGAATTGGTATTTGTCACTGTTCTTGTCCAGAAGTTGTCGATGAAATTAAAAAAGCTAGAGCTGAGGGTGTAGATGTAATTGCAGAAAGCTGCACACATTATTTCTACTTCACAACTGAAGAGCTTGATTCAATCGGAAATTCTTCTAAATGTTCACCACCATTAAGAGATAAGAAAAATCTTGAAGAAATGTGGAAGAGATTATTTAACGGAGATATTTTATACATTGGTTCTGACCACTCACCATGTACTCCAGACTTAAAAGAAGGAAAACCATTTAGTGCTTGGGGCGGAATTTCAGGAATCCAAAATTCATATGATGTTTTATTCGATGAAGCAGTAAACAAAAGAGGTATGAGTTTAAGCCAATTCGTAGATATTACAGCTACAAATGCAGCTAGATACTTTAACTTAAAAGGTAAAGGTGCTATAGAAGTTGGTTTTGATGCTGACTTTGCATTCATTGATAAAAACAAAAAGTATGTAATAAAAGATGAAGATTTAGAATACAAAAACAAATTCTCTGCTTATTCCAATAGAGAAGTAGGATGTAAAGTAGTTAGAACTATCGTTAGAGGTAAAACTGTTTACTCTGAAGAAAATGGTGTATCAGACGAAAGAGTTGGAAAATTTTTATTTAAATAAGAGGTAAGTATGGATTTTTATTTAACACTTGAAAAGGTGAGTGTGCTTTTTATTCTAATAGTAATAGGATATATAGCAGGAAAAGTTAATATAATAAATGAAAGCGGTCAAAAACAGTTGACCCAATTGGTACTAAAAGTTACCATGCCAGCTACTATAATTCTAGCTATGCAGCAGCCCTTTTCAAGTGAAAAAGTCCATAATATTCTACTTTTAATCGGAATAATGATAGCCTGCTATATCTGGATGTTTTTGTCATCCAGTATAGTTAGGCTACTTTGTTCTGGTCTAGAGGACGCAAAAAAAGATATAATGCAAGCAGGCTCTATGTTATCTAATACTTCGTTTATGGGCTATCCGATAGTATTATCATTACTTGGTACGGAGTCGTTATTTTATGCGGTTATATGTGGTGGATTTATTTTTGAAATAGTATCTTGGACTTTTGGTGTTTATTTGATAGGAAGAAATGCTAAGTCTAACAAATTATCTATTAAGGATGCAATCATAAATCCAGGTGTAATTTCTATAGTTGTGGGTGGAGCACTATTTTTATTTAATATCAAAATAGTAGAACCGATTTATTCCACTATGGACATGTTATCTAAAGCAACTAGTCCGCTCGCCATGATTGTTGTAGGACTTATTCTATCAAGAACAAAAATAAGAGATTCTCTCAAAAATAAGTATGTATATATAACCACTATAAATAAATTAATTATAAATCCATTAGTAATAATTTTTGTGCTTAAATATTTGGGATTTTCTTCTAATAACATTGTAATACCAACTGTTTTATTATCCATGCCCACAGCTGCATATGTTGCAATGTTTAGTGCAAATACCGGAAATGACGAGAAATTTGCTAGTCAGATAGTATTTATTTGTTCGTTATTTTCTTTAATTACAATCCCGATTATAACATCACTAATTTAAACAAATTCGGAGGGTAAAATGAGTATTAAAGATCAAATTAATTATTATCAAGAAATATTTACTGCTTTTGGCGGTTTAAAAGGCGGCGGAATCACCAGATTATTATATACAGATGAGTGGAAAAATGCTGTTATGAGATTAAAAGAAGAGATGGTTAAGGTTGGTTTTGAAGTAGAGTTTGATGCTGTAGGAAATCTATTTGGTTTAATAAAAGGTGAAATCGACGAAAATATTTCAACTGGTTCTCATATTGACACTGTTGTAGAAGGTGGAGAATTAGATGGTCAGTTTGGTATAGTTGCTGGACTTATAGCTATACAAAACCTAGTAAAAAAATATGGTAAACCAAAGAAGAATTTGCAATTAATTTCTTTAGCAGAAGAAGAGGGATCTAGATTTCCATATGTTTTTTGGGGTTCTAAAAATGTTATGGGACTTGCTAAAAAAGAAGATGTAGAAAATATCACTGATAAAGATGGCAAAAAATTTGTAGATGAAATGAGAAAATGTGGTTTTGATTTCAAAAATGATAATTCTAGAAGAAAAATAGATAAGTTTGTAGAATTGCATATAGAACAAGGAAATCTTTTAGAAAATCTAAAAAAACCTATTGGTATTATAACTGCGATTACTGGTCAAAAGAGATATGATGCAAAAATCATAGGCGAGGCAAATCATGCGGGTACAACCAGAATGTGTTATAGAAAAGATGCTGCATATGCATATGCGACAATTGTAAAAGAAGCAATTGAAAAGGCTGTGTCATGGGATGAACTTTTAGTTTGCACATTTGGTAGAGTTTCTTTGGTTCCTAATACAGTAAATGTAGTTCCTGGAGTTTGTGAATTTTCTATAGATGTTAGACATCCTAATGGAGAAGTTCTAAATGCTTTCCAAGAATGGTTAGAAAATAGAATGAAGGAAATCGCAAAAGAACATTCAGTAGAGTTAGAATTTAATTTATGGATGGATCAAAAACCTGTACCTATGGATGAAGAGGTTATTAAAGAAATCGAAAATAGTGCGAAAGAATTAAATTTAGATTATGAAATAATGCACTCCGGAGCAGGACATGATTCTCAAATTTTTGCACCATTTGTTCCTACATCTATGATATTTGTACCTTCTATAAATGGTATCAGCCACAATATATATGAAAAAACTGATATTGAAGATCTTATAAAAGGTGTAGAGCTTTTAGAAAAAGTATTATATAATTTAGCTTATTAATATTAAGGAGGAAGATATGAGTTATTTAAATGGACAATTAGGTTATAGAAAAGATGTTTTATTAAACAGATCAGTTATTAAAAAAGATAATTATGCCATCATCGAGCCAGATGGTATTGTAAAAAATGTTATTCCTGGATTTGAAAATTGTGATATGACAATTTTATCAACACCACTTATTGGTGCATCATTTTGTGATTATTTAATCCAAATTAACGAAAATGGCAAGAACTTAAAAGGTTTTGGTGGTGATGGAGTTGAAACTTTCTTATATATTCATGAAGGTGAGATTGTAGCTTTAACTTCCGAAGGAGAAAAAGTTTTAAAAAGCGGTGGATATATTTACACACCATGTGACGAAGTTTTGAAATTTGAAAATAGAAGCGGTAAAGCTGCAAAGGGTTTTTTATATAAAAGAAGATATGAAGAACTAGAAGGATATAAAGCTCACTTAGTTGTAGGAAATGTCAATGATTTACCAGAAGTAGATTATGAAGATATGGAAAATGTAAAGATGAAAACTCTTTTACCAGCTGATAATTTAGGATTTGATTTTAATTTCCACATTTTATCATTTAGACCTGCCGCAAGTCATGGATATATCGAAACACATTACCAAGAGCACGGCGCATTAATTTTATCCGGAAAAGGTATGTATAATCTAGATAATAATTGGTATCCAGTGCAAAAAGGAGATTATATATTTATGGCTTCTTATTGTCCACAAGCTGCCTATGCAGTAGGTGATGAAGATCTTTCTTATATATACTCAAAAGATTGTAATAGAGACCCTGAAATTTAAGGAGTAAATCATGATATTAACAAGAGCAAAATTAAAAGAATTAATGAAAAACAAACTAATGCTTGCAGGATTAAAAGAAGATGATGCTGAAACTACAAGTGAAATTTTAGTTTATTCAGATTCTAGAGGATGGCACTCACATGGCGCTGTAAGAGTAGAATATTATTCAGAAAGAATCGCTAAAGGCGGAATAAATGTTGAGCCAAATATTGTATGGAATCAAACTGGACCATGTTCTGGAATTTTAGATGGAGATAATGGGGTTGGATTTACAATTGCTAAAATGGGTATGCAAAAAGCTATTGAACTTGCTAAGGAAAATGGAATTGCAGTTGTTGGTATGAGAAGAATGTCACATTCTGGTTCTATCGGATATTATTGTGAAATGGCAAGAGATGAGGGGCTAATTGGTATTTCTATGTGCCAATCAGATCCAATGGCTGTTCCATATGGCGGTAGTGAGCCATATTATGGTACAAACCCTATAGCTATTAGTGCGCCATCTAAAAATGACGAAAATATGATGTTTGATATGGCAACTACTGTTCAAGCATGGGGAAAAGTTTTAGACAAAAGAAGTAAGGGAGAAAATATTCCCGCTGATTGGGCTGTAGATAAAGATGGTAACCCAACTACAGATCCTCATAAAGTTAATGCATTAGTTCCTATTGCTGGAGCAAAGGGATATGGACTTATGATGCTAGTAGATATTTTATCAGGTGTTTTATTAGGAGTACCTTTTGGTTCTTCTGTATCAAGTATGTATCACGATTTATCGGTAGGAAGAGAATTAGGTCAACTTCATATAGTTATTGATCCTGAAAGATTTGTGGGAAGTGATAAATTTAAGGCTGATATGAGTAAATCACTAGAAGAATTAAATAATATAAAACCCGCTCCAGGTTTTGATAAAGTATATTACCCTGGACAAAGAGGAAAAATCAGAGAAAAGATTTCCAATGAAAAAGGAATAGAAATTCCAGATGAAATCATTAAATATTTAGAAAGTGATGATGTTCATTACAATAGATATGACCATAAAAATCGCTTTGCTGAATAGGAGGCATAAAATTGATTAAAACCATAATAAAAAAGGATTTGTATAAAGATTCAGTATCTCTTATGCTTTTAAATAATAAAATCAACGATCACGATGCTGTAAATATAGCTTCTATTATGATGGCAAGTCCTGCAAACAAGGAAATGTTTGAGTCTAACGGATTATTAACTGATGAAGTTAAAAATGCTAGTGCTAATGATGTAGCTATAGTTTTAGATTTAAAAGATGATAGTAAGTTAGATGAAATAATAAATATTATTGATGAATCATTATCTCAAAACCAATCAGATAGTGCAGATGCTAAAAAAAGTATTGATACACTAGAAGATGCTTTCAATGAAATGAAGGATGCAAATTTAGCAATTATTTCCATTGCTGGAAGTTATGTATATAGTGTTGCCAATAAATGTTTAGATAAAAATCTAAATTTGATGATCTTTTCAGATAATGTAGATATTGAAGAAGAAAGAAAATTAAAACAAAAAGCTAAAGAAAAAAATTTGTTAGTTATGGGACCAGATTGTGGTACCAGCATAATAAATGGTATTCCTCTAGCTTTTGCAAATACTGTTAAAAAAGGGAAAATAGGTATTGTAGGTGCCAGCGGTACAGGTATTCAAGAAGTTATATCTGTATTAGATCAAAATGGATATGGCATCAGCCAGGCTATAGGAACTGGTGGAAGAGATTTACATTCTGAAATTGGAGCTATTTCATTCATTCAAGCGTTCGATATGCTTATGGAAGATGATCAAACAGAAGTTGTTATAGCTCTTTCCAAACCACCTGCTAAAGAAGTAAAAGAAAATCTGGAAAATTATTTCAAAAAAAGTAAAAAGCCGATTGCTGCTATATTTTTAGGTGAAGAACCTAAAGACCATTATGAAAACTTGTATTGGGCAGATACTTTAGATGAAGTAGCTACTTTAGCGATTGATCTTTTAGAAAAGAAAAAACCAGAAAATAAAACTGATAGATTTGAAGTTATTGATAAAAAAGGAAGTATAAAGGGATTGTTCTGTGGAGGAACACTTGCTTCTGAATCAGCAAATCTAATACAAAGAGCATTAAATATCACATATAAAAAATCTGATGATGGATATTTGTTAAATAAAGATGGTTTCCAAGTTATAGATTTAGGAGATGATAAATATACAAAAGGTAAACCTCACCCAATGATAGATCCAAATGCTAGAATACCATTTATAAAAAAAGCAATAGAAGATAGTGATACTAAAGTTGTGCTAATGGATGTAGTTTTGGGTTATGGTTCTCATGATAATCCTGCATCTACAATTACTGATGTCATAAAAGAAAATAGTAATAAAGATGTTGAGTTTGTAATAACATTATGCGGAACAAAGGGAGATTACCAAAATATAGACTCTCAAAAGCAACTTTTGGAAGAAGCAGGAGCAAAAGTCTTTAGAACTAATAGAGAAGCTGTAGAATATGCACTTTCACGAGTTGGATATAAAATTGAATACAAAGAAAAGAAAATTCTGAAAAATGAAATTGAAAAAGAAAATCCAAAAGCATCTAATAATGATTTGTTCACAAAGAGATTAAAAGTTATTAATATTGGGCTTAAATCGTTTAAAGAAAATATAGATAATTTTGATTGTGATTCCATTCAATACGATTTCCGCCCGATTGCAGGAGGAGATAAGGTGCTTATGGATACATTGTCTTTCTTAGAAGGTTTTGAATTCATTCAGGATAAAAATAAAGAAGTTATAGATAATATAGTTAAATCAAAACCTATATTAAAAAGAGTAAGACCAGCCAAAGAACTTATAAGTGAACTAAAAGAAAAAGTTCTTCTTCATGCAGGTCCTCCTATTAAATACGAAAATATGACAGAGCCGATGCAGGGATCTTGTGTTGGAGCTATTTTGTATGAAGGATGGGCAAATAACGAAAAAGAAGCGTTTGAAATGCTTGAAAGAGGGGAAATACAGTTTATCCCTTGTCATCATGTAAATGCAGTTGGACCTATGGGTGGAATTACCTCCATGAATATGCCTATGTTTGTAGTAGAAGATGAATACAATAAAACAGTTGGTTACTGCATTATGAACGAAGGTATAGGAAAAGTTTTAAGATTTGGAGCTTATGATTCTGAAGTTGTATCTAGATTAAAATGGATGCAAGAAGTATTGGGACCTGTACTAGATAAAGCTTTGATTCAATTGGGCGGTATAGGGGTTAACCCCATGATTGCTCAGGCTATTGCAATGGGTGATGAATTCCACCAAAGAAATATAGCCGCAACATTAGTATTTTTAAAACATGTTTCTCCTGCTATAGCTAGTTTAGATATAGACTCAGAAACAAAAACTGAAGTAATTAAATTCCTATCTGTTACTGATCAATTCTTCTTGAATATTGCTATGGCAACTGCAAAAGCTGTAATGGATGGAGCTAAAAACATAACTGAAGGTACTATAGTTACTGCTATGTGCAGAAATGGTGAAAATTTTGGAATTAAGATTTCTGGTATGGGTGATACATGGTTTACAGCTCCTGTAAATACACCAAAGGGTCTATACTTTACCGGATATAGCGAAAAAGATGCAAATCCAGATATTGGAGATAGCGCAATCACAGAGACATTTGGAATTGGAGCTATGACAACAATTGCCGCTCCTGCTGTAACAAGATTTGTAGGAACTGGTGGATTTAATGATGCTGTTGAAACATCAAATAAAATGCAAAAAATAGTAATAGCTAATAACCCCAACTTTATAATACCAAACTGGAATTTTAAAGGCGCTCCACTGGGTATAGATGCTATGAAAGTTGTACAAACAGGTATTACACCGATTATAAATACAGGTATTGCAAACAAAAAAGCAGGTTTAGGACAGATTGGTGCCGGAACAGTAAATGCTCCATTAAAATGTTTTGAAAAAGCAATTTTGGCATATGCAGAGAAATTACAAAAAGATCAAAATTAAAAAAATACCTAAAAATTTAACAGATCTTATTTATGGACCTTTTTTAAAGATGGCCGTCTTCGAAAAAGGTCTATATTTTAAGACAAAGAATAAATATATATATATAAGTGATATAAAAAGAGTAAATTCATTAAGCATTTCTTTAAATGCCGAAGACGTTCAATTCATAAAAAATAATAATGAATTCTATCTAGTTTTGGATGATAATACTGAAATTGTAGATCTAGAACTGAAGGGAGAACTATTAAATCCTGATTTGATTTTGGAGATAATAAAAAATAATGCAAAAAAATCAGGTTTTGGATTGAAAGAAATGGACTTTCTAGAAAGTTATAATTATATATGTAATTTTTTAAAGAATAGAAAATTAGAAGATCTGCTTGGATTGGGTAAAGGACTTACACCTTCTGGAGATGATTTTTTAATAGGATTTCTAGCTGTGAATAGATTGGCAAGAAGAAATGTAAGTTTAAATTTAGATTTTAATAGAACCAATTATATAAGCGGGGAGTTTTTAAGGTATGCACTAGATGGTATATTTGGTGAAGATTTAAATGAATTTTTGACTAAAGATATATCCAAAATAAAAAATATAATTTCATATGGTCATACTTCAGGATCTGACACTTTATTGGGAATATATTATGCTATTAATAATAAATAGGAGGAAATATATATTATGAAAAAGATTTCATTGACCTACCAAATTATTATTTCAATGATTATCGGTTTGGTATTGGGATTAATTTTCAAAGAAAATATAGCGCCTATAAAAGTTATTGGTGATATTTTTATAAGACTTATACAGATGTCAATAGCATTACTTATTATGGCGAGTGTTATAAATTCTTTAGGAAATACAGATTTGGAAAAGATAGGTAAATTGGGAACAAGATTGGTATTTTATTTTACTGTAGGTACAATATTTGGAGCTGCAATTGGTATTTTTGCAGGAAATTTATTACCTGTAGGAAATATAAATATAGCAAGTGGTGTAGATACAGCTATACAAGCAAAAGAAGTATCATGGCTACAGATGTTATTAGATTTTTTCCCGGTAAATATTGTAGAATCTTTGTCTAAAGCGAATATGATAAATATAATTATATTTGCAGTATTGTTTGGATTAAGTTTAAACAAAATGAATCAGCTGGGGTATAAAACAGCAGAAACGGTTTTAAATATTTCAAACTCATTATATGAATCATTAACATTTATGATTGGTAAAATTATGGTTATAGCTCCTATAGGTATCGCTGCTTTGTTTGCTGCAGCTACAGGAGCAAATGGGCTAGAAATATTAATTCCATTGATTGGATTCTTATTGATATATGGAATAGCAAGCTTTTTATATTTGATAATATGGATAGTCTTTGTTGGTGTAAAAGTAGGAGTAAGTCCTATAAAACTTTTAAGAAAGATTATGCCAATGACAATTATGGCGCTTACTACAACCTCATCAGCTGTTACACTACCTTTAAAAATGAAAGATAGCGAAGAAAAATTTGGTGTGTCAAAATCCGTTTCTGATGTAGTAAATCCTCTAGGAATGGTATTAAATTCTAATGGACTTGCAATGTTTTTATCTATAGTATGTGTTGTAATTGGAAAAATGTATAAAATAGATTTAGATATTACCACAATTGTTCAAATAATTGTATTATCTTCACTTGCTTGTTTAGGAACTGTAGTTGTACCTGGAGGTGGAATAGTGGCACTGACAATCGTTATTCCAGCAATAGGTTTTCCAGTAGAAGCAATAGGAATTTTTGCTGGTATCGATTGGTTTAGCGGAATGTTTAGAACCATGTTAAATGTGGATATAGATGCTTTAGTGTCGTTGCTAATAGCTGATTCGTTCAATGAAGTGGATAGAGAAAAATTAAAATCATAAGAGGGAGCAACCCTCTTTTTTATTGCTAAAAATCTATTAATAAAATCAAGAAAAATATTATGAAGTAGTATAGATAAATGAAAAAATAAAAAAATTGTAACTTATATTGATAAAAGAGTAATGAAGCGTTTGGTGATAAGTTGTAAGAAAAAGTTACATTAAAAGTAATGGTTAAAAAATATAAAGTAAAGTATACTTGTAATAATTAATTATAAGAGCTATACTAAATTAAAAGAAAAGGTTTCTTATGATATAAAAAAAGTATAAAAATTTAAAGAGAGAAAAAGAATATCTCAAGAGTTAGTTTGAGAGTGGAATATAATAAGGTGGTATATAAATCTTATTGAAAATATTGAAAAATTTGAACCTACATTATTGAAAGTGAAAAATGATATTATAAATGGATTAGGGATTTGTATTTGTTAGATTTTCCATTTAAATGAAAGAAGATACATAATTGTCTTCACTGTAATTATCATAAAAACAGTTAAATAATTTGATGTTTATACTTGTTTAAGGAGGAGGTTATTAGTGAACTACAATAATCCTATGAGGTATAAAAACGGAGATTGACCCCGTTAAGTTAAGAAAAAATTTAGATAAATTTTATAATAATAAGGAGGTTATTATGCGAGATAGATTTATTCTTTTGATGACTATTATTATGTCTATTATTATGTTGATATCAATAAATACAAATGCTGAGAGTTTTAGTGTGGAGAAAGAAAAGTTTCTTTATATAGAATCAGAGCCTGTATCTAAAAGTTGTGTTAAATATTTAAAAGAAGAGCAACTCAATATATTTTCATCTCTAAGAGATGTTGTTGAAGAAGAACTATATAAGTTAAACGATAGAGATATGATATATTTTGGAAATGGCTTTGTATTAAATCAAATTGAATATATTCCGATTTTGTGTAACAATAAAATTATTGCCTTCAAACCAATTTATTTAGGTTGTGAAGGTAAAGACACATATAAAAAATCTAGACATACATTGGTATTGAGAGGATACAATATAGATAGAAATACTTATTTAAGTGCAAAATCCTTGGAATGCAAAGTATATTTCAATGTCGATTTCTAGTAAAAGTATTGCAGTAAGTGGAGGGAAATTCGTATGGGATTCAACAATTTACGATTGGTAAAACTCTTTTTTCTAGTGTGTATATTGGTTTTAGCCCTTATCCTTGTTATATTGCTTACACATAAAGATAAAATAGAAGACTCCTATAAGCCGATGGTAAAAATTAATGAAGCAATATATTTGTGGGAGGATGACTTAGAAAATATAGATGTGAATAAATTGGAATATATGGGTGAAATTGAATTTTCATATAAAACTTTAAAAAAGAAATTAGATCATAATGATTTAAATTTTTCAAGCAACATATATTCTGAAAAAACTAAAATATATAAGTATGATGATACCAGAGTGATACTGATCTTGGGTAAAACAGCAAGTATATTGAGACGAAATGATGATCAACGAGAATAAAATCATTTGATATAGATATTTGTAGTATTGAAAAGGTTGAATTGAGAAATCGATTGTATAGTAATATAATTTACTATATATTTATTTCTCTTAAAACTTTGTAAAAAAAACAAAATCTTAAAAAGAACAGTAAATCAAAAAACGTTTACTGATTTTGCTCCAAAATCACAAATATGTAAATTGAGAATAGATGAAAAAAATTTAAAAATAAATATTCTATATAAAATTAGAAAAATTAATCTGATTAATTCTGAGAAATACTACAAGGAATTTTTTAAATAGATCAACAATATATTTGATTTATTTTTTTCTAAGATAAGCAGAATAAAGAAATATGAATGCTTTGCTTTGTTAAATATTAATGAAATAAGGGAATGATAAAGATTAGATACTTTTTTATAATCTGAATATATTGATAATGAACGCGATATCTAATTAAATGTAAAGATAATAAACAAAAACTCTTATTGAATAAAAATAAAAAGGCTATTTTTCAACAATAAATAGCAAATGAAAACACATAAAACATGATATGTTATAGGAATTGATGAAAATTAAAAAAGCTGATAATTACACGATATAAAAATAGTATAAGTTATATCATATAATTTCAGTCTCATATAATTTCCTTTCATATGTCTAAAACGAATAAAAAAACGTCTTGTTTTCAATCGTAAATTCAATTTTGGTAGTAACGTGGGAGCTATGCGGGAGCAACTAAAATACAAAAAAATAAAATGGCTAAATTTAGCCAAATAATTGAACCTAATTTTTAAAAAATGGGATAGTAAAACTAAAAAAATAACCCAAAAACAGCTGTTACACAAAGTGATGAAACAACAAGAAAACAAAAAAATAACGTTGAAATTACAACGTTTATGGCGGAGAGAGGGGGATTCGAACCCCCGGGAGTTATTAGCTCCATTCGTTTTCGAGACGAGTCCGTTATGACCACTTCGGTACCTCTCCATTATCTTTTATTTTTGAAAAATTTTTTGATTATATTTTTGCACGCCACACCTAACACGCCACTTGTTATTTCTGCTTTGTGATTTGATATACTATGGTTTAATAAATCTATATTACTAATTAGAGCTCCTCTTTTTTTGTCTAGTGCACCAATTACTATACGATTTATTCTGCTATGCATTATAGCGCCACTACACATAATACATGGCTCTAGTGTTGTATAAAGAGTCATTTCAGGCAATCTATAATTTTTTATTTTTTTAGATGCTTTTTTTATTGCTAAAATTTCGGCATGTGCAGTAGGATCATTTTTTTTGATGCACTGATTATGTGCCTTAGCTATTATTTTTCCATTATATACAATAACACAACCCACTGGTACTTCGTCTTCTTCATAGGCAAGTAGAGCTTGTTTGATAGCATGGATCATATAATAATCATCAGGTTTTATTTTAAGGTTTTTCATTGTCTATGTCAATACTTTCTATTTTTGATAAATAATCTTCTATAATTTTTATATTTTCTTTTTCAGTATCAGTTAATAACGATGGCGCAAAATTCGGATTTGGGGTGTACCATAATTTTTTGGAAAAATAGTTTTTTAAATTTTCTTCTGTAAATATTTTTCCGTGCCTAGCAAAGATTTCTTCTTTTATAAGATTTATGGTATCAATATCCATTTGATCTAATTCTGTTTCAGTTATTATATTTAAATCGCTAGGATACATATATTCTTTTTGTTCTTCATCTGATTTTTCTGAATTATTTGATTTATAGACTCCATATATATCGTCAGAATATTTTCTTTTTTGTAAATTTTCATCTATGTTTTTATCGTCGTAGATAACTACTGATTCCTCTTTTACCTCTTCATTTATTTCTTTTTTGGAGTAATATTTGTATATAAAATATGTTGATATTACTAATATTAAAAATATAAATAGTATAAAAACATACTTCAAACTAAATGATTTTTTTTTATTTTTTCCACCTATTATACTCGGGCGAATATTATTAATCATAGTATTTACCTTTCAGTTCGTTTATATTTGAGCTAGAACTTAATAGCATGATTTTTTTTAGCATTTGTATATCACTATCTATAATTTGGATAGCCTTTTTTTGTGGTAAAAAAGTTTTGCACAAATAATAATAGCTGCTAGCTGTTAAATTAGCGCCTAGTGCTAGAGATTTTGCCATATCCAGTGGTGAATCTATTCCTCCTGATGCAATAATATTTATGTCTTTATCAGTATTTTTGATCTGTTTTAGTGAGTCTTCGGTAGTGATTTCGAATTCGTTTAATCTATTTTTAGTATTCTTACGTCTGTTTTCGATATCAGAAAATGATGTGCCACCACTTCCGCTTACATCTATATTTTTTACACCAAGGTTTATTAGATTTAGAAAAGAATCTCTATTTATTCCCTGACCAACCATTTTAATTATGAGCTTATCTTTATAGTATTTTACAGCATCTTTTATATTTTTAATCTCATCTGAAAAATTAATATCACCATCTTCTTGTAGGAGTTCCTGCAGGGTATTTAGATGAAGAGTTATAAATTCTGTATCTAAAAATTGGGTGCATTTTTTCATATCTTCTAAATTATGTCTGGCACTCAAATTAGCAATTCTAATTTTTGCTTTTTTTAGTGGGAGATAACTCTTTGTCTCGCCATATTTTAAAAAGGGTTTTAGACTTCCAGAACATACCGGAATGGAATAATGATTCGCGATAATCATCAATTTATGATTGATCTTTTCGGATAATCTGCCACCACCAGTCATAGCATTTATGTAACTAGGAAAGGGAAGGGTATGTCCTAAAAAAGTAACTTCTGTATTTATTTCTTCCAGATTTATATTTGTAGGTTCTATCATTTTTAATTTTGTATTGTTAAAAGCACCATGTCTTATGCTATTTAAAGCTAAAACAAGGTGCTCATCTTTTTTAATTTGAGTTTTGTGCATTTTTTAGATATTCTCCAAAATTATTTTTAATAATTTCTTTTACTTCATTATCTTTTAGAACATAATAACTTATTCCATCATCTAAAGTTGCACCATAACCAGGCAATACAACTGTTTCGATATTATTTACATCCAATTTGCTAGCACCTCTTGCAGCATTTAGCAATTGTTTTCCGGAAAAGTTTGTATCTACCATTTTTAAAACATTTTTGATTATAATTGGTAGTTTAGGTATATTGGATAGAGTAAGTGTTTGCTTTATTGCTTCTTTCATAAAAGCTTGTTGAGTGGCAATTCTGCCTATATCTCCATTTGGATATTGAACAGAAAAATCATTATTATGTCTAAATCTCAAAAGACCGACAACATTATCTTTTGTGATTGTTTGCATACCTTTTTTTATGTTTATTTTAAGCGGTGGTTTGGCGGTTGGATCTGAGTATACCATATCTAATGGAACATCAAATTGGACTCCACCAATTGCATCTACTAAATATTCTACAACTCTATAATCGACTTTTACATAATAATCTAAATCAAGATTAGTAAAATCACGAATGGTTTTTAGTAATAGAGAAGTTCCACCGTATGCATGTGCGTGATTTAGTTTAGTAAGAGAGCCTCTTACAGGTACTCTAGAGTCTCTAGGCAAATTCATCATCGTAATCTTTCCAGTTTCAAAATTTACCTTACAAAGAATCATAGTATCTGAACGTGTGGCAACTTTACTATTTACGTCATCACTATCTACTCCCAGTAATAAAAAGAAAAGTTCTTGTTCGTATTTTTGTTCTACAGTATTTCCATTTTCTATGTTACCTATATCTTCCTTGGGAAGAGTGTTTTCTGTCTCGACAATTTCTTCTTTATCTCTGAGAAAAGGAAATGTCGCCCCCTTAGTGTATGCATATATATAGAATATTGTAAAAACTAAAAATGCAAATAAAAATGATATTTTAAATTTTTTCATGTCCACCTCTTAGTTAATAAAAGTAATCGCAGTGTCAATAGCTATATTTCTTAAAACATCATACATTTTATCATCGATGATATATTTGTTGTCTTCAATCATTTCCATAGCTTTAATAAAAGATTTTTCTGTTGAAGTATTAAACTCTTTTTCTGCTTCCAAATAATCCATATAGTTTTTTGAAAAACCGTCAGCAGTAACACTTGGAGATAGAGAAGTACCAGTGAATAACAAAAATAGTGAATATTTATAAACATTAATCATTTCTTGTATTCTAGAAAAATCTGGATTATTTTTGATAAATTCTTCTGTTTTATTTAGTCTTTCTATATATTCTTTTATCGGAATATTTATTTTTGCTTTAACTACTGTTGGATTTAGAGTTTCGTCTATTTTTATTTCATAATATTGATTTAGCGCTGTATTCATATCTTTTGTAAAATCTTTTAGCTTACTATAATCAATATTTGGTAAATACTCTCCATTTCTTTTTGAGATTATATAATATGAGTCAGTGATTTTTTTCAACTCATTTTTTATTGATGTATCAGAGATTTTTTCTATATCTTCTGAAAAGAGTATATCTTTATCTGTAAATTGTGATAACTCTTGTATAACATCAGGAGTATTAATTATATCTCCCATAAATGATAGATGTATGGAAAGAGTGTCTTCTAAAACGTTTAATAATTTTTCTTTATCTTTATCTGAATAATTTTTTATGTTATTTTCTACATATTTTACTAATTCTATTGGTTCTATAGGTAAATTTTTAAATTCTTCTGGTCTACTTTGTATAATTTCATTTTCAATTACCGGCTTTTCAGAAACAATATCATTCGTGTCCTTATTACAAGAAAAAAATGTTAAACTAGCTAATAGAACAGCAGATATTAAATATTTTTTCATTTTTCCTCCCTAAAGAAAAAAGGATAAGTTCATCGTATTATTATACCACTTTTTTATTATTTTTCAAAATTATTTTATAAGAGATTCAAAAACTTTTATCTCACCAGATTTTAAGTTGTTTAAGAGTTTTTTGTACAGTATAACTATTGTAGAACCCATTTCAAATCTTCCGATTTCATCGTATTTATCAAAACTAGTTTTAGTTATTTTTATAGAATTAACATTTGTAGCTCCGATTGGAATGTATGCATAATCTTCAGTCTTTAATATGATTCTATGGTTTTCTAAAAATGGATTTCCACAGGAAAAACCTAAATCATTTACAGGAATACTAGTGTTACCAATTTCTTTTTTTGAAATGAAGTGATTTTTATCTATGGCGTGGAATCTGTGATAATCTTTTGGGCTTAAGTAAATTACTTGAAAAGATTGATATTCGTTGCTTTCTTCTCCTATTAATTCATTTAGTGTTACTTTTTTCCCTTTTATAAAAAAATGTGTGCTTTGCTTAATTAGCCCTTTTTCTACGATTATTCCATCGCATGGTGATGTGTATAAAGCATCAGATTTAGGACGCATATCTAGATTTATTTCTCTGGTAAAAAAATCTTGTAAGGAATGATAATAATGTCTTTTAAATTCCTTTGTATTTACTTTAAAGAAATCTATATATGGATTTATGAAATATTTACTCATTTTACTTTCCATAAATTTTTTTATAAATTTATTTATAGGTTGTGAACTTATTAACTCATATATTTTTTTTAGCATCTTACCATCCTTGAATTTTTTGTGTTTATTCTTTATAATTATACTACAAATATTAGTTTAATGAAAAGAGGCAAAATGAAAAATAATATTAATGATTTTTGCTATAATAATGCAGCAAATTTCGTAACTATATTAAATATGGTGTTTGGCACTTTTAGTATTATTGCCAGCATACATAGTAAGTTCAGTTTTACTATTGGTTTGATTTTTTTAGCTTCTGTCGCTGACAGATATGATGGGAAAATCGCAAGAAAATTAAATACTGATTCACCTCTTGGTGTGCAACTAGATAGTATGGGAGATGTTATTAGCTTTGGTTTAGCTCCAGCTATTTTGATTTACATGTCTAACTTTTTGTCTGCGCCTCATGGCATTAGATTTTTGGGTATGATAGGATGTGTTTTCTATGTAGCGTGTGGCGGTTTTAGACTTGCCAGATATAATATTAGCGGACTTAATGAAAACAACACCTTTACAGGATTACCTATAACTATTGCAGGCACTCTTTTAGTTGCTATTTATTTGATTTTCAGATCTTTCATTCATCCACTAGTATATTGTATTATTTTATTGTTATTAGGATTTTTAGAAATCAGTAAAATTGCTATAAAAAAAGCTTAAGCGGAGGAAAATATTATGACACCACATATAGAAGCAAAAAAAGGTGATATAAATAAAAAAGTTTTAATGCCAGGGGATCCACTCAGAGCAAAATTTATTGCTGAAAATTTTTTGTCAGATGTAAAGCAATTTAATTCTGTTAGAAATATGTTTGGATTTAGTGGCAAATATAAAGATAAAGAGGTTTCTGTCATGGGTAGTGGTATGGGGATTCCATCTATCGGAATATACTCTCATGAATTATTTACTGTCTATGATGTAGAAACAATTATTAGAGTCGGAAGTGCTGGAGCATATAATAAGGATTTGAAATTATTTGATATAGTCTTAGCTCAAGGAGCTTCTAGTGATTCTAATTTTCATCATCAGTTTAATTTACCTGGAAATATTTGTGCTATTGCAGATTTTGAGTTACTTAATGCAGGATATAATAATGCGAAAAAGCATAATATTCCAGTTAGAGTTGGAAATGTTTTTTCTTCAGATATTTTTTATAATCTTAATAATGACGAGTGGAAAAAATGGGAAAGTCTAGGTGTTTTAGCAGTAGAGATGGAAAGTTATGGACTTTATTTGACTGCACAAAAATTAAATAAAAAGGCTTTGACCATACTTACCATTAGTGATTCGTTTCATTTTGAGAAAAAAACTTCTCCTGAAGAAAGAGAAAAATCATTTACACAGATGATAGAGCTTGCTTTGGAGACGATTTAATGATTGATTTATCTTTATTTCACGAACTATCTGAAATTGATGCGAGGACATTTACCAGAGGAGAAGTGGATATAGCAAAAAAATTATATAATTCATTTTTGGAAATAGATTATTTAAAAGAGTTTCCACTAAATAATAAATTGGTAGCAACCGATGAAGAAGATTTGGTAAGGTTCAATCATATGGCTCTTTTGGAAAAGGGAGGAAAGGATTTAGTTGTGCTTGTAAATGTATTAGATGATCCTCCTATAAGTCCTAAATTTGACAATTATGATATTTTTAATACCAAGGCAATGCTATTTAATTCAAAAGTTATTTTTAATGAATTGTCAAAAACCTTAAACAATGGTAATTTTTTGGTGATTAATATATGTGATAGATTTGGACATAATCTGGGAATCGAAAAAGCGGTAAACACATTGATTGAATTTTTGGATAGGGATTTTTCTATTAAAGCGCTTATAACTACTAATGATTATACTACTTTATCTGGGAATGCTGTATTTTTTGGTTGTCAGGGCATTTATAGACCGGCTGTTTTTGTGGGCGGAAAAATTGTTCGTACTTCTGAATTATATAAAGGATTAGATCCTGCGGGGGTTCTTAGTAGTATTATTAGAAGTTTAACTCTAAATATAAGTTGTATGGATACATTACAAAATGAAATTAGCGAGCCGATTTATGTTTCAAAATTATTGGTTCCCGGTGGAAATGAACTTTCTACACAAGAATGGGGTTATGCTTCTTTTGTGACTTCATCAGTTACTAGAAATCCTAGTGATTATTTATTGGATTTTAAAAATTATGTAGAAAAGTCTTATAATTTATATTTAAATGAGATGAATTCAAAAATTTCGTCTTATTTGTATAAAAGAAAAGTAGATTTTAAAGAAAATGAGTTGACTCCAAAAGTATATACATGGAGTGAGTATTTAAATGAACTTATTACAATTAGAGGAAATACCGTTTTAACAGCTATAAATAATCGAATTAATCAGATATTAAATAACAATTCAGATATAAGTGAAGACGAATTGAGGCTTTTAGCCGTGAGATATGTATATGATAATTTTAAAATAAGTGATAAGCCGGTAATTATTGTTTATTATGATGCTCTTCCTGAAAATAGGGTGGATATAACAGGTAAGACTGATGCAGAAAGAGAACTCATGACTTCTGTTACAAGAGCGTTGAATTTAGTTGATTCAAGTATTAAAAAAAGATTTTTCTATCCCGAACAATCTTTTCAATCATATTTTAATATAAGTGATGAGTTTAGAGATTTGAAAAATTTAATTAAAGATTTACCTTATGCAAGAAAGAGTTATGAAGATAGAATAAGAAATGCTGAAAAATTAAACATTCCTACTGTAAATATAGGTGGTGTATTTGGGGTAGATTGTTGTGATATAGATAAGGACTATTTATTTGAAAAAATTCCCAATATTATTATAAAAACTATCGAAAAATTACTAGAGGAATAATTATGAGGCAAATTCTTAATATTGTTGTTAGTTTGGATTATGATGATAACGAAATTTTGACAAATATAAAAAAGAAATATGGAATAACTCCCGATAGTTTTAAACTTTATCACAGAAGCTTGGATGCAAGGCGAGATGATTTAAAATTTAATTTAAAAATAGAAATTGATTATCCCAAAAAATTAAAAGATGCATCTTTAGTTTCGGAAAAGTATCATTTGAAAAGAAATGTGTTAAATAAAAAGGTGGCAGTTATAGGAGCAGGTCCTAGTGGTCTTTTTGCAGCTTATATATTATCTGCTGCAGGTTGCAAGGTAAGTGTATTTGAACGTGGAGGAGATATTCATCAAAGAGTCAGAGATGTCGATAATTTTTTAAAGACGAAAGTTTTAAATCCCGATTCGAATATTTCTTTCGGCGAAGGTGGAGCCGGCACTTTTTCGGACGGGAAATTAACCTCTAGAAGTAAAGATCAAAAAAAAGAATTTATAAAAGATGTTTTGGTGAAATTTGGTGCTAAAGAAGAAATCTTAGTAGATCACAAGCCCCATATTGGTACAGATAAAATGAGAGTAATCATATATAATATGAGAGAAGAAATAAAAAAAATGGGTGCAACTTTTCATTTTAATGAAAGACTGGAGCATATAATTCATAAAAATAATAGTGTTCATTCTATAGTTACTAATAGGGATAAATATGATTTTGATGTAGTAATTTTAGCTTTGGGGAATGCATCTAGAGATACTTTTTTAAATTTATTGGATGATGGACTTGATGTTTTATCCAAGCCATTTGCTATAGGTTTTAGAATAGAGCATAAAAGGTCATTTATAGACAGATGTCAATTTAAAAAACATATAGATCATCCTAGATTATTATCTGGTGAATATCAGTTGACAGCAGATACTGCAAATGGTGGTGTGTATAGTTTTTGCATGTGTCCAGGAGGTGTAGTCGTTCCTAGCAGCAGCGAGACTGATCTTTTGAGTGTTAATGGAATGAGTTATAGTAAAAGAGATTTGCCAAATTCTAATAGTGCAATAGTTAATACTATAAATGGTTTTTTGGATCCTAGAGAAAGTATAGAGTTTTCTAGAAATATAGAAAGAATAGCATTTGAATTGGGAGGTAAAAATATGCAGGCCCCAGCAATTCATGTTATTGATTTTCTAGAAGAAAGGAGTCCCAAAACTAAAACTGAAATTATTCCAAGTTATCCTTTGGGTGTAAAGTTAACAAAAATAGATCCCATTTTTCCTAGTGACACATTAAAAGCACTTAGAGAGGGTCTTTTAAAAATGGAGAAAAAAATGAAGGGTTTTACGGAAGATGCAATTATTACAGCCGTGGAAAGTAAAACCAGTTCACCAGTTAAAATTCCTAGAGATGAAAATTTTGAGTCCAATATAAAAGGCGTATATCCAATTGGAGAGGGTGCAGGATATGCAGGTGGAATTATAAGCGCGGCACTAGACGGGTTAAAATGTGCAGAAAAAATAATGGAGGTATTTTCATGAAAGAATTTAAAGTCAAAAGTAAGCATTTAGAATTTCCGGAATTATTAAAAAATGAACTTGATACAATCACAAGACATGACTCTGAAGTTGTGGATGTCAAAAAAAATTGTCTGGTTCTTGATGAAACAGTTAAAACATATAATTTTTTAATTCCTGCCAACACTAAAGAAATGCGTGAATTTTTAAGAAGTGAAGGTTATGGTTATGCGGAATTGGAGGTAAATAAAAAATTTATACCTCTTATAGGTTATTCGTTTTATGAAATGACAAAACCAAATAGATCCAGCGCAAATTATTTATTGGTGAAGTCTGTAAATAGAGAAGAAGTACCTTTTTATAGAGAAAATTTAAAAAAATTTCATAGAGAAGAATTTATAAAAAATATAATCAGTTCCGGTATATTCTTTGTACTTTTTTTAGCAGTTTTATTTACTAGAAATATTATCGCCTCCAAGATTGGTACTATAGGATATTATGCTATTCAGCTAATAATTATTGTATTTTTATTCTTATCCTTCTACCCAGCTATGAAACACAAAAATTTTGAGGATGCATAGTGATCAGTGCGTTTTTAATTCTTTTTAAAACTTATTATTTATACGATTTATTGAAATATGAAAAAAAAGACATTTTAAAATATAGTTTTGCTAGCTTTGTTATATACAATGCTTTGGTAAATGGTATTGGTTTTATATTTGAAAATTATAATTATCATTTAGTGGTTTATTATGTTATAAATTTCTTGTTAATTATAGATGTTTTCTATGTAAAACATTTTCATGCTCTTACTACCATAAATTTATTAAAGCAAATTATGTATGTGGCTACAGTTGGTAAGTCTATATTTTATTTATTTGAAAAAAAGATTGTACTTTTATTTTTAGATATACTTTTCGTTTTATTTTTTAATGAAGGACTATTGGAATATTTTTTCTTTAGCAGATGGATTTTGTCATTAACATTGATAGTAATACTACTATTGGTAGTTCTTTTGAAAGCAAAATTTAGATTGTTTATAAAAAAAGAATATTTTTGTTATCATGTTTATGATGTATTAGAAGAAGTGTTTAAAAGTAAGAAGGATTATAATATTGATGATAATTATAAATACAGATCTAACACACAAAATAAAAATTTCGGGATATTCAAAGATAAAAATCTGATTATAATTCAAGTAGAGGCATTACAAAATTTTTTTATAAATAGAACTTTAAATGGAGAAGAGTTAACTCCCAATTTAAACAAATTAGTTAATAAAAGTATATATTTTAATAATTTTTACCAAACAATATCTAGGGGTAACACATCTGATGCAGAATTTAGTGGTCTTACTTCCGTGTACCCACAAAAAAAATCGCCCACAACTCTTTCATATTTTGATAAAGAATTTAACTCAATAGCAAGAGTTATGAAAAATCGTGGTTATCTAACATGGGCATTTCATGGGAATTCTGATAAATTTTATAAAAGAGATGAAATGTATAAAAACTTGGGATTTGATAATTTTTATGACAAAAACTTTTATAGCAATTATATAAAAATGGGTTTTGGTGTTCCTGACAAAGATTTTTTGATGCAAACCATAGATTATCTATCTAAACAAGAAAAGAATTTTTTTGCATATCTAATAACGCTATCTAGTCATACCCCATTCTATGATATTTATGGAAATTTGACACACGAAGATATAGTGATGAGATATATAAAGTCCATAAAATACTTTGATGAAGCACTTGGAATTTTTTTAGATATTTTTGAAAAAAGTTCGATGGCAGACAATACTGTCTTGATGCTATATGGAGACCATTTTGGATTATCTTATTTCAATGACAATGAAAAAGAATTGTTTAAAAAATATTTTGGATATGATTACACTGTAAAAAATATGATGAATATTCCGTTGATTATATATAATAAAAATCTTGAAAAAAATACTTTAGATAATATGTGTAGCCAAATTGATATATTACCTACTGTCCTTAATCTTTGGGGGTTTAATAATTATGACGATTATATTTTTGGAGAAGATATATTTAACAAAAAAAGGGAAGAGGTTTTTCTTGCCGGCTATTTAAATAGAAATTCTTTTTTTACTAAAGATGGAATTTTTATGACGGATGTAGATGAAAGTTTTGAAAATGGAAAATATATATCTCTGGGTAAGGAAAAAATAGACGAAGAATTTTTACAAAAAAAATTCACTAGATGTAAAAATACATTGGAAAATTCAGAAAAATTTTTATGGCGCAAATAATTATTTGACAAAATCAAATTAATTTCGTATAATGGTTTTGTTCGTGGAGAGATGGTCGAGCTGGTTTAAGGCGCTCGCCTGGAAAGCGGGTGTACGTCAAAAGCGTACCGGGGGTTCGAATCCCCCTCTCTCCGCCACGGTGCAAGATGGGGAAATAGCGGCTCCTTGTAACCTGTAAATCCGCTACAGCAGGATCTAAAGCCGAATTGAGGGTGCATGTGGTCGGAAGCTGCATAAAAAATATATGTTGATCTCAGGATCTTTCTGCAACGGCTAGACTAGTGAACCTCGTCAGGATCGGGAGATAGCAGCGATAAGCTTGCGCTAACGTGTGACAGAAAGGCCACCCTGAAGTAGTATTTTTTTTATGATGAGCACGGTTGCATTGCGCTCGAATTCGGATGCACCTTACATATCCGGGATTTCCCGGTTTTTTCTTTTTGGAGGAAATATGTTAACAACTATTTTATTATTCATAAAATTATTTTTATTTTCAATATCGACAAAAGTTCATACAAATGCATGGGTTGTGCTTGCCATAGATATAATATTATGCGGATTTTGTAGTTTTTTATTTACTCGACAAAAAAAGGTGTATAAAATTATTTCTGTAGTTTTATATTCTATCTTTTCGATTATATTATTCTGTGATGTAATGTATTTTTCATATTTTAATAGATTGCCATCTGTTAGAGAGCTTTCACATGCAGGGAATCTGGGAGATGTAACCGATGCGCTTAAGCTATTGATAAAACCAGAAACTATACTTTATATAATTGATTTACCTTTAATCATTTATTTACTTGTGAAGAATAAATTGCAAGAATTTGATCAGTATATTTCTAAAAAAATAGGTGCAGAGATTTTTCAGTTTTTACCATTTTTATTGATAGCTGTTCCAACTGTATTTTTATTTTTCAATATTTCTAGCATAGAGGCTGCTAGTAAATTAGAGTTTTTAACTTATCACGTTCAAGATGTTTTTAGTTTTAAAAGTGAATCTGCTGAAATAGAGATTGATAAGTTACAAGAAATTTTGGATTATACTCCAGAGAAAAATGATTTTACAGGAATCGCCAAAGATAAAAATTTGATAATAATTCAAGTGGAAAGCTTAAGTAACTGGGTTATAAATAAATTTTATAATAATCAGGAGATAACTCCTCGTTTAAACGAATTGATAGACTCTAAAGGGACAATTTACTTGGATAATTATTTTGAAATGCTAGGTGCGGGAAACACATCCGATGCAGAATTTGTTTCTCTTCACAGTTTGTATCCGTCTATGAAAAATCCATCATATGAAGTTTATATGGAGACTTATTTACATGGATTACCTAAAATTTTAACTGAAAACAATTATTCAAATACTGCTTTTCACAATTATAAAAGAGATTTTTGGGTTAGAGATAGAGCTTATAAAAATATTGGTTTTGAAAGGTTTATTGCAGAAGATAATTTCGATGCTTCTGATGTTATTGGGATGGGGCTTAGTGATAAATCTTTCTTTAAGCAAAGTGTTCCCTATTTGGAGGAAATGAAGAAGCCATTTTTTGCTTTTTTAGTTACTCTAACAAGCCATATTCCTTATGAGATGCCAGAAAGTGAATTAAAATTAGATATTTTACCCGAAGATAAGGGAAGTATTTTTGGTAATTATATGAATGCTATTCACTATACAGATGCAGCTATCGGAGAATTTATAGATGATCTAAAAGAAAAAGGCCTTTATGATGATTCTGTTATCGTGATTTATGGAGATCATCATGCTATAAATGAAACTGTAAAAGAAGATACTAAACGCATTGAAACATTGACTAAAAAGCCTTTTGATTATGATACAATGCTAAATATTCCACTTATAATACACATTCCGGGTTATGAGGAAAAATTAAAGATAAATGATGTAGCAAGTCAAATAGATTTAACGCCCACTGTTTTAAATCTTTTGGGAATTGAAAAGGGTAATAATTTATTTTTTGGATATGATATTTTAGGTAGTAATCACAAGAGTATTTTATATCCACAAAGTTATATGCTAAAGGGTTCGTATATAGATAATAATGAAATTTTTACCATGAGTAGAGATGGTGTTTTTGAACATGGAAGTTTGAAAGATAAATTTTCTTATAAAAAATTGGATATAGAAAATGCAAGATTAAAATCTGAAGAAGGTATTAAGCTTATAGATACTTGTAAGAGTATTTTGGAAAATAATTTATTAGAAGGGATTTTAAATGGTGACACCATCGAAGATATAAAAGAAAAAGTTTCTTCAGTAAAACAGTCAAAAATAGAAGATGTTTTATATGTTCACACAGTTTTTGATATTGTAAAAGGTTACGAGCATGGTTATAATATTTTCAAAGTAGATATGCATAAAACTGCGGATGATTATTTTGTTTCAGAAGAAAATGTAGGTAATATGGAATTCCAAAAAGTAAAGAATGGTCACATTTCTTTGGGAGATTTGGTAGGCGGAAGATTTCCTAATGAAGTTAAATTTATAGTTAAGCCGGATGATGTAAAATTATTTACTGATACTTTAAAAAATTTAGGAGGGCTTCATAAAAATCTCATTGTAGAAGTGGATACTAAAAAAGAATACGAAATTGCTAGTAACAAATCAAATGGATATAGTATATTATTAAATGCTGAAAAGTTTTCTAAAGAAGATGTTTTGAGCCTAAGTAAAACTAATTCAGATCTTTATTTTATAAATTCTGATATTGAAGATGTAAAAGAAAAAAGTTTTGGTTTAGAAGGTTCTAGTAGTATAATAAATATAGAGGATGTAAAACTAGAGCAAAAAAGAAAAATAAAACAGAATGAAGATTTGGGATTTTTAGATTTAGTCATTCCAAAAAAACAGTTAAATAGAGATGAGTTAAAAGAGGAGTCTTCAGATATTTTAGTATTGCCATTTCAAATAGACGAAAATACAAAAGCATTAAGTTATATTTACAGAGATCTTTTAAATGCGCAAACCCTAAAGGAATTGATGGACGAAAATCCTAAACTTAAAATAGCTATTCAGGCAAAAGAATTTACAGTTGAAATATTACGCGATATTGCAAATTCTCATCCTGATATGGATAGATTGGTAGCTATATGTTATGGGGTAAATCAAATTAGTTTTGCTAAAAGACTTGGTTATAAAAATATAGTTTTAGATTTTGATAGAGGCGATGTAGAGTCGCAGGAGTTAAGGAGATTGTACGGAGTTTATTCACCGCATTATACTTTTAAATAGGAGGAGTTATGTACGATTGTATAATTATAGGTGGTGGACCATCTGGAGTTGAAGCTGCAATTTATTTGCACTCTCGTGGTAAAAAAGTGTTGTTGTTGGAACAAGAAAAAATAGGTGGTTTAGTGTCAAATGTATCTACTGTTAGCCATTATCTATCTGTAGATACAGATGAAACTGGTGATAGTTTTGCTAAAAAACTAGAAAATCAGTTAGATTTTTATAATGTCAATTATAAAATTGAAAAAGTTATTTCTCTAGAAAAACAAGATGATTTTTTGGTAAAAACTGATTTGAATGTGTATAATTCTAGATCGGTAATTATTGCTTGTGGTTCTAAAAGAAAACAATTAGGTATACAAGGAGAAGAAAATTTTAAATTACACGCAAAAGATATAACTGAAAAAACAAATAAGACTGCACTAGTTGCAGGTGGTGGGGATGGCGCTATAAAAGAAGCGTTATATCTATCAAAGTTTGTAAAAAAAGTTTATGTAGTTGAATTTAGAGATGGTCTTTTCTGTATAGATGAGTTTAAAAAGAAACTAGAACAATCAGATAATATTGTATATATTTCAAATTCTCATATTAAATCAGTATCAGGTAATCCTATAAATAAAGTGGAGATTCAAAATAATGAAACAGCAGAGATTATAGAAATAGTTGATGATGAAATATTATGTTTCTCATATATTGGTCAAATTCCAGATTTAGATTTTGTAAAAGTAGATCTTCCATTAAAAGATGGTTTTATAGATACTGATATTGCTACAAACATAGAAGGATTATATATTTCTGGGGATGTTCGTGTAAAAAATATTAGACAGGTGGCAACTGCTGTTAGTGATGGAGTTGTAGCTGCTGTTTTGGCAAGTAATTATTTGGGTTAAATTATGAATAAAAATCTATTAACAAAAAAATTAATGTTGTCAGTGGCTGTTTATTTTGCTACACTTATATTGAGTTTAGTATTCTATTATATTTTTTATAAGACGGATAAAATAGGAGTTTATTTAATCTTTACAATCGAATTAATACTATGTATTTTTATGACTCTTAATTTTCTATATTTTGTAAATATACTTAGAGTATCTAGACAGAGATTGGCTATAATTGGCAAGGTTATTGGTTATTTGCTTGCGGTATTACAGTTCATTTCTATTGCCATTTTAGTATATTTGATTTATTTTATAAGTGCTTTGTTTGCACTTGCCTAGGAGGAAAAATGGAAAACAAAGATTTTCGTTTAGAAAGCGATTCTATCGGAGAAAGACAATTACCTAAAGATGCGTTGTATGGAGTACAAACTTTGAGAGGTTATGAAAATTTTAGAATTACCAATCAAACTTTACACCCATCAATGGTACTTGCGTTGGCACAAATAAAAAAAGCTTGTGCTATTAGTAACTATAATGCAGGTGTAATGAAAGAAAATGTAAAAGACGCAATAGTTTATGCTTGCGATGAAATTATTTCTGGGAAATATCATGAAGCTTTTATTACAGATCCAGTTCAGGGTGGGGCAGGTACTACTGCCAATATGAATGCTAATGAAGTTATAGCTAATATAGCTAGTATAAAGTTAGGTGAAAATTGTGGAGAATATAAAACTGTTCATCCAAATGACCATGTAAATATGGGACAGTCAACAAATGATGTATATCCTACAGCTGGAAAATTAGGTGCTATACATTTATTAAAGCCGATGCTAGAAGAGTTAAAATTGCTTATAAAATCTTTCGAAAATAAATCTAAAGAGTTCGATTCTGTTTTAAAAATGGGTAGAACTCAGTTGCAAGATGCTGTACCTATAAGATTGGGGCAAGAATTTAATGCATATAAAAATGCTTTATCTAGAGATATAAAAAGAATTGAATATGCAGAAGATGGTATTAAACACGTAAACATGGGTGCTAGTGCAATTGGAACAGGAATTAATGTAGATACGAATTATTTAAAAAATATAGTTTCTGATTTAAACAAAGTTACTGGATATGATTTAGTTCAGTGTGAAGATTTGATAGATGGCACACAGAATTTAGATGCATTAGTATTTTTACATTCTGCGTTGAAAACACTTTCAGTTAGTTTATCTAAGATATCAAATGATTTAAGACTTATGAGCAGTGGACCTAGAACGGGAATTGGAGAAATAAATTTACCTGCAAAGCAAAATGGTTCTTCTATTATGCCGGGAAAAGTTAATCCGGTAATTCCTGAAGTTGTTTCTCAGGTTGCATTTTTAGTAATGGGAAATGATCTTACTGTGACCAAGTGCGCAGAAGCAGGACAGCTGGAACTAAATGCTTTTGAACCCGTCTTATTTAAGTCTTTGTACGAATCTATAGAGGCGCTAACAGGTGCTATGAACACATTGAGAATCAACTGTGTAGACGGTATAGAAGCAAATGTAGAAAGATGTAAAATGTTATTAGATTCCTCTGTTGGAATGATCACTGCTTTGGTACCACATATTGGATATAAAAATTCTGCAAGTATTGCTAAAGAAGCTTTGAAAACTGGCGTTAGTGTAAAAGAATTATTGCTCAGAGATAATATTCTTTCAGAAGATCAAATCAATGAAATTTTGGAGCCAATGGAACTTACCATGCCAGGTATTGCTGCAAAACATTTATTAAAATAATTGAGACCCTTCGGGGTCTTTTTCTTTAAAAATATTTTTTTATATGTTAAAATGTAAATGGAGGGATTATGAAAAGTAAAATTATTAAAATTCCTAATATTAGTAATTGGAATGGTGGACTTACAAAGGAATATTTTATTTTCCCAGAAGGTTCTAGTTATAAAGATAGAGATTTTTCTTTTAGAATTTCAGCTGCAACAGTAGATATATCTGATTCTCCATTTACAAATTTGTCAGGTTTTAATAGAGCTCTTATACCAACTTCAGGTGATTTGGAATTACAAAAGGACGGTAAAATAATAAAGATCAATAAACATGATATATTTTTGTTTTCGGGTGATGAGAGTATAAAATCTATAAATCCTGGTACAGATTTTAATTTAATGGTTAGGAAGGATTTAGACTTTTTAATAAATTTAATAAATGTTAGAGGAGAAATTATTTTATCCTGTGATGATGATATGAAAAAAGCGGTGTTTGTTTTTCCTGTTACAGGTGAAGTGGATATAAAATATGATGGTGTTACAGAAACAATCCTTAGCAATGAATTGATAATTTTTGAGGCTGATAAACTTTCCAGTATTTATATTAATTCAAATGATGAAGCAAAAATAATTTATGGAAGGATTTATCTATGAGTTTTAAAACATATGTCAAAGTTTTAATTTTAGGTATTTTTATAATAACTGCTATCTTTGTATTTGTTTATATGAAGGATATTGTATTATTTTTAAAGTCAAACAAAAATACTGAAGAAGTTGCAAATTTCAAATATCTAGAATTACGCGAACGAAATTTTTCCTATATATATAATGATACGATTTACACTCTTTATAAGAACAAATTTATAGGATATGATTTTGAAGGAAAGATTAAGCACCAAAGAGTTTTGGATTCTGACAATTATATTTTAAAAGGTATAAATGATAAGATTTTTTTATACGATAATGAGAAAAGCAAATTGATTATATTGAGCAGCGAAAATGTTTTGTTAAAAGAATTTGATTATATATATGCTATCGATGGTATAAAATCTTTAGAGGATGATTATGTTCTTTTATATCAAGATGGTTATAATTACAAGACTATGATCCTAAATGATAGATTAGAAAATATCTTTGATGTTGGTAGCAATTCATCCAGTGTTGATGTGAATAAAATAAACCGAGACACATATAATTTTTTGTATTTATCCAGCACTGATAACGGATTAAAAACAATCATTAGTAAGATCTCAGATGATAAGTCGGAAGAAGTAGAGTTTGAGCTTTCTGGTTATATTCCATATAAATTTTATGTAGATGGCAATAAAGTTGTCATTGCTACAGATTTGGGTTTAGTATTTTTAAACAAATATAAGGTTGCCAATAAATTCGGCTATGAAAATTTTGGTGGCTTTTATCGTCTGGGTGACTCATATATTTTATATGCAGATGGAAAGATTGTATATTTTGATATTTCGGGTAATATAAAAAATGAAGAAGAGATTGATGGGTTGGAAAATTTGGTAAAAATTAATGATGATCTACTAGTTTTATATGGGGGAAGAGATTTTTATAAGTTGGATAAAAATGGAATTAAAACACATACCCAGACAGATAGAGATATTTTTAATATTTATGGAAATAAAAATATTGTAGTAGAGTTTAAAAACGGATTTATGATTTATTATTAGGAGGTAAAAAATGAAAGAGTTAGATTTAACAAAAATGGAATGCCCAAAACCTGTTATTGAAACAAAAAAGGCTTATGAGCAGTATAAAGAGGATATAACATCTTTGGTTGATAATGAAGTTGCTGTTAATAATCTAAAGAAATTAGCTGAATCATTGGGTAGTAGTGCAAGCGTAACTAATGAAAATAATTTATATAAAGTTTTTATACCTTTTGTAGGAAAGCAGGAATCATCAAAAGAAATGATTGAAATTTCTGAAGATACTGTAATCAGTTTTGGAAGCAACTTGTTTGGTAGAGGTTCTGAAGAATTGGGTGAGATCTTGATGAAAAGCTTTATGTACACTCTAAAAGAAGATTGTAAAAATATTAAAGCTTTACTATTTTTTAATTCTGGTGTTTTATTGACAACTGGAGAGTATGATTTTACAGAAGATTTAAGGGAAATGCAAAAAGCTGGTATAAAAATTATAAGTTGTGGAACATGTCTAGATTTTTACAACAAAAAGAATGAATTAAAAGTAGGGGAAATAGGAAATATGTATGCTATATTCGAAGAGATGAAGAAAGCATCACATTTGATAAATATATAGTATGATTAAAAGCTGGATAATAGAACATTTAAAAAACGAAGACGGTTCTTGGAATTTGGTGGGAAAAATTATTATAGTACTTATAATATTTATAATTATCAGAGTTTTTAGTTATTTAGTAAAAAAATTTTTAGATAAGCTCATCCACAGAACTAGAAGAAAAGATTATAAATATATTGACTTAAAGAAAACTGAGACACTTTTTTCAGTTATGATCAGTGCCATAAATTCCATTTTATTTTTTATATGGGCGATCATTTCTCTTAACACATTTGGAATCAATACCTCTGCCATACTAAAAGCTGCAGGTATAGGAGGATTAGCAATTGGTTTTGGTGCTAAGGCATTGGTTGAAGATATTATTTCTGGATTCTTTTTAATATTTGAGAATCAATATTCCATAGGTGATTATGTAAATTTAAAGGACAAAGATGGAATAGTGATAGATATAGGGCTTAGAACCACTACAATTCAAGATTTTTCAGGGGAAAGACATATAATTCCAAATGGAGAGATAAGAATTGTGACAAATAAAAGCAGAAATGATCAACGTGCAATGGTTAATTTTTCAGTTAGCTATGAATCAAGCGTTGAAAAAGCTATTGAAGTTTTAGAAACTGCCCTTAAAAAAGAACTAACAAATGATGAAAATATTGTAGAAGGTCCGGATGTGATAGGCGTTACAAATTTAGGAGATTCCTCAGTTGTGATTTGTGCAGTCGCAAGATGTCACCCGATGCAGCAGTGGCAGATAGAAAGAAAAATGCGAATTATAGGAAAAAATGCTTTGGATGAACATAATATAGAGATACCATATAATAAATTAGATGTAAAAATAATTGGAGAATAAAATGATACCTACTTATGTTGGAGATATAGTTTTCTTGAAAAAAGCACACGCCTGTGGTGCAAATGAGTGGCAGGTGCTTAAGACTGGAATAGATATAAAATTAAAATGTTTAAAATGCGGCAGAGAAATAATAATGACCAGATTTGATTATATAGGTTCGCTTAGAAAGGTTAAAATAGATGGTAAATGGGTAAGAGTTAGAACCACAAACGAAACTAAAAGAGATAAGACTGCAAATGTAACGCCGCAAAAAGAGGAGTAGTATGACAAAAAAACTATGTATAATTGGAGGTATGGGACCTTTAGCCACACAGGAGTGTTATAGAAGAATTATAGAATTCTCTCCCGCAACTAAAGATCAGGAACATATTGAAACATTGATAATATCCGATACTCAAATACCTGATCGAACAGAAAGTATAATGAAAAATGATAAAACAAAACTTTTAGATAGATTTAAAAGAAATTTTAATGTGGCCGAAAATTGGGGAGCAGATCTTGTTATTATACCTTGTAATACAAGCCATTATTTTATGGATGAATTTAAAAAAATAACAAATATAAAAATTATAGACATGGTAGAAGAAACTGCAAAAAAAGCGAATAAAACCTCGTATTTATTTGCCACAAAAGGAACATACATGAGCAGAGTCTATGATAAAAGATTCGAAGATAATAATAAATTAATTCTACCTATGAAAGAAGAATTTAAAGAAATATCCAACGAAACTATTTATAAGATAAAAAAAGGAGTAAAACCTTTACTTAAAAATTTTCCTGAATTAAATAAAATAATCAACTCTTTACCTAAAGCTGCTAGTATTATTTTAGCTTGTACCGAATTATCACTTTTAGATATAGAAGGAGCTAATGTAATAGACGCTATGGATATTTTATGTAAAAAAGCTGTAGAGATGGCATATGAAACTGATTGAACTATTTAAAATATTTTTTTTCATAGGATTAACCACATTTGGTGGTGGATATGCAATGTTACCAGCACTAACTTATGAAATTGCAGAAAAAAGAAAATGGGCAACAGAAGAAGAGCTTTTAGAATATTATGCCATAGGTCAGGCTACACCTGGAATTATAGCGGTAAACACGGCAACTTTTATAGGATATAAAGTATTTGGAGTAATAGGAGCTGTAGTTGCTACTATAGCTTTTGTAATACCATCTATAATTATAATTTCAATTTTATTTTTTGTGGTAGATAGACTGGAAAATTTTCATTACACAAATAAATTGATTAAGCTGACGGTTTGTGGTTTGCTCATAAATACAGTTTATAATCTTATAGTCGGAAAATTAAAAAATAGATATGACATAATGTTTTTTGCCATTGCTATAATTTTGTGTTATATAAAATTACCCATCTACTTTATAGTTCTCATAATGATATTTGGAGGAGGTATTTTTTATAAATGCTTACGTTAATTATAGAATTTATAAAAATCGGACTTTTTTCCATTGGTGGAGGGCTAGCTACAATACCATTTTTAGTAAAATTAGGAGAGCATTATCATTATTTTACCAATGACGAACTACTTAAAATAATCGCCATAAGCGAAAGTACACCAGGTGCTATAGGTATTAATATGAGCACGTTTGTCGGCTTAAAAGTACATGGAATTATAGGAGGAATAGTAAGCACTCTTAGTTTGATATTTCCATCTATAATTATAATTCTTTTGATAGCTAAGATTATGGATAAATTTAAAGAAAACGCCAATTGGAAAAATGCACTAAAAGCACTTATACCTACATCTGTAGCACTTATAGCTTTTGCGGTATTACCAATAACCTTTGAAATGATTTTTTCGAGCAACTATTACGAAGTATTAACTAATACTTTGATTATAGCTTTTGTCATATTCATAATTAGAAAATTTAAAAAAATACATCCAGCATATCTGGTATTATTCTCCGTTTTGATAGGAATATGTCTAGACAAATTTATTTAAAAGGAAGGGAGATGATGAATGAATATCTTTAGAAATAACTTAAAAGAAATGTTTTATGCAGTTACACCAATTTTTATTTTGGTGCTTATTATATCTTTGTTTTATGTAGATGTACCCAAAGATTTATTGATAAAATTTAGTTTTGGCGCAGTATTAATAATAATTGGATTATCCATTTTTTTAAGTGGAATTCATGTAAGTGTCGAAAAAATAGGTATTATTCTTGGAGACAACATAAGAAAGTTTAGAACTCCTTATGCTGTTTATTTTTACGGTTTTTTTCTTGGATTTATAATTACTGTAGCTGAACCCGATCTTATGATACTTGCTAAATCTATAGAACAAATTACCAGCATAAATAAATATATCATTATATTGGCAGTAAGTGTAGGTGTAGGACTTTTAGTAGGTATAGGGCTTATAAGAATATTAAAAAATATACCTCTTAAAAAAATGTTATGTATACTTTATGCCATAACATTTATAGTTTTCATCACAAGAAGTGATATTATAAAAAATATTTCGTTTGATGCAAGTGGCGCTACCACAGGAGCTATGACAACACCATTTTTAATAAGTTTGGCTATCGGATTAGCAAGACTTAAAGGAATAAACACCGGAGAAAAAGATTCATTTGGTATGGTGGGGCTAGCAAGTATAGGTCCTATAATAGCGGTATTAATATTAGGATTTTTTACAACCATAAACAATTCATATGAACCAACTGTTGCAGAACATCATTCCATAATTATAGATTCTATAAAAGAGGGATCTCTCGCGCTTATACCTTTAGCAACAGTATTTTATATAATAAACTTTTTTAGTATAAAGTTAAATTTTCATAAATTAAAAAACATAACCCTCGGATTGATATATACATTTTTGGGATTGACTATTTTTTTGATTGGTGTATATACAGGATTTATAGAATTAGCAAATACACTAGGAGGACTACTATTTTTAAAGAGTAAATTTGTATTTGTAGCTTTTTCTATTATTTGTGGAATGCTTATAGTTTTAGCAGAACCTGCTGTTTATGCATTAGTAGATCAGGTGGAAGATGTAACAGCAGGAAGTATAGATAGAAAATTATTATTGATAGCACTCTCTTTAGGAGTTGGATTTTCCATGCTATTAAATTCTGTAAGGGTTATTGTTCCTGCGTTACAATTATGGATGTACATGTTACCAGTGTTTGCAGTAGTTTTCCTGCTTATAAAAAAAGTAAATGTCTTATTTGTCGGAATATCTTTTGATGCTGGAGGAGTTGCATCTGGACCTATGACTGCAACATTTGTATTGGCTCTTATGCAGGGAGCAAGTCAAGTAAGCGGAAATGTAGTAGCCATAGAAGATGGATTTGGAGTTATAGCTTCGGTTGCTATGGCACCGATATTAACTTTGATGATATTAGGTTATATTTATAAAAGGAGAAGTAAATGATAATAAATACAATTATATTTAATAGAGGAGTATCTAAATCATTTATAGATATATTGGAAAAAAAGATGAATTTCCTATACACTGTAATAATGGCAGAAGGAACAGCTCAGCAGAGCATACTAAAAGCACTGGGGTTGGATGAAATAAAAAAAGATGTGGTGTATCTATTATCACAAGAAAATGAAAAAGAAATTATAAAAGATATTTTAAAAGAGAAATATCACTTTGAAGAAAAACCAGTAGGAATTTATTTTGCAAGCCCAACTGAAGAAAAACTGGAGGATTATGAAATGGAAAATGTTGTAATTTATATAATAGTAAATAGAGGAATGTCGGATGATGTAGTGGAAGTAGCAACTGCAAATGGTGCAGGTGGGGCAACTATTTTACACGGCAGAGGAAGTGGAATAGAAAAAAAGAAACTATTTTTTGACATAAAAATAGAGCCGGAAAAAGATATAATCTTAATAGTCAGCTCTAAAGATAAAAAAGAACAAATAATAAATTCAGTAAAAGAAAAAATAGATTTAGAAAGAGATGGTAACGGAGTAATATTTACCATGCCGGTAATAGACACATTAGGCTTTAGAAAAATCTCTAAGAAATAATAAAATCTTTTAGAGCGCTAACAGCCGGAGATAAAAAAGTATCTAAATGACTTATAATATAAAAATCTCTAACTATAGGTCCGCCTTTTGGTCTAAAAATTCTGACACTATCTAAATCAAAACAAGCAATTTGTGTAGATGAAACAAAACCACAAGCAATAGAATTAGAAATAATAGCTTCTATAGATGCTTGGGAATGAACATCAATAACCTTATGCTTTATATCATCTAAATCACAATTAAAAAAAGATTCAATACTAGATCTTGTGCCGCTTCCTTTTTCTCTTCTAGCTAAAGGAAGATTAACTATATCTTCAAAAGAAATTTCAGAATCTGAAAAATCTTCAACAAGAGAAGTTGGAGCAGCAAAAAGGATCTCATCACTAAAAAAAATATTTGAACTAATATTGGGATTTCCTGAAGAAAAACCGGTAATTGCTAAGTCACAACCACCAGATAAGAGAAGTTTTTCTGCGGATTCTGAATCTTCGCTAATAATTGAAAATCTGACATTGGGAAACTTTAAAAGAAATTTTTTTAAAATACCAGGAAGAATAAAACGCTCGGGAATGGAACTTGTAGCAATTGTGATAAGCCCATCCACATTAAATGAGTTCCTATTCATTTCTTCTAAAAATGATTTCTCAGAAAACAAAATATCCTCTGCATACTTTAAAAGAATCTCACCAGCATTAGTAAGTCTAACATCTCTTGATCCTCTATAAAACAAAGGCTTACCAATCTCAGCTTCTAAAACTTTTATGTGATGACTAACAGTGGGTTGAGCTAAAAACAAATCATCTGCTGCTTTAGTAAAAGAACGTTTTTTAGCAACAACAACAAAGGTTCTTAAAAAATGTAAATCCATAAAATCACCATATAAATTATAACATACAAGTAAAAAAAATAAAAATATATTCCAATAAACATAAAAAACTGATATAATAAAACAAACAAAAAAGCAGGTGAAAAATGAAAACAAAAGATAAATTATTATATTTAGCAAAATTAAATTTTCGAAAATTCGGATACAAAAAAATGTCCACTAGATTTTTGGCGGAAGAAGCTGACATGACAACTGGAGCAATCTATGGAATATTTAAATCAAAAGAAGGGTTATTCAGTACTATAGTAGAAAAGCCAGTAAACCAAATAATAGAAATAGTTGAAAAAGGTGCAGAGATAGATCTTGAAACTACAAAGGAAAATGTATTTGAAAAACTAGAAAAACACTTTACAAAATTGACAGAAGATATATTGCACGTAATATTTAACAACTTCGAAGAAACCATATAGGTATTTTTCTATTCAAAAGGTTCGAAATACGAAGATCTATCTAAATACATAATGAATGCTATGTTTAGAAGAGAATTATCACTATATGAAAAATTTGTGGGACCAGCAGATGCAGTAATGAGAATACTAATAGAAAATTTAACAAGAAGTTTTGTCTATTCTATTCTTACTGTCTTAGAAGGTCCTTTGACAGATAAAAATTTTGAAGATTATATTTATAAATTAACAAAATTGCATATAGAATCATTGAAACTATTATTTGGACCACTAAGTAAAAAAGAAAATCACTTAAAAAATCCAGGTGAAAAATATTTTGTAAAAGAATCAGATTTCAACAACAGAGATAAAAACGAAACTAGAGATGTATTGGAAATCGAGGAAATGAACAAATAAATAAAAAATAAAAAAATTTTAAAAAAATATTTACAAGTAATAAAAAACGTGCTATAATATAAAAGTTGATTGACAACTGGGGCGGCGTAGCTCAGTTGGCTAGAGCACACGGTTCATACCCGTGGTGTCAGGAGTTCAAATCTCTTCGCCGCTACCAATAATGGGCGGTTAGCTCAGTTGGGAGAGCATCTGCCTTACAAGCAGGGGGTCACAGGTTCGAGCCCTGTACCGCCCACCATTATAAATTTTTTAAAAAAAGTACTTTACAATTTCAAAATGATATGATATAATTATATCGTTATAATGATGACAGGTAACCGTAATGCATTGTCTTGCCAAGCGGTTAGGTATCGTAGATACAAACTTGACAAGGCCCTATGGTCAAGCGGTTAAGACATCGCCCTTTCACGGCGGTAACCCGGGTTCGAATCCCGGTAGGGTCACCATTTCCCATATTGGCCCGGTAGTTCAGTTGGTTAGAATGCCAGCCTGTCACGCTGGAGGTCGACGGTTCGAGTCCGTTCCGGGTCGCCATATGGAGGAGTACCCAAGTTGGCCAAAGGGGGCAGACTGTAAATCTGTTAGCTTCGCTTTCACTGGTTCAAATCCAGTCTCCTCCACCATTTATGCGGAAGTGGCTCAGTGGTAGAGCATCGCCTTGCCAAGGCGAGGGTCGCGAGTTCGAATCTCGTCTTCCGCTCCAATCCGCGGGTGTAGCTCAGTGGTAGAGCCCCAGCCTTCCAAGCTGGTTGCGAGGGTTCGATCCCCTTCACCCGCTCCATTAATTTCAGCCAAAACGGAGCATAGACATTATAATTAAGTTGTACTGTAAGTGCTCCATTAATCTATGTGGAATTTAATATGTTTGTACCCTTAGCTCAGCTGGATAGAGCGTCTGACTACGGATCAGAAGGCCGGGAGTTCGAATC
>JAEZWK010000027.1 GCA_023443045.1 Bacillota bacterium
TTTAAGATTATTTAAAGCTACGCCGCCATGATATTTTAAAGCTCTAATGGTTGCTACTATCACAACTAAATTAGGATTTAACCCAGCTTCACGACATTTAATATCCATAAATTTTTCAGCACCTAAATCAGCACCAAAGCCTGCTTCTGTTACTGTATATTCAGCTAATTTTAATGAATATTTTGTAGCCAAAATAGAGTTACATCCATGAGCAATATTAGCAAATGGTCCTCCGTGAATCATAGCAGGTGTATTTTCCAAAGTTTGAACTAAATTTGGAAGAATAGCATCTTTCATTAATAGAGTTACAGCACCTTGACCATTAATATCTTTTAAAAATACAGGTGTCTTATCTTTTCTATATGCAATTACGATATTTGAAACTCTTTCTTTAAAATCTTCTAAACTTGTTGACAAACATAAAATGGCCATGATTTCAGAAGCAACTGTTATATCAAATCCATCTTCTCTAGGATATCCGTTTGAGACACCGCCCATAGCAACCATTATTTTTCTAAGAGCTCTATCATTCATATCTAAAACTCTTTTCCATACAATACGTCTTACATCAATATTTTCTTTATTACCTTGATGAATATGGTTATCTAATAATGCAGCTATTAAATTGTTTGCAGAAGTAATAGCGTGAAAATCTCCAGTAAAGTGAAGATTGATATCTTCCATTGGAACTACTTGAGCGTATCCTCCACCTGCAGCTCCACCTTTAACTCCAAAACTTGGTCCTAATGATGGTTCTCTGAGCGCTGAAATAGCTTTTTTACCGATTTTGTTTAGTCCCATAGACAATCCTATGTTTACAGTTGTTTTTCCTTCGCCAGCAGGAGTAGGATTAATAGCTGTAACTAAAACTAGTTTACCATCTTCTTTATCCTTTAAAGATTCATAAACGCTTGGTTTAATTTTCGCTTTATAGTGACCATATTGAATTAAGTCATTTCTATCAATTCCTAAATAACTAGCAACCTCATCAATATGTTTCATTTTTGCTTCTTGAGCAATTTGTACATCTGTTTTCACGATAACCTCCTGAAATTTTATACTTTATTATACTACTTATTTGAATTTTGTGTCAATACACTACAGTAATTATATACCCATCACTATATTTTTAAAACTAAATATCAATCCTATCAATGATTTCATCAATAAATTCTATTGTAGATTTTATAGATTTTCCATCAGTAATCTGTATGTCCAATTTTTCTGCCCACTCCAGTGGAGAATATTGATTTCCTGATTTAAGTAGATCGATATAATTATTTAATACTGCTGGATCTTTAGTTTGCAATTTTTTGAATATCTCGGTAGCCATTGATAACCCTGCTTGATATGTGTATGGATAAAGCCCCATGAAATAATGAGGTTGACGCATCCATGTCAATTCACTACCTTCTAATATCTCTACATCTTCTCCCCAGAAGTTGTTTAGTATATCACGAAATTCTTCGTTCATAATATTCGCGGTTATTTTTTCATATTTGTCAACTTTTCTTAAAATCCTTCTCTGGAATATAGCTTCAATACCATGTGTTACAAAATTATGATAATAAGTTCTTTCAATCATCTGAGAGTTAACCCAACTAATGAATTTTTTATCTTCTGAATTGTTTATCATATAATTACTTAATAGCATTTCATTGCAAGTCGATGGTGCTTCTATTAGATAAAGACTTGGTTCATGATCTAAGTATGAATTGTTTTCTCCTGCTAAATGGAAATGTCCACCATGACCCATCTCATGAGCTAACACAAATACATCATCCATTTTTCCTGACCAGCTAATTAATATATATGGGTGTATTCTATATGGACTTGCACAAAAAGCTCCAGTACTTTTTCCTTCATTTTCTACAAAATCTATCCATCTTTCATCTATCGATCTAAGTGCATAGTTCACATAGTCCTCTCCCAAAATAGATAGTCCATCTTTTATATAATTTTTGCTTTCTTCTACCGTTATATTTTTTACATAGCCCGGATATATAGATGCTTTTAGATCGGCATAAGTCATTTTATCCAATTTATTGCTTTTAGCAACTTTTTTTGCATATTTTCTCATAACTACAGGTAAATACTTTTCTAGCGCGTCTATATGAGCATCGTATATTTCTCTATCAATATTTTGATTTAATAACATATAATCAAATATTGAACTAAAACCATAAATATCTGCTTTTGCTTTATTAGCTTGTAAATAAGTGTTGTAATTGTCTGCAAATATATTTTGATATTTAGAAAGTTCCTTATGAAACACTTCAAAAGCTTTTCTTCTAAGATTTGTATCAGGACTTGATTCATATCTATCCTCATAATAACCGAAGGTCATTTCATATTCTTTTCCGTCAACCTCAAAAGATGGAAAACGAATATCTGATGATTTAGCTATTTCATAAGTTGAGTATGGTCCGTCAAATACTGGCATCAATTTGCTAAGTGCTATTGAAACCGCTTTTTCTGGCTGATGTTTTTTTATTCTTAAAAGATCTCGTAAAAAAGATTTGCCAATATTAACATTATCATATACATTTTCTAAAATTTTTGTATCTAATTCCAATAACTCAGGTATATAAAAGCTTGAATTTTCATTTATTTGTTGATAATATACTCCGAATTTACTTTCTATTTTATGAGCTTCAGGATTTGTTCCATCCTCAGAGAAAAATAGACTCATGTAGTAGCTTGGTCTTTCTTTAGATATTTCTAACTCATTATAATCTTTTAACGAATTGATCACATCTTCATCTGTCTTAATTTTTCCACAGTAATTATCATAAAACTTTTTACTCAATTCTATGGATTTTTTACATAACTCATCAAATTCATTAGAATCTTTTGCTAAATCGTCTAAATTCCATGTTAGATTTTTATCTACATCTTTTCTTAACATAATACCTCCTATTTAATAAAATTTTCATACCATATTAAAAATACGTACGCACTGTACAAAACTCTTTGGTTTAACTCTTTCTTATCTCTGTGATTATTTAACATTTCCATTAATATTTTTGTGTCATAAAATTTCTCTGCTTCTTTACTTGTAAACACTTCTTTAAATCTATTAAAAAATTTATCATCATATAACCAATATCTAAATGGGACGGGAAATCCTTTTTTCTTTCTATTATACCAAGCTTCAGGTAATTCTTTTTTTGCTGCATTTCTAAGTGCAATTTTTGTTTTTTGACCATCTATTTTTAATTCATCTGATAATGTACTAGATACCTTAAAAACTTCCACATCCAAAAAAGGCACTCTCAATTCTAAACTATGAGCCATACTCATTCTATCTGCTTTTAATAAAATATCATTTTGCATAAAAAAGTTTAGATCAATAAGCTGTTGTGACTCCAGTTTTGAATATTTGCTAAAAAATTGTTTTGTTAGATCAAAAGGATTTATTCCATCATGATATTTGTTTGAAATTAATGTTTTAGCTTTATTAAGACTAGCAATTTGTCCCTCTCCTATGAAATGATTTTCAGGAAAGATTGCTCTATCAATTTTTTCTTTATCTATAACGCCAGTTAAATTATTAATTTTTATAATAAATTTTTTTAAAAAATCGGGTAAATTCTTAAATTGATTCATTCTTTTAGTATCAGTATAAGCTTGATATCCGCCAAATAATTCATCAGCACCTTCCCCTGATAATACAACGGTTACATGCTTCCTTGCAAGTTCAGATAAAAAATATAGAGGTATTGAAGAAAGATTGGCTTGAGGCTCATCAAGATAATAAATGATTGTATCTAAATTTTCTAAAACTTCATATTTATCAATAAGTTTTCTTACATTTTTTATTCCCAACATTTCAGATAATTCTTTGGCATATATACTTTCATCAAAATTCCCGTCTTCTTCTGAAAATCCAACACTAAAAGTTATATCTGGTGCAGCTAATTTAACAACATAACTTGAATCTATACCTCCAGACAAAAAAGCTCCCACTTTAACATCAGCTCGTTTGTGTAACTCCACACTTTCCTTTAAAACATTTCTAATTTTTGTAACAGCCTCTTCCATAGTTTGCTCTTTTACTGAAAAATCAAATTCAAAATATTTTTTTATATTTATATCCTTTGTATTTATATCAAATTCTAAAAAATGTCCATTAGGTAATCTATTTATATCTTTTATAAAAGTTTTTTCACCAAAAGTATGTTGATTCATAGTATATGGCAATAACATTTCAGTATTTAGCTGTCTTTCAACCAAAGGATTTTTTATAAGGGCTTTAAGTTCCGAACCAAATACCAATTCACCATTTTTACATACATAATAAAGAGGTTTTATACCAAAATGATCTCTACCTAAAAGTATTTTTCCATCTCGTATAAAGGCAAAAGCAAACATTCCTCTTAAATCTTTTATACCATCTTTGCCAAAATGTATTAGATGTTTTAACAAAACTTCTGTATCAGAATTTGTTTCGAATGTATATCCTAAGTTTTTTAAATTATCTTTTAAAGTTAAATAATTATATATTTCACCGTTAAAAACTAAAATGGAATTAGTATTTTTATCAATCATAGGTTGATTGGCGCAATTTGATAAATCAATTATTTTTAATCTTGCAAATCCAAGATTAATATCTTTTTCAATTAAAGTTTCTATACTATCCGGTCCTCTATGATGAATCGTGTTCAACATATTTTCGATACCATCAAATCTATTGGTATATCCTACAAAACCACACATTATTTTCTCCTATATTCCATTATAATATTTGTCGCACTGATAAAATGAGGTCTAAATTCTTTATCATTATATATTTTTTTCAAATCATCCAACCTTGAATTATAATCTTCATTGTTTTTAGACTCATAAATTATATTCACTAATTTTGAAATAAAACTATCATAGTTGGTGTTTTTTAAATATTTATTATAATAATCTTCAGCTAAGTCAAATTCATAAACTTTGTATAAATTATACACTATTATGGGAACAACATTACTTTCTTTAAACAAAAATTTTTCATCCATAGCTTTTAAAATTTCATGCATTTTATTTTTATCATTTTTATCAGCATAAACATTCAGTAGATTTAACTTTATGGAATTTTTAATATGATCAAATGATGTCCTATCATAAATATCTTTTAAATTCTTCTCAATTTTATCTGCATCTCTGTCATTTAAATAGCATTCAATATTATATTTGACTTCATTTATCTCTTTTTTTGCCTTTCTAATTATAACATAGAAAAATATTATGGTTACAAGAACATATACACCGATTAAAAAAGTCGGATCAAGCGTTTTTCCCATTAAATGAAAATATAGGTTCAATATTCCAAAAACTAAAATATAAATTATTATTGATTTAACAAATATTTTTTTCATATCAAATCTCCCAAATATCTTAGCCCCTCTATTAAATCAGAAGCAATTAGCGATGTATGATTAAACTTTTCAGCCATATAATCTCCGCTTTTCCCATGAATATTAACTGCTCTACATACATTATCAAAAACATCTAAATGATTAAATCTGGCACAAATTCCAGTTAAAATTCCAGTAAGTACATCTCCACTACCAGCAGTAGCCATACCAACGTTTCCACTATTATTAATGTATAACTTTTCTTTATATACACAAACTGTCTCGTGCCCTTTTAATACACTAATACAATTGTATCTATTGCTCAATTCTTTTGCAACCTGTAAGCGATTATTCTTTATATAATCAAAGTCACATCCTAAAATTTTACTTGCTTCTCTTTCGTGAGGAGTAATAATTACTTTTGCATTGCTATTTTTTATTTGATCTAACAAAACTAATCCATCAGCATCTAAGATTATAATACCACTATATTTATTTAATATTTCTGAATAGATATCTAAATTTTCATTTCCAATACCAGGCCCAATACCAATTGCACCATATTCTTTAAGATATTTTATATTGTCTCTAATATCAGTTAAAATAATTTCGGGTACAGCAGTCGATACCTGTGTTTTAATATTTATATCATCTGTATTTATGGAAAGGTATGTATATCCTATACCCGTTCTCATACAGGCTTTAGATGATAAAATTGAGCATCCAAACATTTTATCAGACCCCGAAATTATCAATGCCTTTCCCATGTCATGTTTAGATACAAAATCATAATCTCTGGTTATGGAATCAGTATTTAATCCATTTACTACACTTATTACATATTCATTTGCATAGGATATGCTCACATTATATATTTTACCACAAAACTCTAAATATGGAGAACCATTTTTATCATGTTTTAATTTTGATTTTTTTATTAGATTAGAAGAAATACCGGTTTTTAAGTATTTTCCCAACGCCTCCTTACAAGCAAAAGAAGCTGCCAAGCGTTTGACATCCTCAAACTGCTCGCCAGCCATTTTTTGTAAAAAATCTATCCCTTTTTCTTTACCTATTTTTTCAAATCTAGGTAAATAAACTAAATCTATTCCAATCATTTTTTTATAAATCTGCTCCCAGGTTTCTCAATCTCTACATTGTCTTTGCATAAAGGGCAATCATTCTCGTCATATAAATTCGCATCAATTTTAATTGCTGAAAAAACAGGTAGAGGAGGCTCTTCTACCGTTCTATCTACAATACAACTTATACCTAAAACAATTCCACCCATTTCCTCTATAGCCTCTTTTGTTTCCAATGAACTCTTTCCAGTAGTTACAACATCTTCTGAAATAATTACTTTTTCACCAGGATTAATATGAAATCCTCTTCTAAAACACATTTTTCCATCTTGTCTTTCAGTGAAAATATTTCTAACTCCAAGAACTCTAGATAATTCATAAGCTATCAAAATTCCTCCCATAGCAGGTCCTACTACAACATCCGGTTTAATATTATTTTTATCTAGTTCTTCTTTTATTTTTTTTGCTATAATATTTGCATCATCTGGATATTCAGTCAATCTAGCGCATTGGCAATAAACATCTGAGTGTTTTCCACTAGATAGACAGAAATGACCTTCTCTTAAAGCACCTCTTTTAATTAAAATTTCCTTACAATCCATTATATAATACCTCTAATCTCTGATAAATTATTAATTTTCTCTTGAACGACAAATTTTTCTAAATCTTCAATTATCTTTTTACCAATAATAGGATTTATTAAATTGCCAGTACCTATTTGTACAAGAGTTGCTCCACACATTATATACTCTACAACATCTTTATAATTAGTTATTCCTCCAATACCTATAATCGGAATTTTAACTTTTTTATATACATCTCTAACCATTCTTAATGCAATGGGTTTAATTGCAGGGCCGGATAATCCAGCAGTTATATTATCAAACACAGCTTTTCTTTTATATATATCAACTGCAATAGCTTGAAAAGTGTTCACCAAACTTAGTGCATCTACACCTTCATTTTCTAGCATCTCAGCCATTCTAACTAATTCATATGCATTTGGACTTAATTTTACTATTAAAGGTTTTGTTACTCTTTTTCTAATTTTATTTACAATACTTACAGCATCTTCACAGACAATACCAAAAGCCATGCCACCACTTTTTACATTTGGACAAGAAATATTTAATTCGATAGCGTCAACAGATGATTCTTCCAATAACTCAGCAGCTTCTAAATAATCACTTTCTGTATTTCCACCTAGATTTACTACTACAAAATCATTTAATTTTTTCATGCTACCTAATTCATTATCTAAAAAATGCTTTACTCCTGGATTTTGTAATCCTATTGAATTCATAATACCTGAAGGAGTTTCAAAAATTCTAATTCCAGTGTTACCATCTTTTTTATTTAATGTTAATCCTTTAGATATTATCCCTCCAAGTATATTGATATCATAAAATTCTTCAAATTCAACTCCATAACCAAATGTTCCGCTAGCAGTAAGTATTGGATTTTTTAACTCACGATTAAAAATGTTTGTTTTTAGTGCATTTGACATTATTTTAATCTCCTAGCATTAACTACAGGACCTTCTTTACATATTCTAAATAATTCATAACCTTCTACGGGTTTAGTACAACTAAGGCATGCACCTATTCCACAACCCATATGTGCTTCAAGTGATATTTCTAAATCTGTAGTTATTATTTTATTTTTGGCTGCAATTAGCATGGGCATAGGTCCACATGCATAAATTTTTTCGTAATTATTATCTTCTAGCAAATCTAATGCATAGCCCTTATGTCCATAACTTCCATCTTCAGTGGCAATAAAAATATTGTCACAATATGGTTTTAACTCCTCTATATAATAAGGTTTTGTTCTAAATCCCGCATATAAATCTGGTTTAACTTTCATATTTTTAGCTAGATATAACAGCGGTGCAATGCCAGCTGCTCCAGCTAATAAAGCACATTTTTTATCTATGATATTAAAACTAGATCCAAGCGGTCCTAAAATCATAAGAGAATCACCAACTTTTTTTTCAGACAATACTTTCGTTCCTCTGCCCATAATCTGAATCAAAAAAGTTATTTCTCCATTTTGTATATCAGAAATAGATATTGGTCTTGCTAGCAAAGGATCACTATGATTGAAATCATTAATTCTTAACATATAAAACTGTCCTGGTCTTCCCAAAAAATCTCCTTTGCATTTAATAACAAAGACATCCTCATTTAAATGATTTATATCACTAATTATAGCAGATTTATAATCCATAACCAAATTCCTCTCTCATTTTAATTAATGCTTTCCTACTTGCATCATAATATTTAGCATCAATCTTTTCAAATGCTCTAATTATTCCTCTGCTAGAATTTATAACACCACCATTAAAACCATTTAATAGTTTTTTTGCATCATCTGCACTTCCGCCCTGTGCTCCATAACCTGGAATCAAAAAGAAATTTTCCTTATACTTTTCTCTAATGGAATCTTTTATAGAATTATCTGAATTTGTAGCACCTATGACAAAACCAATTTTTCTATAACCTGATTTTCCCAAAACATTTTCTTCAAGTTCATTAATCTTATCAGCAATAATTTCATATAAATATGAATCATTAATTCTTTGCATTTCAAAATCTTTAGAACCTTTGTTAGATGTTTTTATTATCACAAAAATTCCCTTATCATTATTTTTCACAAACTCCATAAATGGTAGGATAGAATCAAGCCCCATATACGGATTAAGAGTTACTATATCTCCTTCAAAATCTCCGCTAAAATAAGCTTTCGCATATTTTTTTGCAGTGGAGTCAATATCAGAACGTTTAATATCATTAATAATCAATTTATTTTCGTTTCTAATATAGCTAAGAGTATCTCTAAGAGCTAGCATTCCTTCGATTCCATAGGATTCATAGTATGCTAATTGTGGTTTATAGCAAGCTACTAAATCTTTGGTAGCATCAATAATATTACGATTAAATGTAAAAATTTTTTCTCTTATAGAAGATAACGAATCTAATTCTTTCGGTAAGTGATCTATATCTACATCTAATCCCACGCAAAAGGGTCCAAATTTTTCAACTGCATAATATAATCTATCTATTGACATTTTTTACTATATGATCACAGTAATCACATTTATAATAACCATTTTCTTCATCTACCAAAGTAAAACTATGATCAATCCCCCTTTCGCATGAAGTAATACATCTAGGGTTATCACATTTTAGTACACCTTTTACCTTTTTAGGAAGATTTAAATTTATTTTTTCTTTTATTTTTTCATCTTCAATTATATTTATAGTTATATTGTGATCTATAAAACCTAAAGCAGAAAGATCAAAGTCTATAACATTTTCAATCTTTATAATATCTTTTCTACCCAATCTATTCGATTGTGCATTCATTATTAATGCTACAGTAAAATCGGCATCTTTTAGTCCCAAATAATCAAAAATTTTTAAACCTAATCCAGCTTTAATGTGATCTATTACTATACCTTTTTTTATAGAATTGATATTTAACATTTTTCTACTCCTAACAATTTTATAATAAGTGCCATTCTTACGTACATACCATTTTTAACTTGTCTAAAATACCATGCTCTTGGATCATCATCAACTTCATTAGCAATCTCATTTACCCTGGGAAGAGGGTGTAATATTGCTAGATCTGATTTAGCATTAATAAGTTTATTAGCATCTAGTATATATGAGTCCTTTAATCTTACATAATCAGCTTCGTTAAAGAATCTTTCTTTTTGTACTCTAGTCATATATAAAATATCTAATTCGCTCATAACATCTTCTAATTTTTCTACTTCATTATATTCAATTTTATTTTTATCTAGAACTTCTGACTTTATATAATCAGGAATCTTTAACTCCTCAGGGCTGATCAAGATAAATTTTATATTTTTATACTTGCTCATAGCTTTAATTAGTGAGTGTACGGTTCTCCCAAATTTTAAATCTCCACACAAACCTATAACTAAATTATCCAATCTACCGTGAGCTTCTTTTATGGTTGATAAATCTGTCAATGTTTGTGTTGGATGTTGATGTCCTCCATCTCCTGCATTAATAAGTGGAACATAAGTAAAATCTCTTGCAAAATTTGGTGCTCCTTCTTTTGGATGTCTCATAGTGATAATATCTGAATAACATCCAACCGTACGAATGGTATCGCGCAAACTCTCACCTTTCGTAACAGAACTTGAGCCCGGCTCCGAAAACCCGATTATTTGACCTCCTAATCTTAACATAGCAGCTTCAAATGAAAAACGGGTTCTGGTGCTGGGCTCATAAAATAGAGTAGCTAATATTTTACCTTTGCAAATATCTAAATATTCTTCTTGATTTTGTTTGATTTTTTGAGCAAGATCTAAAACTTCATCGATTTCTTCGAGAGAAAAATCTGAAGGATCTATGTAATTTCTTCCCTTTAACATAACAACCTCCTCATAAAAAAAATCCGTCCACTAAGGGATCGGATTTGTAGGGTTGACCCCTTTACTTATCTTTTCTATTTTAAAATAAATAAAACTATTTGTCAACCCCTTTTTCAAATTTTTTATAAATTATATTATTCTTGTCTAAAAGTTCTAAAGCATATTCATCAACTCTATAATCTTCTATATAAACAATTTTTTTTATTCCCGCTTGAATCAAAGATTTTGTGCAATTCAAGCATGGAAAGTGAGTAACATAGCAAGTACAACCTTTTACTGAAATACCTTCTTTTGCGCAATATAATAAAGCATTCATTTCAGCATGTATTGTAGCAATACAGTGACCATCTCTCATTTTGTGACCTGCATCTATACAATGAGGATTGCCGGATATACTTCCATTATATCCAGTAGAAATAATTCTGTGTTCGTCATTTACTAAAACACATCCTACAAAGGCTCTATCACAAGTGCTTCTTTGGGCTACTAATTTTGTAATTTCAATAAAATATTCATCCCAACTTTTTCTCATCAATTATCTCCCTTACTTATAATTCCACTTTCTAAATCAAGTGTTATTATATCTCCAGTTTTTATAAGTTTTGTCACATTAGACGCTCCTACTATTGTAGGTTTTTTTAATGTAAGTCCTATAATTGCCCCACTACTTGTCAGACCACCTTCTTCTGTAACAATAGCTGATGCTCTTTCTACAAATTTTACCATATCTTTGTGCATACCTATGGTAATTATAATATCTTCATCTTTAAAATTATTTAGTAGCTCTTCTTCATTGTTTGCAACCACAGCACGTCCTATATATTTACCCTTACCGATTGGCATACCTTTTGATAGCATTTTGGCAACTACCTCCACTTTTAACAAATTTGTTGAACCTGATTTTCCCATGGGTACTCCTGCAGTTAAAATTACTATATCACCATCGTTTATAAAATCAGATTTAGCTTTAAATATACCTTCTCTAAATAATTCTTCATAATTTGAATTTTCATTTACCAAAATAGGATAGACTCCCCATTCAAGATATAACTTTCTCATAACATCAGTACTATATGTTAGAGCTATTATAGTTTGATTTGGTCTAAATTTTGAAATGGCTCTACTTGTTTGTCCACTACTTGTAGCTGTGATAATCGCTTTTGCACTTAAATCTTTTGCAATTTGCCATGTAGCTTTAGCAAGTGCATCTGTTATATATCCCTTATGAAAATTTGAAAACAGTCTTAATTTTTCTTTATATTCGACACTTTCCTCTGTATTTTCTGAAATTTCCTTCATCATTCTCACACTTGCTACTGGATATTTTCCCGCAGCAGTTTCACCTGATAACATTATAGCAGATGTTCCATCCAAAATTGCATTTGCTACATCAGTAACTTCTGCTCTTGTTGGTCTTGGATTTCTAGTCATAGAATCTAGCATTTGAGTTGCAGTTATAACAACTTTTCCAGCTTCATTACATTTTCTAATTAATTCTTTTTGTACCAGCGGAATTTCTTGTGGTCTTATTTCTACACCCAAATCTCCTCTTGCAACCATAATACCATCAGAAACTTCCAAAATCTCATCTATATTATCTACACCTTCTCTACTTTCTATTTTAGAAATTATGGATATATGATGACCAGAATTCTCTTCCAAAACTTTTCTTATTTCCAATACATCATTTCTAGTTCTTATAAAACTTGCCGCTATAAAATCAATACCATTTTTTATTCCAAATTTTATATCATCAATATCTCTTTCTGTTAGAGAAGGTAATTTTATTTTTGTATCTGGTATATTTACACCTTTTCTGTCAGATAATTCTCCGGAGTTTATTGCTGTCATATAAATATTTTCTTCATCTATATTTTGAACGACAAACTCCAATAAACCATCATCAATTAATATTCTTTTTCCTATCTCTACATCAGATATTATATTTTTATAGCTTACAGATACTTTGTTTTGATCGCCTTCAACATCTTTTATTGTCAATATAAAGCTTTGGCCCTGCTCTATCCTAATTTTAGAATTTTTAAAAGTACCTATTCTTATCTCTGGTCCTTTTGTATCTAACATTATAGCTAGAGGAACTTTTTTTTCGGATCTCACTTTTTTTATTGTTTCTATTCTTTTTTTGTGTTCTTCATGATTTCCGTGAGAAAAATTTAATCTACATACATTTAAACCTTCATCAATCATCGAAGATAATACTTCTTCATCTTCGCTTGACGGCCCAATTGTAGCCACTATTTTTGTTTTTTTCATAATAACTCCTATATAGACAAAATATCAGCTGTTTCTATCAATTCACTTTGAAATACTTTTGTAGTTAATAACGCATCTTCTAGAGGTATAGCAATTATTTTATTACAGGTTAAAGATAATGCAATAGAGTTTTTACCATTTTGTAATTCTTCTACAGCTAAAGCACCCATTCTGCTAGCCATTATTCGATCAAATACTGTAGGAGTTCCACCTCTTTGAACATGTCCTAATATGGTTACACGTGTTTCCAATCCTGCGTTTTCTTCTATTTGTTTAGCTATTTTATATGAATCATGTGAACCTTCTGCAACTACAATAATATGATGTTTTTTACCCCTGTTTTTACCATTTATGACTTTTCTCAAAAGTTTATCCATATCTAACTTTCTTTCAGGGACAATTATAGTTTCAGCTCCACCAGCGAGCCCTGCATACAGTGTTATATCACCACAATTTCTTCCCATCAATTCTAAAACATTTGCTCTTCCATGCGAAGATGATGTGTCACGTAATTTACCAATTGCATCCACTGCTGTCTCAGTAGCTGTCATAAAACCGATCGTATAATCTGTATATCCCATATCATTGTCAATAGTACATGGTATACAAGCTACATTAATTCCCAATTTAGATAATTCATAAGCACCATTAAATGTACCATCTCCACCTAATACAACAAGTGCTTCTATATCATATATTTTTAATTTTTCTACTGCTTTTTTTCTACCCTCTGGTGTCATAAATTCTTCACTTCTAGCAGTTCCTAAAATTGTTCCTCCCCTATGAATTATATCTGCTACGCTAGATAAATCCATTTCATATATATCACCTTCTATAAGACCGTGATACCCTTTTTTTATACCATATACTTTCATGCCTCTGTATATAGCACTTCTTACCACAGCTCTGATAGCTGCATTCATACCTGGTGCATCTCCACCACTTGTTAAAAGAGCAATATTTTTCATTTAACCTTCCACCATCACATTATTAATTCCTAGCAAATTTACTAAGTACTTTGTATTATCTTCGGTTACTTTTAAATTATCATAACCGCTAAAGCTTCCTTTTTTATTTTCTTTTTCAAAATAAAAAACAACTTCATATTCACCCGGATTTTCAGATAAAAAATTTTTAACTTGATTTATTGTTCTAATATCTTCTATCGTATTAAATCTCAAAAATATTTTTTTATTCTTTTCTAATGATCTAATAGATTTAACAATAATTTTGGGTGTTTCAATTTCCGAATATGTTAACTCTCCTTCTACTATGACTTTGCTAGAGTTATTTATTAAACTTTTATACTTGGTTAATACTGGCGGAAAAATTACTAATTCTATACTTCCAGTAAAATCCTCAAAACTAGCAAAAGCCATTTTTTCATTTCTCTTTGTTATGATTTGATTTAATTCACTAATAAAACCACCTATCACAATATTTTTGGGAAAAAACGGTTTTATTCCTTTTATTTTAAAATCATCATATGAATCTAAAATACTTACTATATCTATATTAGAATATTTTTTTATAATACTTTCATAATTTTCAAGCGGATGACTTGAAATATATATACCCAAAACTTCTTTTTCTAAATTGATTTTTTCATCACTATCAAACTCTTCATCATCAACATTTAGAGTTTTTCTCGCATTATTTTCAAATAATCCAAACTGGCCAAAAAGATTATTTCTTTTATTTATATTAAAACTTTCAATTATATTTTCATAATTATTTAGAGCATATTTTCTATTTATTCCCAGAGAATCAAAAGCCCCTGAATATATAAGTGACTCTATAGATTTTTTGTTAAGTGCCAAAGAATCTATGGTTCCTATTCTTTCTATATAATCTTCTAGTCCTGTAAACTCACCATTCTTCCTGGCTTGTATGGTTGCATTTATTGTATTCGTGCTAAGCGATTTAATTCCATTAAACCCAAATCGTAAAGAATCTTTTTCGGTAATCATCTTTTTTTGACTTTTATTTACATCTGGGGATAAAATTTTAATGCCCATCTTTCTAGCTTCTTCTATATATTGTGCAGTTTTATTTTGGGATCCATAGACACTACTTATTAGACTTGCCATATATTCTTTTGGAAAATGAGCTTTTAAATATGCAGTTCTCCATGCATCTAGCGAATATGCCGCAGAATGACTTTTATTAAATGCGTATTTTGCAAAATCTATCATTGAGTTAAATAATTCTTCTGCTTCCATTTTTGTTAAACCATTTTCAATAGCTCCATTTATAAAAATATCCTTTTCTCTTTGCATAACTGCCATATCTTTTTTACTCATAGATCTTCTAATCAAATCTGCTCTACCTATAGAATATCCTCCAATTTTTTGTACTATAGAAATAACCTGTTCTTGAAAAACTATAACTCCATAAGTAGGAGATAAAATTTCAGATAAAACCTCATTTTGTATATTCAATTTTATGTTTTCATTTTTTCTTTTGACAAATAGAGGTATACTATCCATCGGACCCGGACGGAATAGTGAATTGGCTGCAATTAGGTCTTCAAACTTTTCTACTTTTAAATCTTTTAAAAACAATCTCATACCAGGAGATTCAAACTGAAATATTCCTATTGTATTGACTTTTTTAAATAATTCCAAAGTTTTTTTGTCTTCCAAAGAAATATCTTCTAATTTTATTTCAATTCCATAGTTTTTGTAAACCTCTTTTATTGTATCATCTATAACAGTTAAAGTTCTAAGCCCTAAGAAATCCATTTTTAATAATCCCAACTCTTCAAGCTCTGTCATTGTATATTGTGTAACTATACATTCTTTAGATAGAGTAAGCGGAATATAGTTATCAATTTTTTTGTCAGAAATTACAACTCCTGCGGCATGAGTTCCTATATTTCTAACCATTCCTTCAATTCTTTTTGAGTAATTTATTAAATTGTTGATCTTTTCGTTATTAGTGTACTCTTTTTTTAGGTCTTCATTTAGATTCAAAGCATCATCTAATGAAATGTCCAATATATTAGGTATCATTTTTGCGATTTTATCAACATCCTGATAGCTCATACCTAAAACTCTACCTACATCTCTTACAGATCCTCTTGCTCCCATAGTACCAAATGTAATTATTTGAGCCACTTTATCTGCACCATATTTTTTTCTTACATAATTAATTACTTCATCTCTTCTTTCATAGCAGAAGTCAATATCAATATCAGGCATAGTTATTCTATCCGGGTTTAAAAAACGTTCAAAAACTAGATCATATTTAATTGGGTCTACATCTACAATTCCTAAACAATAACACACTAAACTACCAACTGATGATCCTCTACCTGGACCTACTGGAATATTTTTAGATTTTGCGAAATTTATAAAATCTTGTACTATTAAAAAATAATCTGTAAATCCCATAGATTTTATAATATTCAATTCATGGTCTGCTCTTAATTTTGCATCTACATTATCACCATATTTTTGCACTAAACCTTTATATGTTTCAGATTTCAAATATTCAAAATGATCTATATTATTAGGAACATCAAATTTTGGCAGATGATAGTTATGAAATTCAAAATCAAAATTACACTTGTTTGCAATTTTTTCAGTATTCCCAATTGCATCAGGAAAATCATAAAAAAGATCTTCCATTTCTTCCTGAGATTTAAAATAAAACTCTGAATTGGGAAAAATTAATCTATCTGGATCATTTAAAGTTTTTCCTGTAGATATCGCCATCAAAATTTCTTGTATTTTAGCATCATCTTTATTTAAATAATGACAATCATTTGTGGCAACTAATTCTATATTAAAATCTTCTCCAACTTTTTTATAAAATTCTCTAACAATTTTTTCATCCCTTAATCCATGGTTTTGTATCTCTAAATAAAAATCATCACCAAACTCTTTTTTAAACCAAGTTATAGATTCTATAGCTTTTTTTTCATTGCCATTTAAAATATGAGTTTGGCTTTCCCCTGCAACACAAGCAGATAAAACAATAAGGCCCTCTTTATGTTTAGATAAAAATTCTTTACAAATTCTAGGTCTGTGATAAAAACCATTTAAATTGGACTCAGTTACAATTTTTATAAGATTTTTATAACCTATTTCATTTTTACAGAGCAACACCAAATGATATCTTTCCGAATTAGATTTATCTTTTATTCTATGGTCTAATTCTGATAAATATATCTCTGATCCAATTATTGGTTTAATATTATTTTTTTTGCATTCTTTATAAAATTCCACGGCTCCATACATGTTGCCGTGGTCAGTTATTGCTATTGATTTATAATTTAGTTCTTTTGCCTTACTTACTAATTTCTTTATTCTTATCGCTCCATCTAATAAAGAATATTCAGTATGCAAATGTAAATGAACAAAACTCAAGCTATTCTCCTTTTATTTTTAATCTAAGTTTTTTTATCCTAGTAGGTTCTGCACTTTGGATATAAAACTCTAAGTTTTGATATAAAAATTTTTCTCCATTTACAGGGAATTTATCAGCAAGTCCTACTACAAATCCTCCAATTGTTTCATAATCATCACTATCAATATTGGTATTTAATTTATCATTTATTTCGTCTAAATACACATCTCCATCAACTAAATATGTATTTTCTGTTATTTTCTTGATAGACAAATTTTCTTCATCATATTCATCATCTATATCTCCAACAATTTCTTCTACTATATCTTCTATTGTTAGAATACCAGCAGTTCCACCATATTCGTCCAATATAATAGAGATAGTAGTTTTGGTTTTCTTCAAATCTGCTAGAAGTTGTAAGTTAGATTTACTTTCATAATGAAATATAGGTTCTCTAAGAATCTGTCTTAAGTTTACATTTTCAAGATCAATACCCACCAAATCTCTAACATATAAAACTCCAATTATATCATCGATGGTATCTTGGTAAATAGGAATTCTAGAAAAAGATGTTTCCTTTATTTTATCTACTAAATCAGAAATTTCTATATCAACCGGTAGCGCAAAAATCTGAGTTCTAGGTGTCATGATCTCTTTAGCTTGTGTATCTGTAAATTCTACAACATTTTCTATCATATCTTTTTCTTCGTTCTCTAAAACACCATCTTCATGACTTACATTTAATATAGAAATCAAATCATCTTCTGTCATTTTGTCTTCAATATCATTTTTATCAAAAACATTAATAACTCTGGATATTACTTTGACTAGCGGTTTTAGTATTTTGCTTAATAACCAAATTACTGGAGCAATCTTTAAAGAAAAAGACTCCGGATTTTTGTTTGCTAAAGTTTTAGGTACAATTTCTCCAAATAATAAAACTACAACAGTCATAAGTGCTGTCGAAAATAAAACACCCTTAGATCCAAACAATTCTAAAAACAAAGCTGTAGAAACAGATGTAGATGCTATATTTACAACATTGTTACCTATCAAAATTGTAGAAATTGTTTCATCTATATTTTCTGATAAAAACTCTAATTTTTCAGCGTTTTTCACTCCATCTTCAACCAATTTTCTTATTTTATATTTTTTTGAAGAAATCAGTGCAGTTTCTGATGACGAAAATAATGCTGAACAAAAAACTAAAAAAATTATAACTAGCGTATCTATATAATACGACTCCAAAAATATCACTCCCTTATTTTATAATTATATCAAATGTTTTATATATCTTCAACATAAGAAACTTGACAAAATAGCCATACAATATTATACTAATATTACAATAAAAATTTAAAAGAGGAAAAAATGAAAAATCTCATCAATATTATTTCGACATATTTAAAAAATTTATATAATTACAAAAAAACTCTATTACCTACAGCTATAGGATTAGCTATCATTTTATATATTATAGGAGCATTTTTTCCTGAAATTGTCGGTCAAACAATTGACTTGATAGTAACTAAGGAATTAAACTACACTTTTCTTATACAGCTCAGCATAAAACTTATTTTATTGATAAGCATATTTTTTATGTTAAATGTTCTGTTTTGTATTTACACATATAAAGGCACATTCGTTTATACGAGAAAAGAAAGTTTAAAATTTATTAAAAAAATATTATCTGAAAATCCTGCGTTTTTCCTAAAATTTAATCAAGGATTGTTAATTACTCGTTTTAATGATGACATTAACGAAGTTTCAGCATATTATTCCACTTCATTGCTTTTTCTATGCGATTCTGTGATCATGTCATCAGTTTATCTTATATTTTTACTTAAAATTAATTTTATTTTTTTCATAGTTGGCGTGATAACATTTCCTGTCATGGCTTATGTTTTTCTGAAGTTTGAAAAAAAATATATAGAATATTATGATGCAAATATTTCATCTAGTGAAGTACTTCGTGAATTTTCAACTTCAACAATTGGAAAATTAAAAACAATAAGAGCTTATAACCTAGAAGATATGTTTACAAAAAAATATATAGATCATATTGAAAAGAAAAATAAGGCCTTTAGAAATTATTACCAATTTATTTTTTTATACACTCCTCTACAAGAATTTTATTCAGGAGTGTTAACTGTTTTGTACTTTTTAATTGGTTCCAGTCTAATAAGATCTAATGTAATTACTATAGGACAAATGGTTCAAGCCATTCTTCTAGTCGGTTACTTAAAATGGCCCGCTATTGCTTTTAGTGATATGGTTACAAAAATTACAAGTGGACACAAAAGTATACAGAGATTAAATGAGATTTATGAATTTGAAGATAAAAAGACTAAAGATGATAATAAAACCATAGATTTAATCAATGAGATAGAATTTAAAAACTTTTCATTCAGTTTTGATAATGAAAATGATGTACTTAAAAATATAAATATAAAAATTAAATCTGGCGAAAAAATTGGATTAGTAGGATCTGTAGGTTCAGGGAAATCTACTCTAATTAGATTTTTTGTAAATCCAACAGAAAATTATTCTGGCAGTCTTAAAATAAATGGAATAGAGTTTTCTGAGATTAACAAAAATGATTTATATGATAAAATCGCTTATGTTTCTCAAGAACATTTTATGTATTCTATTACTGTAAAAGAAAATATAAAGTTTTTTAGAGATATTTCAGATGAAAAAGTATTAAACGCAGTAAAATTAGCAGATTTGGAAAAAGATCTAAAAACTCTACCCAATGGCATTGATTCATTAACCGGTGAGATGGGAATTATTTTATCGGGTGGCCAAAAACAAAGAATCAGCTTATCAAGATCTATTGCTGAAAAACGCGAATTAATGCTTTTAGATGACTGCTTAAGTGCGATAGATAGTAAAACAGAAGAAAATATTGTAAATCAAATATTTTCTACAAATACACAACAAACAATCATCCTTTCATCACATAGACTAAATGTATTCAAAAATTTTGATTATATTTATGTACTAGAAAAAGGAAGAATAATTGAGGAAGGTAATTTTGATACTCTTATAAAAACAAATGGAGTTTTTTACGATATGTATCAAATTCAAAATGAAAAAAATAAGGTGCATTAATGAAACAAAAACAAAAAAAATCTTCAAAAAATTTCAAATATATTTATGATTTAATAAGAGATAACAAAAAAACTTTTATAGCTACAGTTTTAATGAACACAATTCTTACATTTTCTCTTATGATTGCTCCAAAGATTTTACAATTCATAATGGATAATGAAATAGACCCAAATATTGGAATAAAGAATTACAATTCGTTTGGTATATATATTTCCCTATTTCTAATAGTAATTATTATGAGTAGTATAATAAAATTTGTAACAAGATATGTTACTATATATTTTGCAAATATAGCTACTAAAACTTTACGTAAATCTCTTTACAAAAAAATATTTTCATTAAAAATGGAAGAATTTACAAAAACTCCAATTGGTAAATATGCAAATATGATAGTCAGCAATATTGATTCTATCGGTATATTATTTTTCTCTGCAATTCCAGATTTTTTCACCGGCATTTTCATCATTTTATTATTACTGTTGTATGTAATTATATATTTACCTGCTATGGTACCTGTAATTTTATTTTCCATGGCACTTACCTTTTTAGTATCTATTTTATTTAATAAATTTTCTTTTAAATATCAAGATGAAAACACCAAATTAAAAGCTAAATTATCATCTGATTTAAACGAGACAATAAAAGGTATAGAAACAATAAGATCATACAATGTTTACAACGAATTAAATAACTATTTTAAAAAATCAGCAGATGAAGTTTATATATCAGGAACTAGATTTATGTATCCGCAAGTAATAATTTCTTGGAATATTCCTGATTTAATTCCACATTTAATGCAAGCTGGATTAATATTTGTAACTGCATTAAAATTTCTTCAGGGTCAGGAAAATTATACAATAGGATCAATAATGTTATTACTCAATTTTTCAAATATATTAGCAATTCAAATTAATGGTTTAATCCACAGTTTCCCAGATTATTCTAGCGCTTTAAGTGCATTAAATATTATTTCAGAGGTATTTGATCTAAAAGAAGAACAATCCGGTAAATATATAGGGGAATCAATCGAAGGAAATGTAGAATTTGAAAATGTTTATTTTGAATATAACGAGAATATACCAGTACTAAAAGATATTTCTTTCAAACTTAATAAGGGTAAATCTCTCGCTCTAGTAGGTCATACTGGAAGTGGTAAAAGTAGTATAATATCTCTTCTATTTAAACTTTATGATATAAAAAAAGGTAAGATAAAAATTGATAATAAAAATATTTCAGACTATGATTTAAAATTTTTGAGAAGTCAGATGGCATTTGTTCTACAGGACCCCGTACTATTTGATGGAAGTTTAAGACTAAATATTGCTTTAGAAAAAAATGTCACAGATGATGAAATAATAAACGCTTTAATTGCATGTGGCGGTAAACATTTGCTTGACACCTACACATTAGATAGTCCCATACAAGATGACAAATTATCATTAGGTGAAAAACAAATCATTACATTTGCTAGAGCCATGATAAAAAATCCAAAAATTTTAGTGTTAGATGAGGCAACAGCATCTATAGATAGCCAAACAGAAGTTTTGATTCAAGAAGGATTGAAAAATCTATCTAAAAATAGAACAACCATCATGATAGCTCATAGATTATCTACAATTCGCTCATGTGACAATATTATAGTTTTGGATCACGGAGAAATTAAAGAAAGTGGTACACATGATGATTTAATAAAAAATAATTCATATTATAGTGAACTAATAAAAGCTGAAGAACGCATAAAAAAAAGATAACCTAGGTTATCTTTTTATTTTGCTAATTTTGCTCCTAATTCTTTACAAGCTTCAATAGCATCAGCATCTGGATTATCATATGCTTTTAATCCTGGAGCTATTAAATTGGCACCTGTTGCTTTTATTTCTTCTTCCCAGTCTAAAATCCATTGTCCATCATTCCATTCATATGAACCAAAAATAGCAACATCTTTTCCACTAATAACTTTATTTGCTTCATCCATAAATGGTCTAAAGCTCATTTCTTCTAAAACTTCATCTCCCATAGCTGGACAACCAAAAGCAACTCTATCTGCTCCTGTTACATCATCCATAGAAGCACTATCAACTTCTATTAATTTTACTGTTGCACCATTATTTTCAGCGCCTTCTTTAATTGCTTCAGCCATTGCTAAAGTATTACCTGTACCTGTCCAATATATAATTGCTACGTTCATGAGTTAGCCTCCTCTAACATTTATTGACATCAAGTCTTAAATATAGTATACTTAACACATAAGTGATTTTTTTTTAAAAATCTATTGTATTTTTATATAAAGGAGGCTATATGGATTATCAATTAATTTGTCAATCACTGCGACCTGAAACCTTCAATTTCTGTGTTCAAGATTTAAACAATGAGATGGAAAAAAAAGATACTCCCGAGGAGCTAAGAAGATTATTAATGGAACTTAACACCTATTTATATGCTTATTTCCAATTAAAATATCAAAAGAATCACGAATCAACTTTTGAATATATTGGAAATGCGCTACAACATGCTAAAGAATGTACAATGTTACACAAGATAGGTAATTTTATGTTAAATGATTATTTGCATATTTTTGTAGAAGATCATAATAATAATGACGAAAATATAATTTCAAAAGCTCTTTCCTATATAAATGAACATTTTCATGAAAAATTAACTCTCAAAAGTTTATCAGAACAACTATTTATTTCTGAGAATTATCTATGTAGACTTTTTAAAGATAAAACAGGATATAGATTTTGTGAATACATTAATTTACTTCGAATAGAAAAATCAAAACAATTAATAGAAGATGGTTCAAAAACATTAGATTATATTGCATATCTATGTGGTTTTTCAAGCCAAAGCCATTTTAGTGTAACATTTAAAAAATATACAAAAATGTCACCTGGAAAATATAAATCACAAATAGAAGATGAAAAAATAAGTCTAATAAGCGGAGAAAAAACTGCCAAATAGGCAGTTTTTTTATTGTGTAATATTATCTTGTTTTTCTACATTTACAGTTTCATTCACTATATTTTCTTTTGGAGCCTGTTCTTGTGTTTGAATAGGTGTTGGTTTAACTCTTGGTGGTTTATCGCTAATTATAGTTTTTTGAGGACAAACTTTCACACACATATTACAATCTACGCACTTTAAGTAATCTATATGAGCAAGTGAATTGGTGACAGTAATTGCCTCTTTAGGACATTTCTTTTCACACATTTTACATCCTATACAACCTACAGCACAATTTTCTTTTACAGTCTTTCCTTTATCAAGAGAATTACATTTAACAACTGTATGTCTTTTATATGGCATGAGTTCTATTAATTTCTTAGGGCAGATCTCGATACATTTGTTACATGCTTTACATTTATCTTTTAAAATAAAAGCAACTCCATCTACCATTGTTATAGCATCAAATGGACAAACATCTTTACAAGTACCACAACCTAAGCATCCATAATAACATGATTTATTTCCGCCCCCGATTTGATTTACATATCTACAATCATTATAACCATGATAGGTGTATTTATTTTTAGCGTTTGCACATGTTCCATTACATTTAACAACAGCTACCATTTTTTCTACTTCCTGAGCATCTTGACCCATTAACGTAGCAACCTTTTGAGCTACAGAATTTCCACCAATTGTACACGCATTACATGGAGCTTTACCATTAGCAATTGCATTTGCTAAACCTTCGCATCCAGGAAAACCACATGCACCACAATTGGCACCAGGTAAAACCCCTAAAATATTTCCAACAAGTGGATCTACATATACCGCAAAAACTTTAGAAGCAATACTTAATAGAAGACCAAAAAGTAAACCCATTGATCCCAATATAACTACTGGATATACTACTGACATAATAACCTCCTAAACCAAACCTTGAAAACCAGTAAAAGCAATACTCATCAATCCAGCAGCAATTAGTGCCAAAGGAAATCCTTTTAAAGGTTCAGGAACATCAATAAGCTCTAATCTTTCTCTAAGAGCGCTCATTAGGATTAATGCTAAGGCAAAACCAACTGAAGCTCCAACAGCATTAGCTAATGTATCTACAATACCATAATCATTTTGAATGTTAACAATCGCTACACCCAATACTACACAGTTAGTAGTAATTAGTGGTAAAAATACACCCATAGCTTGATACAATGCTGGAGATATTTTTTTAATAACCATTTCAACAAATTGTACCAAACTAGCAATAACTAGAATAAATACAATCGTCTGTAAAAATTCAATATTCAACGGTGCCAAAATCAAATGATGAATGGCATATGTAATAATTGAACTGAGAGTAATTACAAATGCAACGGCAATACTCATACCACTAGCTGTTTCGACTTTACTTGATACTCCTAAAAATGGGCATATTCCTAAAAACTGACTGAAAACATAATTGTTTACAAAAACAGTTGATATTATTATTTGAAGTGGATTCATTATTCTTCCTCCTTCTTACGCATTCTAACTATATTTAAAGCAAAAATCATCAAACCTAAAATAATAAATGCACCCGCAGGCATAACGAAAAGTCCCATTGGATTAAATCCTGGTAAAATATTATAACCAAGAATTTGACCTGAACCCAATAGTTCTCTAAAAATCGCAAGAATTATTATCGCTAAGGCATATCCGAGTCCATTAGCAAATCCATCTACTATTGAAGGAAAAACTTTATTTTTACTTGCAAAACTTTCTGCTCTAGCCAAAATTAAACAGTTTACTACAATAAGAGGTATAAAAAGTCCTAGTGAATTGTACAAATCTGGAAGATATGCATTTAAAAACATGTCAACTAAAGTTACAAATGTTGCGATTACTACAATATAAATCGGAATTCTAATTTTACTAGGAACAATTTTTCTAATTAAACTGACTACCATATTACTTAGTGTAGTAACTGCAATAACTGCCCCACTCATAGCTAAAGCATTTTCAACATTTATTGAAACTGCTAAAACTGAACATAAACCAATCAATTGTACTAAAACTGCGTTATTTTTAAATAAAGAATCGGTTATTAATTTTTTGTAGTTCATTATTGCGCCTCCTTATACC
>JAEZWK010000010.1 GCA_023443045.1 Bacillota bacterium
GATTCCTCTTTCTCTTTCTTCTGGAGCTTTATCGATGTTTGCGTAGTCTACAAATGCTCCTGTTCCATTTCTTTTATTTAATACTAATGTGATTGCCGCGGTTAATGTTGTTTTTCCGTGGTCTACGGGTCCTATTGTTCCTACGTTTACGTGTGGTTTTGTTCTTTCAAACGTCTGTTTTGCCATTTCCCTTCCTCCTAAATATAAAAATGGAGCCCACGACCGGGATTGAACCGGTGACCTCATGCTTACCATGCATGTACTCTACCTACTGAGCTACGTGGGCTTAACATGAATAATATACTATAATTTTTGCATTTTGTCAAGTATAAAATAGATAACAATACTATAGAAGAAAAAATAACAAAATAAGTTAATGTTATAAAATATAAAGTTAAAAAAATAATCAATTATTTAATTGTGTGTTGACAGTTTGATAAATTTTTGATACAATTTAATCATTCTAATAAATAGGAGGATTTATGGCAAAAATAGTTTTGATAGGTGCTAATCACGCAGGAACTGCAGCGATAAACACAATTTTAGACAATTACAAAGACAACGAAGTAGTTGTGTTCGACAGAAATTACAACACAAGCTTTTTAGGATGCGGAATGGCTCTTTGGATAGGTAAACAAATGGTAGGAGGCGGAGATGCTCTCTTTTATTCCGGACCAGATAAACTTTCAGAAAAAGGAGCAAAAGTTCATATAAATACAGAGATAAAAAGAATCGATTTTGATAAAAAAGTAATCTACTATGATCAAGATGGCACTGAAAAAACTGAAAGCTATGACAAATTGATACTTGCTACTGGTAGCAATCCTAAAATTCCTCAAATACCTGGAATAGAATTAGAAAATGTACAAAAAGTAAAACTCTATCAACACGCAAAAGAAGTTATAAAAAAATTAGAAAGAAGTGATTACAAACACATCACCGTTGTAGGAGCAGGTTATATCGGCGTAGAACTTGCCGAAGCATTTAGAAGATTAAATAAAGAGGTGGCTCTTTTAAGCACTACATCTACATGCCTTTCCATCTACTTTGATACAGAATTTGGTGATATGATGATAGATACATTACAAAAAAATGGTATCGATGTAAAATTCAATCAGAGACTTCTAGAAATCAAAGGGGACAAAAAAGTAGAAAGTGTAGTTACAAATAGCGAAGAATTTAAAACCGATATGGTAATTTTGGCTACAGGATTTGAACCAAATACTGCTCTTGGTAAAAATGAATTAAAAACTTTTGAAAATGGCGCATACTTAGTAAATAAAAAGCAAGAAACATCTATAAAAGATGTATATGCAATTGGTGACTGCGCAACGGTATATGACAACGCACTAGAACAACCAAACTACATTGCACTTGCAACTAACGCAGTAAGAAGTGGTATAGTAGCTGCACATAATGCTTGCGGTACAGCTATAGAATCATTGGGAGTACAAGGTTCTAGCGGAATCTCTATCTACGATCTAAAAATGGTATCCACAGGACTTACACTAAAGAACGCAAAAATTCACAATATAGATGTAAGCTACACAGATTTTGAAGACAATAGATTGCCAGAATTCATGCAAACAAATGATAAAGTAAAATTAAGAATAGTATATGAAACAAAAACTAGAAGAGTTGTGGGAATGCAATGTGCATCACATTATGATATAAGCCTTTTAAATCATATGTTCTCACTTGCAATACAAGAAAAATTAACCATAGATAGAATTGCACTACTAGATATATTTTTCTTGCCACATTTCAACAAACCATATAACTATATTACGATGGCATCACTAACAGCAAAATAAGAGGGATTTCCCCTCTTATTTTTTTGGAACTATATCAATAATTACATATTCAGAATGCTCATGCGTCCTCACAGGAATATTCCATCCAGCAAAGCCAGAACTAACAATAATATTTGTATTATCCTTTTTGTAAAGACCTGAAACATAATCATTCACCATAGAAATAAAAACCTTAAAAGGAAAGATCTGTCCTGCGTGAGTATGCCCCGAAAGCACTAAATCAGCAATCGACAAATCATCAGTTTTTTTAGGAGGCTGATGGTCAATCACAATTACATAATCATTAAGATCACCATACTCACTCAAACTCTTTCTAGCGCCAAGCGACTTATCCTTTCTACCAATTAGCGTTATCTCATCATTAATATCAAAACTATTTTCATCAGCAAAAATAATATCATTCTTGTGAAGCTCATTACGAATATCAGAAATAGTAAAATGAGAATTTCGACCAAAAGATAAAATATCATGATTTCCAGTAACATAGTAGATACCATTTTTATTATTAATTCTACCCAGCTCACCAAAAACTTCCACTAACTTCTCCTTTGAAGTACTCTCATCCACAATATCACCCGCCAAAATCACAAAATCAAAATCATTTTTATTGATTTCATCTATCGCAGAAGATAAAACTCCACTTCTTTGTACATTGCCATAATGAGTATCAGATATCAATAACAATTTATATGGTCTACTTACCTTTTCTGAAACAATCTCAAACTTCCTAGAAAAAATCGAGTTCATGTTATAGTAGCCATAAACAACTAAAAATAAAGAAATAATCGCTGAAAATATAAATCCATATATAGAATATCCCTTAACAAATTTTAATAAAATATCAAAAAACAAACATAAAACACTTGCCTGTATCAAAAATAAAAAAATGAGCTTAAAATGTATAAATGAAAAATATAAAATTATAAAACTCAATGAAAAAAGTATAATCTTTTGATATATTACGATGTCTACCAAAAATAATTTGAGTATATGAATATTAAATCGATATAGCAAATAACTAAAAATACTAAAAATAAATCCAATTATAATTAAAAACATATTTCCTCCCAGATTTATATACCCAAAAAAGAGGGGTTTCCCCCTCCCCCTCAATTTTCATTTTTTTTTATAATTATTAATAAAAAAGACGGGTTATTACCGTCTTTTCTCGTTTTTATTATCTCACTTCGAAGATTTCATTTTCATGGTTTGGTTCTACGATTACATTCATTGTGTCATGGTTTTTCCATGTGTTTCCTTCAAAGTAGTAGCTTGTGCTTGCGTTTATGATGTCTAGGTAGCT
>JAEZWK010000020.1 GCA_023443045.1 Bacillota bacterium
CGATTATAATCACTATATTCAATAAAAATATAGGATATTTTATGACTTTAGGAAATATTTGCGGTTTAATCTGTGGACGCTTTATTGGAGATTATATAAAATATAAGAATATACTAAAAATTACTGCTGAAACTAGTGCTGCAGAAGAATATTTTCTTAGAAGCCACAAAGGTTTTTTTATATGGATATTATGCATAATTATATCGATATTGATAGCGTGCCTTATCGAAATAATAAAAAAAATACTAAATAATAAAAATAAAATTAAAATATGATGAAACTATTAATGACTAATATACCAATTCCTGATGATTTAGTGCAATTGGACGATATAGAAAATATAGCGGATATAGAATATGAAGAAATATATAGAAAAAAATGGGCTGTACGAAAAAATATCAGCTCTTTTTTTATAAAAAATCCTCAAAAAAATAAAATTATATAATAATAGAAAGATATATTGTTATTTACAAAATTAATTATAGAAATCAAAAAAATAAATAGCTGCACATATTTTCTAGAAACATTGGTATAAAGGGATTTTTAATTACTTCATCTAAAAAAAGCAAAAAATTTTTAAAAAAATACTTTACAAATAGCTCGTGCGGTATTAAAATAAAATTAAATATTTTAATTATTGAAATAATATAAACGATGTTTCATATATTAAATTAAAAGAAGATTATTTTTAAACGATTAATAATTTTCAATGAGTTTGGAGGCGAGTTATTAGTTGTAGACAGGAGATTGTTGTTTAATATTTCAATAAATTAAAGTGAAAAATCAAAAAAATAGGAGGAGTTATGAAAAAATTATTTAGTTGGATTTTAAGTGTTTTATTGGTATTTTCTCTATTTAGTTTTAGAGTAAATGCTCGTGATGATTTAGGAGATGTCTATGTAGAAAATGATTCTGAGTCACATGAAGAGATAGAACTCAGCGATGTAAATCCAGATTTTTATGAATCTGTTGGCGAGGTAAGACCGTCACCTCTTACTGTGGATGATTCTAATTTTAAAATCACACATAGAAGTTCTCTTCCAAGTTCATATGATTTAAGAACCTTAAATAGAGTAACACCTATTAGAGATCAGGGTCCAAATGGTAGTTGTTGGGCTTTTGCGACATATGGAGCTATGGAGAGTTATTTAACTCGTTTTGGTCAATATGATTTTAGTGAAAAGCATTTGAGAAACACTCACGGTTTTGATTGGGGTCCAAATGATGGTGGTAATAGAGAAATTGCTGCTGCATATTTAGCTAGATGGTCAGGTCCTATAGATGAAAAAGATGATCCTTATTCACCATATGCTTATTCTTCACCAAGTAATTTGACTAGAGTTATGGATATAGATAGTATTTTATTTATTCCAGATATGAAAGATGGTAATGATACTCGTGCTATAAAAGAAGCTATTATGCAATATGGCGGAGTTTACACAAATATTAATGGTAATGAGAATATGGATTTTCCAAAGTTTAATTCTCACTATGATCCAGGTTATGGTAAGGCAAATCACGCTGTAGTTATTGTTGGTTGGATAGATAATTTTCCGGCAACTAATTTTAGATATAAAGCTCCTGGTAATGGTGCGTGGATTGTAAGAAATAGTTGGGGAACTCGTTATTTAGATAATGGTTATTATTATGTTTCTTATTATGATGCTCACTGTGGCAGAAGTAATGCTGTATTTATTCCAAAAGATATGGATAGAAATGGTAAAATCTATCAATACGATCCACTAGGCGCTACTAGAAGTTTTGGTTATAGAAATCAAGGATATATGGCAAATGTTTATCGTGCGGATGATAATGAGACATTGGTAGAGGTAGGTCTTTTCAATGTAGCTTATAATTCCAGCTATGATATTTATTTGGTTAATGATGTAAAAAATACTTCCGATTTCCAAAATGGTAAAAAAATTGCTACAGGTAGAATGGGTCTTCCAGGTTATTACACTTTGGATGTAGATAAATCTGAAATCAAAAAAGGCGAACAATTTGCGATTGTAGTTTATATGTATAATCCAAGTTACACTTATCCTCTAGCTATAGAAGCTCCATTTAGAAATTTCTCATCACGTGCTAGAGCTTATTCTTCACAGAGTTTTGTTTCTTCAGACGGAAAATCTTGGAGCGATTTGACCACTCAACTTGCAAATACAAATGCATGTATAAAAGCTATCACCACTACAGATGCTAATTTTGTCCCAGATGAAAATGATAAGGAAGATACAAATGTAGTAAAAGTAACTGGTATTAGCTTAAATTATACAAAGGGTTGGATTTATAAAGGTAAATATGCTCAGCTAAAAGCTACTATTAGTCCTTATAATGCAACAAATAAAAATGTAAGATTTGTTTCTGATAACGAAAGAATTGTAAGAGTGGATGCAAATGGTCTTGTATATGGTGTAGGTATAGGTACTACAAATGTTTATGCTATTACAGAAGATGGAGAGTTTAAAGCTTCTTGCGAAGTAACTGTAAAAAGTGCTTACACAAATAGAGATGTAGAATCTGAAAAAGAAGATTTCTCAGTGAAAAAAGATAAAATCACTTTAAATATTGGTGATGAGTTAGATGTTTTAGAGCTTGTAGATGCCAATGAGAGCGTTTTATCTAATTTAAATTTTGAAGTGATGGATAAAAATGTTTTAGAGCTTGCAAATGGAAAAATAAGAGCTTTAGAACCTGGCGTAAGCGTGCTAGAAATTTCTTTGAATGATATAGTAAAAAGAGTTGAAGTAGAAGTTTTAAATGTAGAAAATGACAAAAATTATGATGCACCAATTGTAGAATATAAAAAATCTGGAATTTTTACTCAGAGATTTTATTTAAATATTTTCCAAAATGTAAATGGCGAAAAATTTAGAGGAAGAGCTGTACTCGAGCTTACTTCCGGAAATAAAACTGTTAAGAGTAATTTGTATTTTGTAAATGGTGTAGCAAAGACTAGAGAGTTTGGACTTTTTGATTTTAAATCAGAGAATAGAGATTTTGTAGGAAAGATTATTTTTGAAGATGGTAGTGTAGAGTTTGAATTTAGTAGATAATGATTTTGGCCCATAGCTATGGTTATGGGTCTTTTTTTGGGTATAAATGGCATGGGAGGTTTTATGAAAGAGAAATTGAGGTTTTTGATAGAATATTTATTGGATGATCCCAATCGGGATGAGTACCTCTATTATTTACAAAAATATAAGATAGATCTTGGGGATTTTAATTTAGATGAGGACACTCTTTTTGAAGCGTATAGAATAATATGCAATCTTAGAATGCCAAATAAATTAGATGAAGATTTTTTAAAAGTAGAAAGTGAAGTGTTAAAATATTTTATTGAAAGAGATGGTATTTTTTATTATAAGGATGCTAAAAAATTTGGTGAAAATATTTACTTATATAAGGGTGATATAACCAGACTTTCCGTGGATGCGATTGTAAATGCGGCAAATAAATATATGCTGGGATGTTTTGTGCCGAAACATTATTGTATAGATAACGCCATTCACACTTTTTCCGGTGCTATTTTACGCAATAAATGCTATGAAATCATGGGTGAGTCGACTCTTGATACATCTCAGGTAATAGTTACAGATGCTTATAATTTGCCTTCAAAATATATTTTCCATACAGTCGGTCCCATAATTGAAAATGCGGAAACTAAAGAAGATGATGAGATGCTAAAAAATTGCTATATAAATTGTATAAAAGAAGCGCAAGAAAGAAAAATAAAATCCCTTGCATTTTGTGCTATATCTACCGGAGCATTTGGTTTTGATAAAAAAAGAGCGGCGAATATTGCAACGGATACTATTTTACAATCAGATTTAGATATGGATATTGTATTTAATGTCTTTTCCGATGAGGACTATAAAATCTATGAGGAATTATTATGCAAAAATTGCTAGATGAGTTTGATATTATACTTCTGGGTATAGGTAGCGGAGTTTCTACTTCTGCTGGATATGAATATAGCGGCGAAGGCGTAAGAGAAGATTTTAAGGCTTTTATTGAAAAATTTAGGACTGATAATATATATGAGATGGGGTTTTTCCCATTTGAAGATGAGGCAGAATACTGGGGCTATTTTTCAAAACTCATTTATAAAAATAGATACACTCCCCCAAAAAAAGATACTTACAAAAATTTAGCAGAATTACTCAAGAAAAAAGAGTATTTTATTCTAACGACAAATGTGGATCACGCTCTTTTTCTAGATGGTTTGGATGAGGAGAAAATTTTTGAATATCAGGGTGATTTTGGTAAAGACCAGTGTGGTATTCCATGCACAAAAAAATTATATGACAATAGAGATTCTATACTAAAGATGATAGAAAATATAGAAAATACAAAAGTAAGAGAAGATCTCATTCCGGTTTGCCCCATATGCGGTAACTATATGATGCCAAATATAAGAGTTGACGAAAGATTTGTAGAAGATGAAAATTGGCACAGAAAAAATAAAAAGCTTGAAGAATTTGTAGAGAAGAATAAAAATAAAAAAGTATTGCTCTTAGAAATGGGCGTAGGCTACAATACTCCTGGAATTATAAAATATAGATTTTGGAAATATGCAAAGGAAAATCCAGGTTTCCATTATGCTGTTGTAAATAAAGAAAAGTCCTATATTCCTGAAAAAATTAAGCATAAAAGTTATGAGTTTATAGGAGATATAGATGAAATTATAAGACTTTATTTTTTTTAAAATTTGGGGTATAATATAAAGACGTGTAAGGAGGAAATAAATGAAAAAAATACTTATTTTATTAACAGCTTTACTTATGACACTTACCATGTATAGCTGTAAACAAAAAGAAACAACAGAAAGCGAAAATAATAAAGAGACAAGCACAACTACAGAAAACAAAGATGCTGAAAATACAGATGCTGAAAATACTGAAAATAAAGAAGGCGAAAATGCAGAATTAAACCAAGAACAATTGGAAGAGCAGTTCAAAAAGCAAGCTATAGAACTTGTAACCAAATACAAACAATACTATATAGATGCTAAAAATGGAAAAAGAGAAAATGTAGTATTAGCAACTGTAGGCGATCAAGTTGTATACCAAGACGAATTGGATCTTATGGCAGAAGCACAATCTATGGCATATAATTCAGAAGAAGCATTTAATTTCATGCGTCAAAACCTATTCCCAGCAATGGTAAGAATAAAAGCTGCAGTTGCAGAAGCAAAAAAACTTGGATTTGATGCAACAGAAGAAAAAATGAATGAAGAAATAGCTAAACTAAAAGAATCTATAGAAAATAAGGAATTCGAAAAAAGAAAAAGAGACGAAGTACTAGCTGCCACCAAAATGACAGAAGAAGAATATATAGAATCATATAGAACAGAAATTTATGATAACGCAGTGCTAAATGCTTTATATGATGATTTCCACGCAAAAAGAAAAGACCAAACAGATGATCAAATAAGCGTAGAATTCCAAAAATATTTAGATGAAATAATGGCAAAAAGTGAAGTAAAATACACTGAAGCTGGACAAAAATTGATGGATGAATACAAAAAAACACAGGAAGAATTCCAAAAACAATTAAAACAAAGTGAGTCACAAACTGAAAACAAAGAAAACGAAGACACAAAAACAGAAGAAAATAAAAACTAAAGGCTATATGCCTTTTTTTATTGCAAAAAAAAAGAGCCAAAGCTCTTTTAATTAATCTTGAACATATGGTAAAAGTGCAACCTGTCTAGCACGTTTGATAGCTAGAGTGATTTTTCTTTGGTGTTTAGCACAAGCACCTGTAACTCTTCTAGGTAAAATTTTACCACGCTCAGAGATAAATCTTTTTAATTTATTTACATCTTTATAATCGAATTGTTCATTTTTATCTATGCACACTTGGCACATTTTACGTCTTGGACGATATTTTTTTTGCATTTTGTCTCCTTTCTATTAAAAAGGAATGCTTTCGTCGTCATCAGCAACGTGAAATCCTTGGAATGAAGAACCGAAATCATCTGATTTTGAATCGCCGAAACTAGCTGCTCCATCAAAAGGATTGAAAGCTGATCTTTCATCTTTCTTTTCTCTTTCTTTCCATTCGATAAACTCAACTTGACTAGCTACAATCTCTGTAACATATTTTTTCTCGCCGGCTTTGTCTTCATAATTTCTTGTTTGGATGCGACCTTGTACAGCTACTAAAGAACCTTTACCTACAAAGTTGGAAACATTTTGTGCTGTTTTTCCCCAACATACAATTGGTAAAAAGTCAGCTGTTGGCAAACCTTTTGCTTCTAATTCAGCTTTTTTATCACGGCTTAAACCCTTATCAATAGCGATGATAAAAGTTGTAACCGCTGTTTGTGTACCTGGTATATAACGTAATTCTGGATCTTTTGTTAATCTACCAACTAACATTGCAATATTCATACTTTTAGCTCCTCTTATTTCTCTTCTTCTAATAAAATTGTCATATAACGTAACAATACATCTGATATACGTGAAACACGAGTTATTTCTTTAATAACTTCAGGCTCAGCTTTGTAATTTAAAAGCACATAGTAACCTTCTGTGTAGTCATCAATTAGATATGCAAGTTTTCTCAAACCCCATGCATCTTTTTTGATCTCGCCAGCATCACCAATGATACCTGAAAATCTTTCTAAAAGACTTTCTCTTTGTTCATCTGTGATATCAGGACGAAAAACTAGCATTGTTTCATAGTTTCTCATATTACACCTCCTTTTGGACATTAGGCCCCTTAGGGCAAGGAAAAGTTTTCCGATAAATATTTTATCACAATAAAAAAATTTTTTCAAGATTATTTTGTTTAGATATAAAAAAAAGGGGTATAAAAAATTTAGGTCAAAGAAAGTCAAAAGAAAGGAGAATTCCTTTGCAGTATAAAGATTATTATGAAATTTTAGGGCTAGACAAAAATGCAACTAGCCAAGAAATAAAATCAGCTTATAGAAAGCTTGCTAAAAAATATCACCCAGATATGAATCCTGATAATAAAGAGGCTGAACAAAAATTTAAAGAGATAAATGAGGCCTATGAAGTTTTAGGTGATGAAGATAAGAGAAAGAAATATGATACATTTGGTAGTAGCTATGACTTTTCAGGTGGTCAGAATTTTGATCCGTCTCAGTACGGTTTTAATAATTACACCACTTATACTTCTTCAGCTGGTGGATTCAGTGATTTTTTTAATATGTTTTTTGGTGGAGATTCATCATCTAGTAGAGGTTTTGGTGGATTTGAGGATATGTTTTTTAGAAAATCACCTAAAAGACAGAGTGTCAATTCATCTATAAATATTTCGCTTGATGAGGCTTTTAGTGGAGCTACAAAAAATGTAAATGTCGGTCTAGAGGGAAGAATTATCCCGATGGAAGTAAAAATCCCAGAAGGTATAACTCCGGGCAAAAAAATAAAGGTAAAAGGTGAAAAGTGGGGTCTAGATGGTATAGATATCATTTTCAAAGTAAATATCACTTTACCAAAAGACATGGAGATAGATGGCACAAATATCATAAAGGATATTTTCATAACTCCGGCAGAAGCATATTTTGGAACTAAAAAAGAGATAGACACAGTTGATGGTAAAATAAAAGTCAAAATTCCAGAAAGGATTGAGGCGCTAAAGAAAATTTTGATAAAAAAGCGTGGTTTGAAAGATTTATCCGGAAATCGTGGAGATATGTATTTGAGGGTGATCATCCAAAACCCAGTTTATTCAAAAGAACAAGAGGAGATTTTAAAAAAATTACTTTAGGAGATAATTATGCAGCAAGATAAATTTACACAAAAATCATTAGAAATATTGGAGTACGCAGTCTCTACAGCGAGGGAACTAAAGAATCCGGAAATTTCAGCAAGTCATGTGTTATTTGCAATGGTTAATGTAGATTCTGCGGCTAATTTGATATTAAAAAAATTAGATATAAGTCTTTTGGATCTAGCAGAAGTTTTGAAGACAAAAATCCACTCTTTTCCCAGAGTAGAAGGCGGTAATTTTTCCTATTCCATGGAATTAAATGAAGTCTTTGTTTTTGCGGATGAGTTTAGATCTTCTTTAAATGATGAATTTTTGAGTGCGGAGCATTTATTGTATGCACTTTTTGAAAAGGCGAGATCACTAAAAGATATTTTCAAAAAATATGGAATAAATAAAAATAATTTGATGGAGGCGCTTATGGATATTAGAGGAAATAAAAATGCAAATACCAATAATCCCGAATCCAATTACAGCGTGCTTACTAGATTTGGTAGAGATTTGGTAGAAGAGGCAAAAAATGGCAAGGTAGATCCGGTAATTGGTAGAGATGAGGAAATTCGTGATTGTATACGTATCTTATCTAGAAGAACCAAAAATAATCCTGTTTTAATCGGGGAGCCTGGTGTAGGTAAAACTGCCATAGTAGAAGGTTTGGCTCAGAGAATAGTAAAAAATGATGTGCCGGATGGACTTAAAAATAAAACAATTTTTAGCTTGGATATGGGTGCATTGATAGCTGGTGCAAAATATCAGGGTGAGTTTGAAGAGAGATTAAAATCAGTTTTAGAGGAAGTAGAAAAATCTGAAGGCAGGATAATCATGTTTATCGACGAGATACACACTATTGTTGGAGCGGGTAGAACCAGCGGAGCTATGGATGCGGGTAATCTATTAAAACCATTACTTGCTAGAGGTGTTTTGCACGCGATTGGTGCTACTACTTTAGACGAATATAAAAAATATATAGAAAAAGATCCTGCACTAGAATGACGTTTCCAAAAAG
>JAEZWK010000033.1 GCA_023443045.1 Bacillota bacterium
AATATATTGACTGGTATAACAACAAAAGAATAAAGACAAAATTAAACGGCCTGTCACCTGTTGAGTACAGGTTACAAGCCGTATAGTAAACGCGGTTATTTTGTCCGGGTTTGTGGGTGCATATCAACTAAGGTTATACTAGTTATGTGCTTTTTTGTTTATAAAATTTTTATATAGTATACTCAAAATTTGGAAAAACTTTTTAATTTTGTATATTTATTTTTTGCTCTAAAACTAGATTGTAACTTATTAGCTTTTCTGAATCTAAATTTTCTTTTTTCATATCTATTCCATTGATATCAGAATTATTATAAGTTTTGTAGTAGTAGATTCCGTTTATAGTATCTACACATGAAGTGTAGATGGTGTATTCATATTTTCCGCTATGTTCTACATAAGTAGCTCCCTTTGGTTGATAAACACTTTGTAGTAAATGGAAAAATTGGCTCATATATTCATTTTCTTTTACATCGCTGTTTTCTTTAAAGAAACTGATTCTTACAAATCTTCCCTGGCTGGAGACATCTCCTGGCAATCCTATGCTTCCCATTCCTAGGCTGTAGCTTTCAAAATTTATATTTTCAGAAAAATTATTGTTACTATCTTTGTTAGAAAGATGTTTGTAATTATTTAAGTTAAACATCTGTTTATCAAACGGAGGATTGTTAGTTAAAATTCCTAGTGGATTTTCGTAAATTTTTAATCCGTCTGAGGTGCTTTCTACAGTGATTGCTCTGTTAGCATCAGATATTATCCAATGTAGAGTTGCGTTAGGAAGATTTTTATTAAAAGGTGTATTTACTAAATTAATTTTTTTACAAAGAGTTAGAGCTTCCGCTACATTTTTACATTGAGAGAGTATCCAGGGAATAAACTTAAACGGAGCAATATTATCTTTATCCTCGTTTAAATGAAAATAATGTGCATTTTTAGGGAAGTTAAGCCCTGCCATGCTGAGTCCGTGTTCGTTAGTTGCGTCATAATATAATGGATAGTCTTCTTGTATAAAAGCCATTCCAATCATTGCGAAATGTGTTTTAATTGCCTCTTTATATTTGAAGTTAAAAATAAAATTTCTAGGTGTTATTGTTACCTCTTCATTATAAGAATAATCAAGATCTAAATTTCTACCAAAAAAATATTTGTATTGTAAAGCTGTGCACATATTTACCTCCCAATATATTCTATCATATGTTTGATATTAATTACAGGCTAGATAAATTTTATAGTAATCTTAGTTATTAATCTTCATTTCAGGTTTATAAAATATATAATGATATTTGACTTTATATTTTCAAAGGTATATAATATAGATGGATAACTTTATTAATTTATCCAAATAAAACAAATGGAGGATGTCATTATGAAGAAAAAGGTTTTTTTATTCCTGTGTGCTACATTTAGTTTTATATTTTTATGTACTTTAGATGTAGCATCTAAAGAGATTGGTTCAAAAGAAGAAACAAGATTTTACAATAATTTCAAAAAAAGAATGGAATATGTGGTAAAAAGTGAAGTTGTTTTTAATATTTTAGGGAAGCCTGAAGTAATAAGAACTATATATTCTTACTATATTTTAAATGATAGAGAGCATAGGATAGAGGACATTAATAATAAGAGGGAAAAGAGAAATGGAGAAGATAAAGTATATATCGGACCAGGAGATTTTTTACCATTACCAAATAAATTAAAAGAACATAGAAGATAGGAGGTAAATATGAAAAAAAATAAAAAAATTTTTATTCTGTTATCTATAATAATTTTATCGACTTTGATAATATTTTTTGTATATAATTGCAATAATAGATCGGCTCCTGTCTATCAAAGAGGAGATTACTCAATGGCATTATCTCTTTTAGATTCAGGAGATAGTTTAAAAGCCGTAAATACTATGGAATTTATGGATGAAGAGGATAAAGTAGTTATAGACTATGTTGAATTTTCGGATGCAAGTAATGATGTGGTAGGATACTCTCTCATAAATGCAAAAACCGGTTATGTGCATGAGTTTGGTAGAGGTCAACTTTTGCTAGATTTATTAAAACCATATGAATTAACTTATGAAGATATAAGGAATGCAAAAATTTATTATGCTGGACCATTTTCTATATTTGTAGAAATGAGTGATGGAAAAATTCTAGAACTTATGCCTACAAGTTGTCAATTTCCTAGTGTAATTACTAGAGAAAATATGCTAAAAGCGTTTGAATATAAAATTGATTTTAATAGAAAACCAGAAGTAAATAAAGAAATTAGGGGCAAAAAAAAAGATAGAAGTTTTTTAAATTCGTTTGTTCCATATACTACTAAGTATTTTGAAAATTTAAAAATTAAAGATAGAGATGGTAGATTTGTGTATCCTAGAGGACACTGTGCTCCAACTGCCGCAACCAATATAATGATCTACGCTAATGAAAATAGAATGACTAATTTTTCTAAAGAATATAAAGCAAGTGATATTTTTGCTATGTTTTATATAGCTATGGATACAAATGGGGGTTATTCAGGAAGTGATTATGATGGAACTAGTAGATCAAATATAGCTCCAGCTTATAGAGAAGTTACGGCAGATATGGATATTAATCCTGCAAAAATATATTTAAAAGTTAATCCATCACGCAACGATATGATGCAAGCTATAGATGATGGAACTTTATTACACGTTTCCGTGGATGAAATAGATTATCGTAATATGAGTCATGCCATAGCTGCTGTTGATAGAATAGGAAGTTATTTTTGGATTGCTGATGGATGGAGAGAGGAATTAAGAACTTTAGATTATGGAGATATGCGTGTAGTGCAGATGGTAGAGATAAAATTTTAAATAAGGGGTTTACCCCTTATTTTTTATTGTTGGATATTCTGGAGATGTAAAAAATAGTTTCAGCATTAATAATAATTTATCTATAGAAATTTGAGTAAATGCCAATATTCATTATAATAAGTTTTTTATGAAGAGTTGTATTTGGCTTGTATCTTTAACTAAAGTAACACCATACACAGTAGAAAGGGTAACAGCTCTAATTTTACAATTTCTCTATTTGCGATCTATATTCTTAGTGAAAGTTAAGTAGACATAAATAAGTAATAAAATTTTAAAACACTTTGAAATTTAAACAAAAAAAGATTATTTATTGTAAAATTTCGGAAATAAATCTTGAAGATTTTATGTTTTCTCCCTGATCTTTTTTGTATGAATAAATTGTTAAGTTATTTTTTGCTCTCGTCATACCAACATATAATAATCTTCTTTCCTCTTCTAAAAAAAGGTCTTCATCATTATATCCAGGAATTTCATCTTCTATGATGTCTATTAGATATACATTATCAAATTCTAATCCTTTCGCTCCGTGTATAGTCATTAGTGATAGATTAGAATTTGGAGTACTATGATTTAATGTATATTTTAATTTGGATAGAAATTCAAAGGCATTTGATGAGTCGTTAGCAATATGTTGTAATGCTCTTATAATTCTTAAATATCCCTTTATTCCTTTGGCAAAGTTTCTTTTAATATTCTCTAAGTATTCTATATATCCGACATCGTTTAATATTAAATCTATTCCATATTTTTTGAAATTTGATATTGTTAAGTTCAAAAAATCCATTTTAGATGAAAATTTTTGTCTCTTATAAACTTCAATTTTTTGATTCGATATAATACTTTTATACAGATTCAAGTGATTATTATTTTGTTTTATCATATTGAAATCATGGTTATTAAAATAACAGCCAATTTTTTTAAATATTAATTCAAAAGTATTTATATCATTGGGATCTGTAGCAAATTTAATTATATTTACAATATCTTTAAATATAAAATGATTGGTTACATCACTATTATTTTTCATACTAAATGGAATCCCATTTTTTGTGAGTTCATAAGCTGTTACTAGTGAAGATACGTTATTTCTATATATAATTGCATGATTTCCTTTGTTTTCTTTTATATTTTTTATAAGATCACTATATTGTTGTAATCGGTCTTTTAGAAGTTTTATTTTTATTTTACTACCAGGTTTTTGGTGAAATTTAAAATCTTTTTTTTGCCTATATTCATTATTTTTGATTAAATTATCCGCACTTTTTATAATCTGCGGTGTAGATCTATAATTTGTGTCTAAATGTAGTATTTCTGATTCGCTAAAATAGGATTTGAAATTCCAAATATATTTTGGCTCAGCTCCACGGAAATAGTATATACTTTGATCGTCATCAGCAACAGCAAAAAAGTTTTTTTCTTTTGATATTATTTTTTGTATTATTTTCCATTGTATTGTAGATGTATCTTGTGCTTCATCTAGAATAATAAATTTATATTGATCTGTGACTTTTTTTAGTAAATTTTCGTTATTCAATAGATCATTAGAAATTATTAGTAGATCATCAAAATCTATATAATTATATTTTTTTAGAACTTCATTATATATTTTTAAAATATCATTCAATTCTCGTAAGTCAAGTTCTTTTATCATTGCAGGGCTTGCTGAATTTAATCCTCTACTTTTAACAAAAGATATAGCTGAGGTGAATTTTTTCATTTCTTCATAAGTTATATATCTTTTAAAATATAAACCCAGTTGATTTTTAAACTCCTTATATGCTTTTGAAGATGTATCATTTATATCATATATAGTAAATTTGTTGAAGTCTGAATAAAATTGTTTTAAGATTGAGTAAGAAAAGGCATGAATGGTCATAAAGTTTGGTAAATTTTTATTTTTGGACAAAATAGAAAATCTATTTTTCATTTCTAACGCTGCATTTTTAGAAAAGGTTATAGATAAAATGCTTTCAGGATTTATTTTATGATTATTTATTAAATTTAAAATTCTATGTAAAATTACAGTTGTTTTGCCTGCCCCCGGTACGGCAATAACCAGGCAAATACCTTTATAAAATTCAATTGCTTTGATTTGTTGTGATGAAAAATTCATTTGTTTATCCTTTTGAAAAAATTTAAAAATAATTGTATAATATAGAAAGGAGGAATTATGGAGATTATTAGAAAAAATGTTGGTATATATGGTTCTAACACCTACATATTTATTAAAGATGACAATGCTATTATAATTGATTGTGGCGGAGATGCAGATCTTATATATAATATAATACAAGAAAAAGGTGTAAAAGTAAAAGCCATTTTTTTGACACATGGACATTTAGACCATATAACCGGTGTACCAGAATTAAGAATTTTAACAAATGCCCCTGTTTATGGGCCTGAATTAGAAAAAGATTTATTTTTTGATGCTGAAAAGAATTTGTCAAAAACCTCTTACTCAGGACCAGTAACTATTGAATGTGATTATTATTTCAATCATATGGATGAGATTTCTATAGGTGATTTTAATATAAAAACATTCCATACACCAGGACATACTGAAGGTTCATTTATTTTACTCATAAATAATGAATTATTCACCGGAGACACCCTTTTTAATATGAGTGTGGGTAGAACAGATTTATATAGTGGTGATCAAGTAAAATTAGAAAATAGTTTAGAATTTATTAAAAATCATTTTGACCCAGCTACTAGAATATATCCTGGACACGGCAGGGAGAGTACTCTAAAATTTGAAATTGAAAATAATCCATATCTAAAATAATGTTTGAAATTTTTACAAATAATATTAATTTAGAACATGCACATTTAGAATTGATTAGATGCTTTTTAAATTATAAAAAGTTTGAAGATATTGAGGAAAATATAAAGTTTTTTATTTCCAGGAAAAATGATGAAGTGCATGCAAAATTAATTTCAGATAATAATTTTTGTGAACAAATAGTATCGATTAAAGAAAACGAAATAGGAAATATTAAGATTTTAATATATGCTTTATTTAAAAATTTTTTTAATAAAGATTTATCTTGGGGCACATTGACAGGGATTAGGCCTGTGAGTTTATATGAAAATTTATATAAAATAGATAGAGATAAAGTGGATTCTATTTTTTTAAACGATTATCATGTATCAGAAGATAAGCTTAATTTAGTAAAAGAAGTATATAAAAATCAATGCGATATTTTAGAATTAAAAAAATCACATTATGTTGTTTATGTGCATATACCTTTTTGTCATAGTAGATGTAAATATTGCTCATTTACAACAAATATTTTAAAGGGAAAATCTGGAGTTCCTGATGACTATTTAGATTATCTGATTCATGAGATAAATATTTGTCATGATATAATAGATGGCAAAAAGCCAGCATGTATATATATTGGAGGAGGTACTCCCAGTACTTTATCAGTAAAACAAGCAGAAAAACTTATACAATGTTTAAATAACCATTTCCCTTTGTTTAGAGAATTCACTTTTGAGGCCGGAAGAGCTGATTCAATTTCTTATGAACTTTTAAAAGCTTTAAAAGATAACGGAGTTACTAGAATTAGTATAAATCCTCAAACCATGCATGATTCGACATTAGAAAAAATTGCTAGGTATCATACTGTAGATGATGTAAAGAAATGTGTGGATATGGCAAATAAAATAGATTTAGATGTTAATATGGATCTTATTGTTGGATTACCAGACGAAAATAGATTTGACGTGATAAATTCTATAGAAAAAGTTATTGAATTAGAACCACAAAATATTACAATTCATTCTCTAGCTGTTAAAAATGGCAGTGAGTATTATTTAAAAAAATCATTTTCAGATTTTTTAAATATAGATATGACAAATGAAATTTATAATTTGTTAAAAGATAAGGATTATTTACCATATTATTTATATAGACAAAAAAGACAGGTTGGAGAAGCTGAAAACATAGGATACTCTAAAGAGGGTAAAGTTAATATATTTAATATTTTGACTATGGATGATAGCACGGAAGTTTTGGGATTTGGTATGGGAAGTGTAAGTAAGTTTATAAATGAAGATGGAAAAACTATAAGATCTTTTGCTCCAAGAGATTTGTTAATTTATAAAACAAGGTTTAATAATTATATAAAAAATAAAAAAATAGATTATATGAAATCTAATTTATAGATGGAGGTTAATATGGGCTTAATGGGAAAGCTTAGACGTACAAATATGTGCGGCGAATTAAGACAGAACAATATAGATAATGAAGTAACTCTAATGGGTTGGGTACAAAATGCACGTAATATGGGAAAATTAGTATTTATCGATTTAAGAGATATTACAGGAATTACACAGATTGTATTTAATGAAAATTCTGAATTTTTTACACTGGCTCAATCATTAAGAGGAGAAGATGTAATTGCAATTCAGGGTATAGTAAAAGAAAGAAGTTCTAAAAACAACCAAATAGCAACAGGTGATATAGAGGTAATAGGATCAAATCTTGTCGTTTTAGACAAAGCTAATACCCCACCTATATACATTAAAGACGACGATAATGTAAAAGAGGAGATGAGACTAAAATATAGATATCTGGATCTTAGAAAACCAAAAATGCAAAAAACATTAATGCTACGTTCTAAGTTTATGAATGTAGTTAGAAATTTTTATACAAGCAAAGGATTCAATGAAATTGAAACTCCTATTCTGGGAAAAAGCACTCCAGAAGGGGCAAGGGATTATTTAGTACCAAGTAGAGTAAATCCAGGTAAATTTTATGCATTACCTCAAAGTCCTCAAATTTTAAAACAATTACTTATGATAGCAGGTATGGATAAGTATTTCCAGATTGCAAAATGTTTTAGAGATGAAGACTTAAGAACAAATAGACAACCAGAATTTACTCAGATTGATGTTGAAATGAGCTTTATAGATGTAGATGATATAATAAGCATACATGAGGAATTATTCCAGATATTATTTAAGGAATTTTTAAATATAGATTTAGAACTTCCACTAAGAAGAATGACATTCAATGAAGCTATGGAAAGATATGGGGTTGATAAACCTGATTTAAGATTTGATATGGAGCTAAAAAATTTAAATTCCATTCTTTCTGATACAGAATTTGATGTATTTAATCAAACTATAAAGAATAATGGTACCATAAGAGCTATAAATGTGCCTTCAGGATGTGAGTTAATTTCTAAGAAGAAAAAGAAAAAGCTAGAGGAATTTGTCAAAGATTTTAAAGCTAAAGGTTTGATTAATATTAATTATGATGAAGAAAAATCCTCATCCATTGATAAATTTATAAATGATGAAATAAAAGATAGAATATTTGAGTTTATGAAATCAGAACCAGGTGACATGGTATTGATAGTTTGTGATTCTTTTAAAGTTACTTCACAATCATTAGGTAATCTACGAAATTATATAGCTAATGAATTTAATATGTATAATAAAGATGAATTTAACTTGTTATGGGTAGTAGATTTTCCTATGTTTGAATATGATGAAGAAGAAAAGAGATATTATGCGCAACACCATCCATTTACTTCTCCAAAAGATGAATGCCTAGAAAATTTAGAATCAAATCCTGATTTAGCATTATCCAAGGGATATGATATAGTTATAAACGGAGAAGAACTTGGTGGAGGATCTATTAGAATTAATGATTCTACTATTCAGTCAAAAATATTTAAAATTTTAGGATTTACTGAAGAAACAGCAAAAGAACAGTTTGGATTTTTGCTTGAAGCATTAAGTTATGGAACACCGCCACACGGAGGAATCGCATTAGGATTAGATAGATGGATTCAATTATTTACAAATAATTCCAATATAAGAGACGTAATAGCATTCCCTAAAACACAAAGTGCATTTGATTTAATGAGCGATGCACCATCTGCTGTTTCAGAAGATCAATTAAATGAAGTATCTATTATGGTAAAAGATGAAAAATAGAGAGTTAAGAACATTTGCACTTATAGGGGAAGAAGGAATACAAAAATTAAATAAGGCAAAAGTTACCGTAGTAGGTGTTGGTGGTGTTGGTGGTCAAGCCGTAGAAATACTTGCACGAGCACATATTTCAAACTTTGTATTAATAGATTTTGATAAATTTGATGAAACAAATTTAAATAGACAATTGGGATCACTTTATTCTAATCTAGGTGAATACAAGGTAAACGTCTTTAAAAAAAGAATTTTAGATATAAATCCAGATGCCAATGTTCAGTTATATACTGAAAAAATAAATGAAGAAAATTATGAAAAATTACTACAAGATTCAGAATATATACTAGATTTATGTGATGATATAAATGCTAAAAAGCTAATAATAGATTATGCTTATTACAATAAAAAAAGTATTATATCAAGCATGGGAGCAGGTAATAGAATTGATATTTCAAATATAAAAATTAATACTTTAGATAGAACGTCTTATTGTCCACTGGCTAAAAAGCTAAGGCAATCTATAGATAAAAATATTCAGAAAAAAACTAAAGTATGTTATTATGAGTCAGAATCATCAAAAACTAATAGCAGTGTCATTGGTACAATCAGTTATGCTCCAGCTAACATGGGATTATTTATAGCGTATAATTTAATAAAAGGTATTTTAAAATGAAAACAATAGGTGTAGTAAAAGATATAAAAAATGATATTGTAACCATCGCGATAAAAAGAGCATCAGGTTGTGGAGGCTCATGCGATTCTTGTCAGGCTTCTTGTGAAACAACTGAACATTTAGTTAATATTTATAATAATTTTGAAGCTGAGATTGGTGAAGTTGTAGAGATGGAGTTTGATGAGAAAAAAACATTGATTATAACGGTATATGTTTATTTGATTCCATTTCTATTTATGATTTTATTTGGTTTTTTAAGTTCTTTAATTCTAAAAAATGATATATTTATAATTTTATCTGCACTTTTTGGATTAGTGATATCATTTTTCGTTGTGTATTTAATTGATAAAACTCGTAAAAATAGAATTCTAGAGGTTGAGACGAAAACATTATACAAACCAAGTAAATAATTTTGATAAAAAAATTGCATTCTTTATGTTTATGTGTTATATTAAAAGTACTATAAGGAGGGTAATATGGACTTTACAAATTTAAAACAAGCCGATCCAGAGTTATACTCTATAATTATGGACGAAAAAAAGCGTCAAGAATCTCATATTGAGTTTATTGCAAGTGAGAACTTTGTAACAGAAGCTGTAATGGAAGCAATGGGTAGTTATTTAACTAATAAATATGCAGAAGGTTACCCAGGAAAGAGATATTATGGTGGATGTGAAGTAGTTGATATAGCTGAAGATTTAGCACGTGATAGAATGTGTAAATTATTTAATGCTGAACATGCAAATGTTCAACCACATTCAGGTGCTAACGCAAATATGGCTGTTTATTTTGCAGAATTAAAACCTGGAGATAAAGTTTTAGGTATGAATCTTTCTGAAGGTGGACACTTAACTCATGGATCTCCTGTAAATATAAGTGGATCATATTTTAACTTTGTAAGTTATGGTGTTGATTCTAAGACAGAGCAGATCAACTATGATGAAGTTATGGATATTGCAAAAAAAGAGCAACCAAAATTAATTGTTGCTGGAGCAAGTGCTTATCCTAGAATTATTGATTTTGTAAAATTCAGAGAGATCGCTGATTCAGTAGGTGCTTTATTAATGGTAGATATGGCACATATTGCTGGTTTAGTAGCTGCAGGTTTACATCCTTCTCCAGTTGGAATTGCTGATTATGTTACTACAACTACACACAAAACATTACGCGGTCCTAGAGGAGGAGCTATATTAACATCCAAAGAAAATGCTAAAAAAATTGATAAAGCAGTATTTCCGGGTATGCAAGGTGGCCCTCTAATGCATGTTATAGCTGCAAAAGCTGTTGCATTCCATGAAGCCTTACAACCAGAATTTAAAGATTATCAAGCTCAAGTTGTTAAAAACGCTAAAGTGTTATCTGAAGGTTTATTAGAAAAAGGATTCAGATTAGTAAGCGGTGGAACAGATAATCACCTAATTTTAATTGATGTTAAAGCTAAAGGATTTACAGGAAAAGAAGCAGAAAAATTATTAAATGAAATTGGTATTGCTGCTAATAAAAATACAATTCCAAATGAGACTGAATCACCATTTGTAACAAGTGGTATAAGAATTGGTACACCTGCAATGACAACTAGAGGATTTAAAGAAGCTGAAATGAAGGAAATAGCATCAATTATGAATGATGCTCTAGATTTATCAATTGATAGAGAATCTATTAAAGCTAGAGTTAAAAAAATGTGTGATGCTTATCCATTATATAAATAACAAATTTAGGCTACATTACGTAGCCTTTTTTTGTTTATTAAATTATTTTATGTTATAATACTAACTAAGGTGATATTATGTTGAAAAATTTGATAACAATAGTTGGACGACCAAATGTCGGAAAGTCCACTTTATTTAATAAAATTGCAAACGATAGAATAGCTATAACTGAGGATACTCCAGGTATTACAAGAGATAGACTTTATACTAGGGCAGAATGGCTTGGAAAAGAATTTTATTTGGTTGATACAGGAGGGTTGGATCCTAAAAGTGATGATGCATTTATGGCGGACATTCTAGAACAAGCTGAGGTGGCTATAAAGTCGTCTGATGTTATAATTTTTATGGTTGATGGTAAAACAGGAATCACTTCAACAGATGAAATTATTGCAGATATGCTTCGTAAAATTTCTGTAAATGTTGTAGTAGCTGTAAATAAATCAGATGCAAAAGATGCAAGAGATAATTTTTATGATTTTTACACTTTGGGTTTTGAAGATGTATTTCCTATAGCTGCAGAACATGGTCAAGGTGTAGGGGATGTATTAGATGCTTGTTTTAAATATTTTACAAATTTAGATATTGCAGAAGAAAATGATGATGAAATTTCTGTAGCATTTATAGGTAAACCAAATGTTGGAAAATCTTCGTTGGTAAATAGAATCTTAGGTGAAAAAAGAAGCATTGTTACAAATATTCCTGGAACTACAAGAGACTCTATCGATAGTTTTATCAAGATAAAGGATCATGAATTTAGATTAGTAGATACTGCTGGACTAAGAAAAAAATCAAAAATTGATGATATAGTTGAAAGATATAGCGTGTTGAGAACTTTATCAGCTATTGATGATGCCAAAGTCTGTGTTTTAATGATAGATGCAAATGAAGGAGTTACCGAGCAAGATACAAAAGTAATAGGTTATGCATTTGAGAAAAATAAAGCTTTAATAATTGCTGTAAATAAATGGGATAGCATCGAAAAAGATACATTTACTCAAAAAAAATATATTGAAGATATTAGAATAAAATTAGGATATGTAGATTTTGCACCTATTATTTTTATTTCTGCAAAAACAGGTCAAAGAGTAGATAATTTAATTGATAAAATTATAGAAGTTCATGAGAATTATTATGCAAGAGTATCTACCGGTGTTTTAAATGATGTGTTAAGCCAAGCAATTTTGCGTAATAATCCACCTCAAGATAAAGGTAAGAGATTAAAGATTTATTATGCATCACAAGTTTCTGTAGCACCACCAACTTTTGTTTTACATGTTAATGATGTTAATTTAACCCATTTTTCTTACACTAGGTACTTAGAAAATAATCTGAGAAATACATTTAGATTCGAGGGAGTACCACTAATATTTTTGTATAGAAATAGGAGCGAAAACTGATTTTATTATGGGCCTATTTAATAGGTTCTTTTTCACCTGCTTATATCTTAATTAAGATTTTCAAGAAAGAAGATATAAGAAATTATGGTAGCAAAAACGCAGGCTTTACTAATGTTTTAAGAAATTATGGTATAAAACTTGGATTAACAACTCTTATAATTGATGTTTTAAAAGGTGTTTTTGTAATTTATTTGTGTAATAAATATTATCCAAATTATATTTTTTCAGCAATGCTATTTACCATTATAGGTCATGTATTTCCCTTTTACATGAATTTTAGAGGAGGAAAGGGAATAGCAACTTTTTTTGGTTGTTGCGGATTTATAGCTCCTCATTTAACTATCATTAGTTTAGTGATTTTTATAATTCTTGTAATTACAACAAAATATGTCAGTCTAGGAAGTATGATTAGTATATTGGTTAACTCAGTTTTATTAATTATATTCTCAAAACTTGATATTATTGATTCATTAATGTTGATTTTTTCCCTATCTCTTGCAATTTTTAAGCATAAAGGAAATATTATAAGACTTATTAATGGTACAGAAAATAAAATTACTCTACGGAGGCGTAAATGAAGATTGGTATTATTGGCGGTGGAAGTTGGGGAACTGCGCTATCAAATGTTTTAATTGATAATTCTCATGATGTAACTTTATATATCAGGGATAAATCACAAATAGATTATATTAATAAGTATGGAACAAGCTGCAAATATTTACCTGATTTTGTGTATCCAAAAAATATTGATTTGACATCCTCTATGTCTAAAGCAGTTATTGATAAGGAAGTTATTATTTATGTTTCGCCTCTTCAGTGTATGCCAGAAATAATCAAAGATGTAAAACAATATATAAGTAATAAAGCAATTATAGTAAATGCAAGTAAGGGTATTCATAATACTTCATTAAAAACAGGATCTAAAATTGTAAGCGATATAATACCAAATGAATATGTTATACTAAGTGGGCCAAGTCATGCAGAAGAAACATCAAAAAGATTATTGACTTCTATTGTTTGTGCATCAACAAATTATGCAAAAGCAAAATTAGTTCAAGATTTATTTTCAAATGAATATCTAAGGGTATATACTCATTTTGACGTTCTAGGGATTGAGATAGCATCAGCTATTAAAAATATTATTGCAATAGGTAGCGGTATTTTAACTGGAATGAATCAAGGCGATAATGCCAAAGCATCATTAATCACACGTGGTTTGTATGAAATTACAAAACTTGGAATAAAAATGGGATGCAACAAGGAAACATTTATGGGATTAGCTGGTATTGGTGATTTGATAGTTACAGCTACCAGTATACACTCTAGAAATTATAAAGCGGGATTATTAATTGGTTCTGGAGAAAATCCAAGTGATGTACCGAAAAAAATTGGAATGGTTGTTGAAGGATATTATACTGCTAAAAGCATTAAAAGAATTATGGAAAAATATGATGTTAGCATGCCAATCTGTTCTGCTATATATGATGTGTTGTATGAAGGTCATTCACCTAAAGAAGTCATAAATGATTTAATGAATAGAGAAAAGAAAGCGGAGCTAAAGGAGATAATGGACTAATGTATAGTTTGAAAAGAATAGTATTACCATTAATTGCATATACGTTAATTTTATTTTTACTAGTTCCTAAATTATTAGTTAAAGGTGACCAGGAATTAATTTCTCCAATTGAAATAACTTATTATGATTCTATCAACACTGAAGGAATTTTATTAAAGGATGAAACTGTTTATTACCTAAACACTAATAAAAATATTTTAGATTATAACGAAGGTACAAAGGTTGCCTTCGGTACTGTTAATGCAGGCTTAGTACCAAATGGAATAAATTCTGAAATTGCTATTAAAGCAAAAAAAATAGAAGATCTTTTAGCTTTTTATGATACAAATACAATAGATATTGATCAAGATTTAAGAAAGTATATAATTGATGAAAACTATAAAGATGCAAAGTTTATTATTCAAAATTTTGATCTAAAGTATATTAGAAATTTAACTGAAAGTGAGATTAATCAAAAAAGAATAGAACTGTCAAATTTAAAGTCATCTATGACTAGTGAAACATCTAAAATTTCGCCAAATAAAGCTGGAATAATCAGTTATCAAATCGATGGTTTTGAAAATTATAATAGTGGTAGTATATATGCATTTGATAAAGGTAAATTTGATGAAATATTAAAAATGCCTACTCTTTCCGGTCAAGATAATATGTTTAAAATAGTTGATAATTTTAAAGTAGTTTTTAGTTTTCATATTGATGATAACAAAAAAATAATTGATCAAAATGGCAGAAGAGTAAAAATTTCATTTGATAATTACAAAACCTTCTACAATGGAAAGCTTTTAGTACCTGACAATTATGTAAATAATGGTCTTGCTGGTGTAGAAATTACAGATTATATAGAAGATATATATAATCTAAGAAAAACTAATGCAGCAATTATATTTGACCAAAAACCTGGTTTACAGGCACCTAAATCATCTTTAATAAAATATGAAAATAAAGATGGTGTTTGTGTACGTGATGTAAATGGCATTGTTAGATTTAGACCGGTAGAAATATTAGATTCTGATAATGTTTATTACATTATAAGTTCTGGCGATTCTCAAGGAAATATAACTATTGATGATAAAAGTGTAAAGACAGCAACATTCTATGAACAGGTTTTAGTTAATCCGAGTGAAAAGAATATCGGAAAAATATTCAGGTGATATTATGGTAAAAGAAAATTTAAAATATTTATTTGATGAGATCAATAATTGTTGTGAAAAATTTAATAGAAATATTGATGATGTTAAACTGATTGCAGTTAGTAAGACTATAGATATTGATAAAATGCTGGAAGCATATGATTTTGGGATAAGAGATTTTGGGGAGAATTTGACTTCGGAAATTAAAAGAAAGTCTGCTTTATTAAGTGATTATGATATAAATTGGCATATGATTGGTCAACTTCAATCTAATAAAGTTAAAGATATTATAGATATTACAACGCTTATTCATTCGGTTGATAGGAATTCATTGATTGATGAAATTGAAAAAAGGTCTGAGAAATTAAATAAAAAGACTAATATTCTTATTCAGATTAATCATACAGAAAATTTAAATCGCGGTGGTATAGCTTCTGATGATTTAAAAAATATAATAAAAATTATTAGCGAAAAAAATCATTTGAATATTTGTGGTTTAATGTGTGTAGCACCACATGTATATGAAGAAAAAATAATTGAAGAAGCATTTTTTAATACATTTTTATTGCTTGAAGAATTAAAATCTGCTAAAATATGTAATATAAAAAAACCAATATTGTCGATGGGTATGAGTTCTGATTATAAATTAGCTATTAAACATGGATCTACACATCTAAGAATTGGAAGTTTAATTTTCGGTAGAAGAAATTATTAGGAGGAATTATGAGTTTTGTTGATAAGTTAAAAAACTTAATTGTCGTTCCAGATGAGGAAGATGATATGGTGGAGGAAGTTGAAGAGATTAGCACACCTCAGGTTAGAACAGAACGTGTGAGCAGACCTACTTTAACTAATATTGAAAGAGTTGATTCTAATATAAGTAGAACACCTAGTAGTTCTTTTAGAATTCAAATTCAGGATCCTCTAAAATATGATGATGCTCCAAAAATTTTAGATTATTTGATTAAAAATGATGCAGTTGTTGTAAATTTTGAGCATTTAGAACCTGAATTAAAACGTCAAGTTTTTGATTTTGTAAATGGCGGAATTTATGCTGTACAAGGTAAAATTCAAAAAGTTACAAAAGATATATTTATTTTAGCTCCTAAAGGTGTTGCTGTTGAAGGTATAAAAGAAGAGCTACTTGAAAGTGGATTATATTCTTGGTAAAAACAAATATTCCTTTTTAAGGAATGATGAAGAGTATTTTATATATAAAAGTCTAGAAGAAAAAATAAACAAAAGTTATGAAAAGGGTATAACTACTTGCTCAGATTTTTTAGATCCTTTTTGGCAAAAAACTGCAGATGAGTTGGCTAAATCCTTTTATTTGAATGTACACTTTTATTCGGGTTTTATTGAATCTGAAAGAAAGGTTTTATCTTTTTCACCATATAATAATAACGATAATTCTTTGGTTTCAATTTTTTGTGCAAATTATAAAAATAATTTCACTAAAATATTTCACAGAGATGTTTTAGGCGCTTTGATTGGTTCTGGGATAGATAGGAAATCTTTGGGTGATATTATAATTACGGATAAAGTATATTTTGCGGCTTTATCCACTTTAGATAATTTTATATTATCTACTAATTTTAGGATCAAAAAAAATATTTTATCTTTTACTAAGACCGATTCTAATCTTGTTAAGATGCCAGAGTTGAAAAAGACATATTCTAATTGTATTGTATCATCTATGCGTGCTGATCAAATTATTCATTCTATTTTTAATATTAAAAAAAATGATGTGGATAATCTGATTAAATTAGGTAAAGTTAAGATTAATTATAGACTTGAGAATAAATCAAGTAGAAATGTGGAATTTAATTCACTTATAAGTGTTAGAGGATATGGTAGAGCTTTTGTTACTGATCAATATACAAATACAAGAAGTGGAAAGATATGTTTAACATATTATAGAATTGTGGAGGAATAATGAGTTTAATATTAATTCTAATCTTATTATTTTTAGATCAAATTTCAAAATATTTAACAAGGGTATATTTAACTCATGATATAAAAATAATAGATAATTTTTTTCACCTTACGTATGTAAAAAATAGCGGGGCAGCTTTTGGAATATTTAGTAATAATAAAATTTTGCTTTTATATCTTACAACATTTATTATAATTGCTTTAGTTATTATGTATTTTAAGTTCAAGTTTAGAATGAATTTATATACAAATTTTGTGAGCATTCTATTTATTGCTGGTGCTATTGGAAATTTAATAGATAGAATTGTTCATGGTTATGTTACAGATATGCTCCACTTTTATATTTTCAAGTATTCATTTCCAGTTTTTAATTTGGCAGATGTTTATATTAGTTTGTCAGTATTTTTTATTATTCTTTTTACGATTTTAGGGAAGTTGAATTTTCATGAATTATAAATATGAAGGTGAAACTATTCGTTTGGATAAATTATTTAGAGAGTTTTTCTATCCGTCAAGGAGCGAATTAAAAAAAGTAATTGATTCAAAGGAAGTATTTGTAAATGGTAAACTTGCAAAAGCTAGCTTAGAAGTTAATACTGGTGATATAATAGAACTTCCTATATATAATGAATTTAGTTTCAGAAAGATTACTCAAGATATTAATGTTTTATACGAAGATGATTACTATATAGCATTGGATAAACCCAAAAATTTTTTAGTGCATCCAGCAAAAAGTTCAAAAGAATTAAGTTTGGTGGAGTTTCTTATAACAAATAATTTCCCGCTGTCCGATGGAGAGGATGCATTAAGACCTGGAGTTATACATAGGCTTGATAAGGAAACAACGGGTATTGTTATTTTTGCTAAGACTAATAATAGTCATGAATTAATGAAAAAGATGTTTTCTGATAGAAAAATTTCTAAGAGATATATTTGTATAGTTTCAGGTGATTTAAAAGGTAGTAGAGAAATTAAAAATTATATTACTCGCGATGATACAAAGATCAAAATGAAAGTAGCAAATTTTGGTAAAGAGGCAATAACATTGGTGGATCCAATTGATTCAGATGGATTTTACTCATTGTTAGATGTTAAAATTTTGACTGGAAGAACTCACCAAATACGTGTTTCTTTAGCTGATATTGGATTTCCAATTGTTGGGGATGATTTGTATGGCAATATTAAAAATAATAAGTTATGCGATAGGCAAATGTTACACTCGTATAGTTTAGAATTTGATCATCCTATTACAAATGAAAAAATAAGTATTGTTTCTAAATTGCCAAATGACTTTAAAGATTGTATAAAAAAAATTGGATTTAAAAAAATAAACCCCGAGGGGTTTATACTGTTATAGTTTTTTGATTTGTATATGTTACTAGGCCAGGGTTTGGGCCTTTTATTTTTTTAACATTTTTTATTTCAGTATAATCTACACTACATTTTGCATTTATACCAGAAAGTTTTGCTGTTAACATAGCGGCATATCTAATATCTTCATCTGTTAATTTTTCTCCTTTGTTTTGAATAACGAGATGTGTACCAGGATAATCTTTTACATGGAACCATGTATCGCTTTTATGTGATATTTTGAATGTTATTTTGTCATTTTGAACATTGTTTTTTCCTGTTATAATATTGTAACCAGAAGGACTAGTAAAAGTTTTAAAGTTATCTTTAATTTTTATATTATTTTTTTTAGAACTTTGCGGTAATATTTTATTTTCTGATAATTCGTATTTTATAATATCCAAATCTTCAATCGTTTCACATGAATTTATTAGAACAATTGTATTTTTAAGATATTTTATAATATTTTTGTTGGCAGGTATCAGTTCTGACAAAATATTTTCTGAATTTTTATATTTATTATACTTATTGTATAATTTTTCAACATTTTTTTGTGGAGAGATTTTTTTGTCTAAAGGAATTTTTAGATCGGTATCTCTAAAATAATCATATACAGTTATAGAATCCATTCCAGGCTTGATATTATATATATTACTTGCAAGTAAATCAGCTTGAATTTTTATTTCGTCTCTTTTTTTTGATTTTTCAAGATCATCATATTGAATAGATAAAGTCTTTTCCAAACTTTTTATCTTATTTTCTAATTGTTTTATTAATGCATGATTTCTAGAATTAACGACTTTTTCTAGATATTTTTTTTCGTAAAAGAATCTAACTGCTTCTATTATGTTGTTAAATTCCTTAAAATCTAAATCCATATATGTTAGTGGAATTATAGATAATTTGTATGGGATATTATTTTTGAAATATACAAAACATTTTGGTGATTCAGATGAAATTATATTTTTGATTTCTAATAATTTTAATATAAGCACTTCTTTTTTATTATCAGATAATTGATGAAAATAACCGTCATCATTATCGGATATAAGATATGATAATTCTTTTCCAATTTCTGTGCTAAATCCTTGAAAATAAAAGAGAAGAGTCTTTGATACACTATATTCTGATTTTGTGAAAATATTAAAAATATCATCATAATCTAGATCAAGTAAATTATATTTATCATCATGAATTATTTGATAATTCTCTTTCGGCAGTATTAACCTTACGCTACTCATATCTGGATAAACTCGGACTAAACTATCGATTATTAAATTATCAACTGGATCATAAAAAATAAAATTAGAATATTTTCCCATAATTTCTAAATTTATGCAATATTCCTTTTTTCCAAGTACTATATCAGTTTTTATAAAAGTAATTTTAATTACTCTATCCAAACCTATTTGCTCAATATTATTTATAATGGAACCCTCTAGATATTTTCGTAATAGCATACAAAACATTGGTGGATTCTGAGGGTTATCTTTATTTGTATCTGATAAAAAAATCGAAGGTTGATCTGAAGAAAAAGAAAAAATAAGGTTGGTTTTAATATTTTTACCACGTAATTTAAATATTATATCCTTATTCTCCTGATAAATTTTTTCAACATATACATTAGATATATTTTTTTTTAGTTCGTTTACTAATGCGTGTATAGTAATACCATTTAAGCTCATAACATCACCTAGTGTTATTATAAATAAGCTTTAGATATATTACAACAAATTATTACAATTTAGAAATATAATATTGATTATTGAATTCAGAATATATATCATTAATATAATAAAATTAAAAGGTGGTTAAATGAATAGGTGGTGGAATGAATTGAGCAGAGGTTTTTTATTAGTATTATCTGGACCATCCGGTGCAGGTAAAGGCACTGTATCTAAAGAATTGATGAAAAATAATAAGGATGTTATTTTTTCAATAAGTGCAACAACTAGAAAAATGAGAGATGGGGAAGTTAATGGTGTAAACTATTATTTTGTTTCTGAAGAAGAATTTGAATCTATGGTGCAAAATGATGGTTTTTTAGAACATGCTAAGGTGCATAATAATTACTATGGCACACCAAAAGATTTTGTTTATGATCATATAGAAAAAGGTGAGATAGTTTTATTAGAAATAGATGTTCAAGGAGCATTGCAAATTAAGAAGAATTATAAAGAGGCTGTTTTTATGTTTTTACTACCCCCTAATATGGACGAGTTAAAAAAACGTATTATTGGTAGAAATACTGAAACAGAAGAAGATATAGAATTAAGATATAAAAATGCTTTTAAAGAACTTGATTTTGTAAATGAATATGATTATTTTGTTGTAAATGATGAAGTAAATCAGGCTGTAAAAGATATTGAAAATATTATTAATGCAGAAAAGCATAGAGTTAAAAGATTTAAATATATTAAAGAGAAAGTCGTAGGTGAAAATAATGTTTAATCCTCAAACAGAAATTTTAGGTGAAAATGTAAGTAGATATACTTTGGTTATGGTGACTGCAAAAAGAGCACGCCAATTAGTTGAAGGATCTCCCAGTAGAATTGAAACAGATAGTTTAAATCCTATAAGTGTTGCTTTAGAAGAAATTGCAGAAAAAAAAGTTGATTTCGTGGAGTAATTATGTTTACAAAAAAAAGAGTAACTTTATGTGTTACTGGTGGAATTGCGTGTTATAAGTCTGTTAATCTAGCAAGTTTATTAGTAAAAAACAATTTTTTAGTTGATGTAGTATTAACTGAAAATGCAAAAAAATTTGTTTCACCACTTTCTTTTTCTGCGATCACAGGTAATAAAGTGTACTCTGATGAGGATTTTTTTGATCCTACAGAAGATATTTTACACATAAAGTTGGCAAATAATGATGCTGTAATAGTAGCTCCAGCGACTATGAATACAATTGCAAAAATCAATCATGGAATTGCGGATAACTTAGTTACAAATTTAGTTTTAGCTACAAAATCAAAAGTGTTTATCGTCCCTGCAATGAATACAAATATGTATTATAATGATGCTACTCAAAATAATATTAACGATCTTAAAAGTAAGAATTATAATATAATTGAACCTATAGAAGGATTATTAGCGTGTAAAACTGTTGGAAAAGGGAAAATGCAAGAACCTGAAGTTATATTGAAATACTTTTTAGATAGTATAACTGATAATTCATGTCTTGCAAATAAAAAAGTTTTACTAACGGGTGGACCTACAGTATCAAAGCTTGATCCAACAAGAATTTTTACAAATAGATCATCTGGAAAAATGGCAAATGCATTAGGAGAAGTTCTTAAGAATAAAAATGCCGCTGTAGATTATATTAGTTATTTTAAGCCTACATTTAATGCAGATAATTATTATTATATTGACACAACAGAATCTATGTTAGAAGAAATATCAAAAAGAATTAATGAATATGATATTTTGATAATGAATGCAGCACCATTAGATTATGAGTTTGAAACATATTATCCAGACAAAATAAAAAAAGACGATAGTTTAACTTTTTCATTAAAAAGAACTCCTGATATTTTATCTACAATTAAAGATATAAATAAAAATACTATAATATTTGGATTTGCTGCAGAATCAACAAATCATTTTGAAAATGGGAAAAATAAGTTAAAAAGAAAAGGTATGAATTTGATTTTTGTAAATGATATAAAATCCAGTGAAAATGGTATGGGTAGTTCTCATAATTCAGGTTTTTTAATTACTGATAAAGGGGATTCTACTTTTATTGAACCAGATCTTAAAATTAATATAGCAAGAGTTCTAATAGATAAATTAGAGGAGTATTTAGTTGATAGCGGATATTTTTGTTGATAGATATATTAAATCAAATGATGCCCCCAATTTTTTTTCTTACAAATATGATGATAAGAAATTTAGTTATTTAAAAATAGGAAGTAAGGTTATCATTCCTTTTGGAAAGAATAACGATCCTATATTAGGTGTAGTAATCAATATTAGAGATGATGTAGAAGATGAATTTGAATTAAAAGAAATTTATGAATGTGAAAAAGAATTATATCTTTCTGCGCAACAGCTTAAAATAGCTGAATTTATTTCTTCAAATACTGACTGTAATTATATACAAGCTATAAAATTATTTTTTCCACCGGGAAGTTTTAATAAAGTAGAAAAAAGGTACGTCTTAAATAATGATATCAGAAAAACTTTAGGGATAAAAAATTTTGTTATTTATGATAAACAATATAAAAACTTTTCTGAAGAACATAAAAAAATAATAATTGACAACTCAGAAGTTCAATTTTTTTCGAATAAAACTCGAAAAGATATAAAAAGTTTTTCGTTTAAAATTTCAAATACGGATGAAAGTTTGACCAAAAAACAAAAAGAAATTATAGATTATATAATTAAGTTTGGTATTGAACAAATTTCTGAATTAGTGGATGAAGGATTTAGTTTAAATTCTATTAATAATTTAATTAAGAAAAAAGTAATAACACTATCTACGTCAGTAAAGAAAGTCGATGAATATAAAAAATTAGAATTAAATCAAGAACAAAAAAACGTCTACGAAACTATTTTAGAATCTGAATATAACAAGTTTTTAATCCATGGTATTACAGGATCTGGAAAGACTGAAATTTATTTACAACTCGCAGAAGAGTTTATTAGAGAAGGTAAATCTGTACTTGTATTAGTGCCAGAAATAGCTTTAACTACACAAATTATTAAACGTTTTGAGGGGAGATTTAAGCAATCAATAGCTATAATTCACTCGGGTCTAAGCATTTCTGAAAAATTATCTGAATATGAAAAAATTAGAAATGGAGAAGTTAAGATAATAATTGGTGCTAGAAGCGCTCTTTTCGCACCATTTAAAGATTTGGGGTTAATAGTGATAGATGAAGAACATGATTCATCATATATATCACAGATGACTCCCAAGTATAATTCTATTGAAGTTGCTAGCTTTATTTCAGATCATTTTAATGTAAAACTAGTTTTAGGTTCTGCAACTCCATCGTTGAATACCTTTTACGATTGCTTGCAAGGTAAAATTAAATTGCTTAGTCTTTCTAAAAGAGCTAATAATCTTTCTTCGCCTGAGATAATTCCTGTAAATATGTCCAATGAATTATCTAAAGGAAATTTTTCTATTTTTTCAAATAAATTAGTTAATCTAATTAAGGAAAATTTAGATAACGGATTTCAAACAATCTTACTTATTAACAAAAGAGGATTTTCTAGTTTTATAAATTGTAGATCATGTGGCCATACAATAAAATGTCCACATTGTGATATATCAATGACATATCATAAGCATCTTAATAGATTAGTTTGCCACTATTGTGGTTATACTTCGTTAATTCCTGAAAAATGTCCTAAATGTTCTTCTAATAAAATAAAAGATTTTGGCGTTGGAACAGAGCAAGTAGAAACTTCACTAAGAAAAATTTTCAAAAATGCTAGAATCGCTAGAATGGATAGAGACACGATGAAATCCTTAAAGAATTATGAAGACATATATGAAGGAATGAATTCACATAAAATTGATATTTTGATCGGAACGCAGATGATCGCAAAAGGATTTGATTTTAAAAACGTTACTCTAGTAGGTATTTTAGCTACAGATATGATGCTAAATTTACCAGATTATAGATCAAATGAATGGTCGTTCCAACTTTTCAATCAGGTTTCAGGAAGAGCAGGAAGAGGTGAAATAAAAGGAAAAGTTGTTTTGCAAACATATGAATCTAATAATTTTGTAATAAAAGCAGCTTTGAATAATGATTTTAATCAGTTTGCTAAAAAAGAGCTAATGATACGAAAAAATCATTTATATCCTCCTTTTTCTGATGTTTATGTTGTTAGGTTTGAGAATAGAGATAATAAAATTGTTCAAGAAGATATTTATAATCAGTACAGAATTATTAGCGATTATATCAAAACTAATGATTTAAAAATATTAATTGAAAAACCTATGCCATGTATGATAACGAAAATAAAAGATAAGTATAGATGGCAATTTATTATAAAATCATTGGATAAGGATAAAGAAAAAATCATTATGTGTTTAAAAAAATTACTAAAAAAACAAGCAATATTAGAAATAAATCCAATAAATATGTTATAGGAGGAAATATGGCAATTAGATCACTAAGAATTGTGGAAGACCCTATTTTAAGAAAAAAATCTAAACCTATTAATAATATAGATGATAATATACTCAATTTGATTTCAGATATGAAAGAGACATTAATAAAAAATAATGGAGTAGGGCTTGCAGCTGTACAAATTGGTGTATTAAAAAGATTAATTTTGGTTAAACCAGAAGAAGAAATAAATGCATATATAAATCCGGAAATAATTTCAGAATCAGATGAAGAAGAATTAGGTCCAGAAGGATGTTTAAGTATACCCAATGTTAGTGGAGAAGTATATAGACCTACATGGGTTGAGGTTAAGTACACAGATATGAGTGGAAAAGAGTTCGTTAAAAAATTCTATGATTTTGAAGCTAGAATTTTTTGTCATGAGATTGATCATTTAAATGGAATTTTATTTACTGATAAGGTAGAAGAAGAATAATGAAAATTGTTTATTTTAGCTCTAGTGATATTGGAGCAGAAATATTAGACTTTATAATAAATAATTCATCGCACGAAATTGTAGTTTATTCACGAAATGATAAGGTAAGAAATCGTGGTAAAAAGATTTTACCTACTTCAGTAAAAACAACAGCATTACAACATGATTTAATAGTAAAAACAGCAGATAGATATGATGAAATTGATATCGAATTTTTAAAAACCTTTGATCCTGATATTTTTATTTTATTTTCATACGGTGTCATTTTTAATAAAGAATTACTTGATTTACCTAAGTATTCCTGCCTTAACATTCACACTTCATTATTGCCAAATTTAAGAGGGGCTAGTCCGATAGAAACTGCAATTTTAAAAGATTTTGAAATCTCGGGAATTAGTTATATGAAAATGGATGAAGGTTTAGATACTGGAGATGTCTATGAGATGCATAAAATAGATATTAGTGATTTACGCTATATAGATTTTAAAAATAGAATTATTGATACAATAAAATCAACTATTTTACCTCTGTTAGATAAAATAGAAAAAAATACTATAGTCCCAAATAAACAAACTGGTGAAAGTAGTTATGCAAAAAAGATAAAAAAAGATGATTTACAGATTGATTTTTCAAATGATGCAAAAATGGTTTATAATAAAATTAGAGCATTTGATGATCATTTGGGAGCATATACTATTATTTCAGGAATAAGATATAAATTATATGATGCTGAATTGTGTGAAAAACAAATTACACCAGGAAATATAGAATTTGGAAAAGATTATATGTTGATTGGAGCTAAAAATAAGTCCATAAAAATTAAATCAATACAGATGGAAGGAAAAAAGAAAATGAAAGTGTCAGAATTTCTAAATGGGAGATCATTACCACCAAAGGTAGATAATATAGATGGATGATAGAAGTACGATTTACAAAATTCTAAAAGAAATTATTATTGATAACAAATATTCAAATATTGTTTTGAGAAATTATAATATAAATAGTAGTATTTCTAAAAATATTTATGGTATTTTGGAAAGGAAAATTGAATTAGATTTTATTATTTCTAGGTATGTAAAAAAAATAAAAAATAGTCTAAAAATCTTTTTATATATAGCAATATATCAATTAAAATTTCTAGAGAAACAAGATTATGCTGTAATAAATGAAGTTGTCAATTTAGCGAAAAAAATTAAAGGAAGAGAAAATTCAAACTTTATAAATGCTATATTGAGAAAAATTAATGAAGATATAAGAAATAATAGTATAAATATTGATGAAGAAAATATATTTTATTCGGTTACTCCATTCTTTTTAAATGAATTAAAAAAATATTATCCCAATGACTATAAAACAATTTTGGATGATTGTTTTGGTCCAAAACCAGTGCACCTATATATTTTAAAAAATTTTGAGAATATAAAAAATGTATTGAAAGAAAATAATATAAAATTTATAGAGGAAAAGAATTTTTTAATTGTAAATAACTATTCTCATGAAATTTTGAACGAGTTTTATGAGAATGGTGACTATACTATATTAGATTATTCAACTCATAGTATTCTAGATGTAATGCCTGATAATATAAATAATATTGTTGATTATTGCAGCGCACCAGGTGGTAAAAGCATACTGATTAAGTCAAATTATCCAAGTTGTAATTTATTGTGTATGGATGTAAATGAAGTAAGACTTAATTTAATGAAAAATAATTTTAAAAGATTTAATTTTAAAAATATTGATTTTAAAATAAATGATGCTACCAATGGATATATAGAATCTGAACTGGCAATATTAGATTTACCATGTACAGGTTCAGGAGTGTTAGCCAGAAAACCTGAAATAAGGTATCGATTAGATAATAAAAATACTACAGAGCTTTTAAATATTCAAAGAGAAATAATTGACAATATTTGTAGTAAAACCAAAAAAGGTAATTATGTAATATTATCAACATGTTCTATTCTCAATTCAGAAAATGAACAAAATGTTGATTATATTGTTGAAAAATACGGTTTTAATATATTAAAATCAAAAAAAGTTTTACCAACTAAAGAAAATGAGGGATTTTTTTGTGCGTTGATACAAAAGATATGATAGATTTAAAATCATTGACAATTAATTCCATGAGGGATTATTTAAAAGATTTAAGTCTTCCAAAATATAAAATCGAAAATATTTATACGAATATTCACAAAAATAGAATTGACAATATAGATGAAATAACAACATTAAAAAAAGATGAAAGAGCTAATCTAAAGAAAATTTCATATTTAAGTAGCATAAAAGAAGTAGCTCAATTTAGAAGCAAAATTGATAACACAAAAAAGTACATTTTTGAATTTAATGACGGAGAATTAATAGAAACTGTATTTATGAAGCATTTTGACAGGAATACAATATGTATATCCTCTCAAGTAGGGTGCAGAATGGGTTGTATATTTTGCGCTTCAACAAAGGGCGGTTTAGCTAGAAATTTAACTTCAGGAGAAATGTTGAATCAGATTTATTATATAGAAAAAGATAATAATGTAAATATTAACAACATAGTACTTATGGGACAAGGTGAACCGCTAGATAATTTTGATAATGTGGTTGATTTTTTGAATATTATAACATCGGAAAATGGTGCAAATAAAAGTATGAGAAAGATAACCTTATCTACATGTGGTTTAGTTGATAAAATATATAAATTAGCTGATTTAAATTATCCTTTGACATTAGCGATTTCATTGCACAGAACAAATGATTGTGCTAGAAATGAATTAATGCCAATAAATAAAAGATATAATATAAAATCTCTTATTGAATCAGCAGCTTATTATTTTAATAAAACTGGTAGGAGGGTATCATTTGAATACATGGTAATAGAAAATGAGAATGATTCGTCTGAAGATATAGAAGCATTAATAGAGATAATTGCAAAGACAAATGCACATTTAAATGTTCTAGAACTTAATCCCATCGAAGAATATAATAAAGATTCAAAAAAAGGAATTGGCAAGATATTTATTGATAGATTAAAAAAACACAATATAAATGCTACTTATAGAAAAAGTATGGGTAAAGATATAGAAGGAGCATGTGGTCAATTAAGGAGAAAATTTAAAAATAATTGAAGAGGAGAGTATGAAACACTATACAATAACTGATATAGGTAAAAAAAGAAAAAATAATGAAGATTCGCTATTAGTCAAAAAACAATCTGGATTTGATATAATGCTTATCTGTGATGGGATGGGAGGTCACAATTCTGGAGAAGTGGCTAGTAATATGGCTACCAATATTGTTGATAGTTTTGATTTTGATGATAGCATAGATATCTTAAGTCAAATTAAAGCTTTGATTCAAAATATAAATATAAAAATATATTTGAAGAGTAAATCATCTCCCGATTTCAATAACATGGGTACGACATTTTCATTAGCAGTTGTTTACAATGAAAAATTATATATTGGTCATATAGGGGATAGTAGAATATATTCTATAGCTAATGATAAAATTAATTTAATAACAGAAGATCATAGTTATGCTAATGTTTTAAAAAGTAGTGGAATCGAAGTGAAAAATAATGAATATAAAAATTTAATAGTAAAATCTGTTGGTACATCATCTGTAATAGATCCAGATTTAATTGAAATAGATCTAAAATGTACGCAGTTTATCTTTATGTGTACGGATGGAGTTACAAATTATTTAACTGATGAAGAAATGTTAGAAATTATAACTAGAAATAGCGAAGAAAATATTCTAAAAGAGATGTTGGATATTTGTTTAGAACGTGGCGGAAATGATAATATATCAGCAATTTTATCTGTGATTGGAGAATAATATGGAAATCGGAAATTTATTTTTAAATAGATATGAAATAATCGAAAAAATTGGTGAGGGCGGAATGAGTTATGTTTATAAGGCTCATTGTAAAATCTTAGATAGATTTGTTGCCATCAAAATTCTAAAGGATGAATTTGTAGAAGATTCTGAATTTATTGCTAAGTTTTTAAGAGAAAGTAAAGCGGCTGCAAAGCTTAATCATCCCAATATTGTCGGAATATATGATTATCATGAAACTGTAACTGACGGAAAAACTACATATGCTATAGTTATGGAATATGTAGAAGGTACAACTCTTAAAGATTTAATAAAGCAAAATGGCAAATTACCAGAAAATGAATGTATAGATCTTTCTTTACAAATTTTAAATGCATTAAGAGAAGCGCACAGTCATGGAATAGTTCATAGAGATATTTCTCCACAAAATATCATAATAACTAAGAATAATATAGCAAAAGTAACTGACTTTGGAATCGCAAGAATAAGCAGTAGTCATACAATGACAACAACTATGGAAGCAATTGGTTCTGTATATTATTTTTCTCCTGAACAAGCAAGAGGTGCCTTTACTGATCAAAGAACTGATATATATTCTTTTGGTATTGTGCTATATGAAATGATAACAGGGCAAAGACCATTTACTGGTGAAAATCCAATAACTATAGCAATGAAACATATTAACGATGAGATAACTTCTCCATCACAAATATGTGAAATTTCTCAAGAATTAGAAAGAGTTATATTTAAATGCACAGAAAAAAAACAAGCATCTAGATTTCAAAATGTAAATGAGATTATTACTATTTTAAAATCTCTTAAAAATGGCGGTAGAACATATTTAAGTTCAGATGAAATAGATGATTATTTGGATAAAACTCAATTGATTCCTGAAGATAGTTTGAATGAGATTTTAAATTACGAAAAAAACAAAAAGAAAGAAAAAGAACAAACTAAAAATAACAAAAATTCTTTATTTATTGTAGATGCTAATGAATCTGATGATAATAAGGAAGAAAATGTAAAGAGCGGCGAGGATATTAAAATAAAAAATATGAACGAAAAAAGAAATAAAATTAGTTTTATACCGATTGTATTAGGTATTTTAGTTGCTTTTTTAATAACTACAGGTGTTTTTATTGGTTTAAATTATTTTTCAAAGAACATGGATTCAGTTAGTAGCAAAAATATTGTAATGCCTAGTTTAATTGGAAAAAGTGTGGAAGATGCAGAAAAAATATTAAAAGAATATGATATAAAATTAGAAGTAGAAAGAACAATCAGTGATAGCTCAAGAGAAAATGGAATTACGAATCAAAAACCACAACCAAATATAGAAGTAAAAACTGGTTCTGTTGTATATGTAACTGTAAATAACAGTAATAAATCAAATGCTTCTAATGAATCTAGTGAAAAGATTGCTGAAAATTATATCGGAAAGAATATAGAAGATGTCAAAAATATGCTTATAGCAAGTGGTATTAATGTTGAAACAACTTATGTAGAAAATAAAGAGACTGAAAAAGATACAATTATTAATCAAAACCCACCTGCAGGTGAAAAAATATTAAATAATACAATAAAATTTGAATTATCTTCAGGGGAAGATAGTGAAAAGGCCACCATGCCAAATATAGTTGGGTTAAATGTTGAAGAAGCTAAAAAGATATTAAATGAAAAAGGCTTAAATACAATTTCTTTAGTTTATCAATTTTCAGATGAAACAGAAAAAGATATAGTTATGTCACAAACTGTCCAAGCAAATACAGAAATTAGTAAAGATACAACTATAGAAATTACTGTATCTAAGGGTAAAGAAGAAAATGTAAACCTCACAGAGCCAAATACTGACACAAATAGTAATACTGCAGTGTTTAGTCTATCATTAAAAGTTCCTCAGGAAAAAGAAGAAACACTTATTCAATTGGTGAGAGATGTAAACGGCGAAAAAACGACAGTTTATGAAAAAAATCATACAAAAGACGAGGAATTCATTTATATATTATTAGAAGATCAACCTGTTGGATCCATAATTGAATTATATTATGATGGAATTTTACAAAGTGATTATGTAGTAGAGGGATAATGAAATTAAAAATAATTAGAGTTACTGGTGGCATTTTTATAGCTACTGATGGAATTAAAAATTATAGTATCATATCTCCTGGAAAAATAAAAAAACAATATACTTTACTTGTTGGTGATGAAGTATCTGTTTATAAATCTGAAGATCAGTATATAATTGAAGAAGTATTCCCTAGAAAAAATGAACTATATAGACCTAAATGTGCAAATATTGACTATTTTATATTAATACAATCCATATTAGAACCATATTTTGATCGAATATTAGTAGATAAATTATTAGTCTATTCATTTATAAATAATATTATTCCAATAATTGTATTAACAAAAAGTGACTTAAATTCTGATATGGCTGATAAAATAAAATATGAATATACTAATTATGGATATAATGTATTTAAGAGTGAAATAGATAATTTATATGAATCGGATAAATTTTTAGAGATGATTCATAATAAAACAGTTGTATTAGCTGGTAATAGCGGTGTTGGAAAAAGTACCTTATTAAACAATCTTAGTGGAGATGTAAACCAAAAAACAAACTCAATTAGTGATAAATTAGGTAGAGGTAAACACACGACAAGACATTGTGAAGCGTTTACAATAAATAAAACCCTTATAATAGATACGCCAGGATTTTCATCATTTAGTTTAAATGAACTGCCAGAAGGAAAATATTTATCTGAATATTTTTTAGAAATGGATAAATATAGTAATAAATGCAAATTTAAACCATGTTCACATATTCATGAACCCGAGTGTTATATAAAAAAAATGGTAGAAAATGGTGAAATTACTCAAGAAAGATACTTATCGTATAAAAAGATTTTGGATGAACTAGAAAAAAGGAGGATGTCATGATAGCTCCTAGCATATTAAGTGCTAATTTTTGGAATTTAGGAGAAGATATTAATTTATTAAAAAAATTAGGGGTAAAACTACTTCATATGGATGTAATGGATGGTAATTTTGTACCAAACATTAGTTATGGACCGATGATATTAGAATTTATAAAAAATAATTCTGACCTAAAAATGGATGCACATCTAATGATTCAAGAACCGTCAAGATATTTGGATAAATTTATCGATCTAGACTTAGAATATCTCACAATTCATTATGAAGCTGCAAAACATGTAGATAGAGATTTGACATATATAAGAAATAAAGGTATTAAATCGGGTATAGCATTAAATCCAGGAACACATCCTGAAGTTTTAGAGTATATATATGATAAGTTGGATTTAGTATTGATTATGACGGTAAATCCAGGTTTTGGTGGTCAAAAATTTATTGAAAGTGGACTACGAAAAATAGAATATGTAAAAAATAGAATTGTAAACTTAGGACTTGATATAAAATTAGAAGTTGATGGAGGAGTAAATCCGTCTAATATAAAACAAATTTATAATTCTGGTGCTGATATCGTAGTTTGTGGATCTTCTTTATTTAATGGAAACATTGAAAATAATTATAAACAATTAATCAGATAAAAAAAATAAACACTCTTAAATGAGTGTTTTTAATTGCAATTAAAAATTTATTAAATTAGTCTCTTTCAAAACTTAATCTTTTTAAACATGAGGTACAAATACTAATTCTAGTAGGAGTTCCTTCGTTATCGATTTTAATTCTTCTTAAATTTGGAGCCCAAGATCTAGGAGTTTTACGCATTGAGTGACTTACTTTTTTACCAAAAACTCTACCTTTTCCACAAATTTCGCAAATTCTAGCCATAATTCCACCTCCTTAATGATTACCTATATATTTTATACTAATTAGAAACAAAAATCAACATTTTTTTTAAATTTGTTTTTTTGATATTTTTTTAAAAATATGATAAAATATATTGATTAAATTATCGAAATAGGAGGATGCTAATGGGAATTTATTTTGATAATGAATTTGGTAAAATAAATATTAGTGATTCAGTTATTGCCGCTATAACAGGTATGTGCGCTATGGAAACATATGGAATTGTAGGGATGAGTAGCAAGAGTACTGCAGATGGATTATTTGAATTGCTAAAATTTGATAATCTCAGTAAAGGGATTAAAGTAAATTCTGAAAATGGAATTTGCAATATTGATGTTTATGTTATTATCGAATATGGAATTAATATTGTAACAGTTGCTAATAATTTAATTGAAAAAGCAAAATTCAATATAGAAAAATATACTGACTTGAAGGTTGAAAATATCAATTTACATGTTCAAGGAATACGTACAGGAAGGAAATAGTTAATGATAAATGCAAGTATGTTAAAAAATGCTTTAAAAAATGCATTGGCAAATTTGGAAGCTAATAAGGAATATGTTAATTCATTAAATGTGTTTCCCGTACCAGATGGGGATACTGGAACAAATATGTACTTGACTTTGAAGTCAGCATATCAAAATATTTCTGAGATAAATTCTAGCTCATGTTCAGAAATCTCAAAATTGGCAAGTAAAGGTGCTCTAATGGGGGCTAGAGGAAATTCTGGTGTTATTTTGAGTCAAATTTTACGTGGTTTTTCTAAAGGTATTGGTGATGCTGTTGATATCGATATAAGGACTTTGTTAAATGCTTTTGTAGAAGCTCATAATGTTAGTTATAAAGCAGTAATGAAACCTACTGAAGGCACAATTTTAACTGTAATTAGATTCATTAGTGAACATTTACAAAAGAATCAAAAAAAATATAGTTCTTGGGAAAGTATTTTTGATGAGGCTCTAGAAATTGGACAAATAGCATTAGATAAAACCCCAGAGTTATTACCTGTTTTAAAAGAAGCCGGTGTTGTGGATGCAGGTGGTCAAGGATTATTATTTATAATTAAAGGAATGTATGATGGCTTGTTGGGAAAAGAAGCTAATTATACACAGAGTTTTGAAGTTGATAATGATAAATTAATACATGATAATCCATATCGTGCAATTTTCAATATAAATAACAATTCTATAGATGTTGAGTCTTTGAAAGAAATGTTAGATTTTTGTTCTATTATTAATTCTATAGATAAATTTAACACATCTGTAAGGATTGATTTAAATACAAATGATTTATCTAAAGTTTTTAAAGTTGCACATAAATATGGTGATTTAACAAATTTTGAAATCAAGAATCAACTTATTGACGATGTAGATAATGAAATTTCTGAACACAAAAAATATGGGTTTATAACTGTTTGTGCTGGAGAAGGATTACATGAATTGTTTAAAGATTTACAAGTTGATCAAGTAGTAACCGGTGGCCAGACTATGAATCCTAGTGTTGAAGATTTTTTAAAATGTATAAAGAAAATAAATGCAGATAATATTTTTATACTACCTAATAATTCAAATATTATTATGACTGCTGAAAATGCAGCCGAAATTTCTGATAAAAATATCATCGTTATACCTACAAAAACAATTCCTCAAGGTATTAATGTTATGATAAATTATGATCCAGAAAATGATGTAGATTCTTTAGTTGAAATTTTTAACGAATCTATAAATACCGTTAAAAGTATTTCAATAACTAAAGCTGTAAGAAATACAAATATTGATGGGATAGATATTAAAGAAGCTGATTATATGGCTATATTGGATAAAAAAATTATTACAAGTAATGAGGATAGAATTAGTACTTTAAATAAAGCAATTGAGTTAGCTATTGACGATAATACAAGTATAATAACTATAATAAAAGGTGAAGATGTAAGTGATTTAGATTTTGAAAATGAAGTTAAGAGTTTAGAAGATAAATTTGTAGATATAGAATTTGAAAAAGTCATTGGTAATCAGCCTGTCTATGATTATCTAATTTCTATTGAATAAGCTCCTTAGTTGGAGCTGTGTTTTTTTATGAGCTTATCACAAATAAAAGGACTAGGAAAAAAGAGAATTGAACTATTAAATAAATTGAATATAACGAATATTTATGATCTTGTTTTCTTTAAACCGAACTATTATGAAGACAGGAAAACTCTTTACAATTTACAGAATTATAATTTAGAAAGTAGTGCTCTTTACAAGGTAAAAATTGTTACCGGTCCAATAAGAAATGTTTCAAAAAAAAATTTAAAATATATTATATATAATGCTGAAGATGCTTATAGAAGTATAGAAATCATTTTTTTTAATTTGCCATGGATTTCCAATTTTATAAAAATTGGTAGAAGTTATTATATTTTTGGACAAATAAAAAAGAATGGCAATAAATTACAAATAACCAATCCTATGATTACTGAAAATCTTAATAATGATATTGGTGAGATTGTTCCTATATATCCTTTAACAAAGGGAATCACACAAAAAGTAATTAGGGATTCTGTATATCAAGCACTAAAATTTGTAGATTTGAATTTATCTTTACCAAAAACAATTAGAGATAAATATAATTTGCCAGATACCTTAACCATATTAAAATTTCTTCATTTTCCCAGTGATATAAATCAAGCAAAAACTGCAATGCAAGCTATGAAATACTTAGAATCTTTTATTTTTAATATGATGATTACAAATAATGGACATTTTAGTAAAAAACAAGATGGAATAATCATTAAAGCATCAGAAATTGAAGATAAATTTATTAAATGTTTGCCTTTTTCTTTAACTGATGATCAAATCAACGTTATAAATAAGATTAAAGAAGAATTAGAATCAGAAAATATAATGAAATTATTAGTCCAGGGTGATGTGGGATCTGGTAAGACGATTGTTAGTCAATACGCATGCTTAAAAACTGCATATACGGGCTATCAAGTTGCTTTTATGAGTCCGACAAATATATTGGCAGAACAAAATTATAATAAAACTAAATTGTTTTTAGATAGATTTAACATTACACACGCATATATAAGTTCAAAAACAAGTAATAAAGAAAAATCTAAAATAATTGATCAGGTTAGAGAAGGCAAGATAAAATGTTTATTTGGAACACACGCGCTAATCAGTGATAAAGTAAAATTTAATAATTTAGGTTTATTAATTATAGATGAACAACATAGGTTTGGAGTAAAGCAAAGAAATAAAATTCTCGAAGAAAATAAGTATTCTAATTTACTTGTAATGTCAGCAACTCCTATTCCAAGAACATTAGCTCTCATCATTTATGGCGAATTGGATATGGCCGAAATTCATCAAATGCCAAATGGTAGAAAACCTATAAAAACATATTTAGTTACTAAGTCAGATGAACAGAAAATTTTTGAATTTGTAAAAAATCAAATTGAATTAGGAAGACAGGCTTATTTTGTATGCCCATTAATTGAAGAGAGTGCAAAATTAGATCTTATAAGTGCAACAGAATATTTTAAAAAAATAAAAGATGAATTCAAAAATTTAAATGTAGCATTACTAACAGGTAAAACAAGCGAAGAAGATAAAGATGGTGTAATGAGTAAATTTAGGGATGGGGATATACACATTCTTGTTTCTACTACTGTTATAGAAGTTGGTGTCGATGTACCTAATGCCAGCGTAATAGTTATACTTGATGCTCATAGATTTGGTTTGAGTCAATTACATCAGTTAAGAGGAAGAGTGGGAAGAGGACAATACGAATCATATGCTATATTATTAAGTGATAATCTAAATACAAATACTTTTACAAGATTAAAAATCATGGAATCAACTACTGATGGATTTAAAATTTCCGAAGAAGATTTGAAGTTTAGAGGTCCTGGAGAATTACTAGGAAGTCAGCAACATGGGATTCCAAAATTAAAATTTTTAGATATGAAAAATGACTTTAATTTACTTTTACAATCAAAAAAAGACATAATAGAATATAGTAAATATTTTAGTGATGAAGAAATAATTAAAATTGAAGAATTAAAAGAAGTTTTGTTTAATTCAAATACGACAGGAGTGCTGAATTAATGAGAATAATATCAGGTGAAAAAAGGGGCGCAAAATTAGTAGCTCCTGAAGGCTTAAATACTCGTCCCACTGACGATAGATTAAAAGAGAATATTTTTAATTTAATTGGTCCTATAAAAAGTGATTCTAATATACTTGATTTATTTGCGGGTTCAGGACAGATTGGGTTTGAATTTTTAAGCCGCGGATCAAAAGAATGTGTATTTGTAGAAAAGAATATAAAGGCTATTAATTCTATAAAAGAAAATGCTGAGAAACTTAATTATCTCGAAAAAATTTGCATAAAAAAATCTGATGTATTAAAATTTATTGATCAATATGATGAAAAAGAATTTGATTATATTTTTATTGATCCACCTTATGATGATAAAAATTTTGATGAAATATTGGAAAAAATAAATAATTCTGATATAATTAAAAGTGGTACAATGATTATTATAGAAACACTATCAGATGTAGAAATAGATAAATTTAATATTTTTAAAGAAAGAGTATATGGTAAAAGGAAAATTATTATTTTAGAGGTTGATTATGAGAGCGATATATCCAGGAAGTTTTGATCCTGTTACTAATGGTCATCTAGATATAATTTATAGAGCGTCAAAAATATGCGATGAGTTGATTGTTGCTGTGTTAAATAATCCTTCTAAAAAATCCCTCTTTGATGTTGATGAAAGAGTCGAAATGATAAAAAAAATATTAAATAATAATAAAAATATTAGTGTTGATCAATTTGACGGACTTTTGGTTTCTTATATGAAAGAAAAAGAGGCAAATGTTATTATAAGAGGATTAAGAGCTGTAAGTGATTATGAGTATGAATTACAGATGGCTTTAGTGAATAAAAAATTAAACTCTAATATTGAGACCTTATTTTTGGTATCAAATACAGAATACTCATTTTTAAGTTCAAGTTTAGTAAAAGAAATAGCTCAATTTGGAGGGAATCTAAGCGAAATGGTACCCAAAGAAATTGAGATAAATTTGTTCAAAAAATTAAATGGAGGAAACATCAATGGATGTAATGGAAATTATTAATGAAATTGAAGATGTAATCGAAGGTGCAAAAACTGCAATTTTGAGTAATAAGGTTGCAGTAAATAAAGAAGAAATATTAGAACTTATTTCAGACCTAAGAATCAAATTGCCTGACGAAATTAAGCAAGCAAAATGGATAAAAAGTGAGAGAGAAAGAATTTTAAATGAAGCAAGAATGGAAGGCGAGAAGGTAATAAATGATGCTAAAGTAGAACTTTCTAAATTGTTAAGCGAAGAAAGCGTTCTAATAGAAGCACAAAAAAGAGCTAATGATATGATATTAAATGCTAAAGAACAATCAGCTAAGATTATTGTAGGCAGTGTAGATTATACAGACAAATTTATCCATGAAACACAAACAAATTTAAAGAATATAATTGAAACATTAAATGAAAATAGAAGACAATTACAAGATATGGCTTCATCTGTAAAAAAAGCAAAATAAGGGGTATAACCCCTTATTTTTTATATATATTTTTTTCAAAATCATTTATAACTTTCTTATTATTGAAGGAATAATACATAGTAGAATGTCTGTTGTTAAGATAAAAAAGAGTTTTTAAATTATTACTTGATTTATCGACTGTTTTTTTGCTACCTAGAATAGGACTTCTTATTTTCTTCAAAATATCATACCCATTTTTTGAAATGGATAAAGGATGAACATAATCAAGATAAAACAAATCTTTTTCTTGATCATTAATATCTAAAATCTGTTTTAATAGAAATCTATTAATTTTAGATGCGCTTAAAAGTTTATGTCTTGTTGATTCGATAAAATCTACATAATTACACTTATCTTTTAAATTTTTATTAATTCTAGATATATCAGAGTCATTAATGTCGATTCCAGTATTCATATTGTCAATACATTTTGCTCTAATATATTTATAAATATCTCCGACGGATGTATAAAAGTAATTATTTGATTTTTTTATAAATGATCTAAGGGCAGTTGATGAGAATTTATAATTATTTTTATCTCCATGATCTGCAGCTATTCGTTTAATGGGAATAAAATCTATATGATTTAAATTAAGCTTTTCTAATGATTTTAGATATGATATTCCTAAACCATCGTTAGACCCCAATTTTTTTCCAGTTTTTTTATAAATTTCATTTCTCAAAGACTCACTTAGGCTTATGTTTTTAGAATAATTATTTTTTGAAATATAATCTAAAGTATTTTTAGCATCCAACAGAAAAGATTTATCAGCAGTTTCAGAACCAAAAAAAATCGCTTTTATATTGTCAATATTTTTGATAATAGATAGAGAGTTATGAGCAAATTCACCTGCTGATTGTAAAGAATACAGTGCAGGAATTTCAAGAACGAGATCAGCATATTTATTTGTTAGTAAACTTGCTCTATAATATTTATTAAAAACTGCAAAGTCACCTCTTTGAACATAATTACCACTTAATAGAATCAATATTTTACTATATGGGTATAGGTTTTTAATTTTAGTCAAGAGATATTTATGACCATCATGAAGTGGATTAGTTTCCATTATACAGATAAATATATCCATTATTTCACCTCATAAATATAATAACTTATTTAAAATAAATTTCAATATATAATTGAAAAAAAATAAAAAAAATGTTATCATATATGGAGATTAAATATGGAGGAGTTAGTGATGAAAATTTTAGTAATAAATTGTGGAAGTTCATCTCTCAAATACCAATTGATAGATATGACAAATGAAGATGTTCTTTGTAAAGGACTAGTAGAAAGAATTGGAATAGATGGATCTAAAATTACTCATAAGATTGGTGATACAAAAGTTGAATTAGTTGAAGAAATGAAAGATCACAAAAAAGCGTTAGAATTAGTTATAGAGCAACTTATTAACAAAGAACATGGTGCTGTTAAAGATCTTAGTGAAATTAATGCTGTTGGTCATAGGGTAGTTCATGGTGGTGAAAAATTTAATGACTCAGTAAAAATTGATCAAAATGTATTAAATGCAATTAAAGAATGCTCTGATTTAGCTCCTTTGCACAATCCTGCAAATATTTTAGGAATTGAAGCTATTATGGAAATTATGCCTGGTGTAAGTAATGTGGCAGTTTTTGATACAGCTTTTCATCAGACTATGCCAGCGGAAAATTATCTATATGCTATACCATATGAATATTATGAAAAATATTCTATTCGTAGATATGGATTCCATGGTACAAGCCATAACTATGTAAGTCATAAAGCAGCGGAACTATTAGGAAAAAATATTGAAGATTTAAAAATAGTAACTTGTCATTTAGGAAATGGATCTTCTCTTGCTGCAGTACAAAATGGAAAAGTTATTGATACGTCAATGGGTTTAACACCACTTGAAGGGGTTTGTATGGGAACAAGAAGTGGCGATATGGATCCTGCGATTTTGACATTTTTGATGGAAAAAGAAAATCTCTCTACTCAAGAAATTAATAATATTCTTAATAAAAAAAGTGGAGTTTTAGCTCTTTCAGGAATTAGTTCGGATTTTAGAGATATTGAAGAACAAATGAATACTAATGAGCGCGCAAAAATTGCATTAGAGCAGTTTGCAAATAGAACAAGAAAATATATTGCAGCTTATGCATCTCAAATGAATGGTTGTGATGCTATCGTATTTACCGCTGGTTTAGGAGAAAATTCTAAAGAAATGCGCGAAATGATTTGTGAAAAATTGACATTTATGGGCGCGGAATTAGATGTTGAAAAAAATAATGTTAGAGGTAAAGATGCTATAGTTTCTAAAGACTCTAGTAAAGTTAAAATATTAGTTGTACCTACTAACGAAGAATTAATGATTGCAAGAGACACAAAAAGGTTAGCATAGATATTGACAAATCAAATTTTTTAGTGTAAAATATTTTATTGATTGATATTATAATGGAGGTGTAAAATGGCAGTACCTAAGCGTAAGACGTCCAAGGCTAGAAGGAATAAACGTAGAGCTTCTTCATATACATTACCTAGAGTAACGGTTGTAACTTGTCCAGAATGCGGACAACCTAAGAGACCACATAGAGTATGTCCACACTGCGGATATTACAATAAAAGAGAAGTTATAGAAATTGCTAGCAACTAATGGATAGTTATCTATCCATTTTTTTATTACTTGATTTTGCGATGTATTTTTATTATAATTAAAGTGGTGATTTTATGAAAATATTAATAGATACTTGCGGTTTGGATTTGGGTTATAAGGAAATTCTAAAAGCAGTTTCTATGCTAAATGATAAAGAAATTCAAATTTCTGTTATAGGTAATGAAAATATAAAAGATGATTTTAAAAATAATAATATAGATTTTATTATAGCTAACGAAGAGATTTCTACTTCAGAAAAAAATCCTGCTTTTGCAATTAGAAAATACAAAGACTCAACTTTAGTTAAGGGTTTAACTCTTTTAAAAAATGATAGTTTTGACGCTTTTATTTCTGCAGGATCAACTGGTGCTTTATTAGCAGGAGCGATGTTAGTTGTAGGTAGAATACCAAATGTTAAACGAGCTTGTTTAATGCTTCCTTTACCAAATATTAAGTATAATAAAAAGACTTTCTTACTGGATGTTGGAGCTAATGTGGATATTGGTCCTGAAGTATTATTAAGTTTTGCTGAAATGGCGTGCGAATACGTTAAAAACACTACTAAAAACTCATCGCCATCTATAAAACTTTTGAACAATGGTATTGAAGAGGAAAAAGGTACAGAACTAACTAAAGAAACTCACAAGTTACTTAAACAGTCTTCTCTAAATTTTACAGGAAATATTGAAGCAAGATATATTTTTGAGACTGATGCAGATATTATCGTGACAGATGGTTTTACTGGAAATGTGTTGTTAAAATCTGTTGAAGGAACTGTTAACTTATTTAAATTATCACTAAAAGATCTAGCCAACAACTCTCTAAAAAACAAACTTGGATTAGGTCTTATATATACAGATTTAAAAAAACAATTGTCTTCTTTAGATTCTTCGAAGGTTGGTGCTCTTCCATTGTTAGGTGTAGGGAAGTTGGTTATGAAGATGCATGGTTCCTCTAATGCGGAAGCAATATATAATTCTATAATGGCATCTAAAGATCTAGTGGACAGTCATTTTATAAAAAAATTAATTGAAATATATAATAATAGGGGGTAATTAAATGAAAGATAAAGTTTTAGAATTGATTTCAAATCAATTTAATGTACCTGTAGAAAAATTAAATGAGAATATGTCATTTAAGGAAGATTTAAATGCTGATTCGATAGATCTTGTACAATTGATTATGACAATTGAGGCGGAGTTTAATGTTGATACAACAGATGAAGATCTTGACTCAATAAAGACAATTGGAGATTGTTTAAAATATATTGATAAAATGAATTAGTAAAGAAGCTTATGCTTCTTTTTTAATGGAGGATTTATTTGAAATTAAAAGATTTAACACTAAAGGGTTTTAAAAGCTTTTATAATACAACTAAATTTGAATTTCTTCCTGGAATTACTGCTATTGTAGGTCCCAATGGTAGCGGGAAAAGCAATATTAGTGATGCTATCAGATGGGTTTTAGGAGAAACAAGCATAAAATCTTTAAGAGGAAATAAGATGGAAGATGTTATTTCGACAGGTTCTGATTTGGTTAAACCAGTAGGCTTTGCTGAAGTTTCAATAACGTTTTCTGACTGTAAATTTGATAACCTTCCATATACTGAAATAAATGTTTCCAGACGAATTTATAGAGATGGAGAAAGTGAGTTTTTTATAAACAAAAATAAAGTAAGACTGAAAGATATAAGAGACTTATTTTTAGATACAGGAGTTGGAAGAGACGGATATTCATTCGTAGGACAAGGAGAAATCGAAACCATATTATCTACCAAGCCTGAAGATTTGAGGATCATGTTTGAAGAAGCTTCGGGAATTTCTAAATATAAAACTAGAAAAGAAGAATCCTTGAGGAAAATAAATAAAGCTAGAGATAATTTAGTCAGATTAAACGATATAAATAAAGAGATTTCACTACAATACGAAGCATTAGATATAGAATCCAAAAAAGCCATAGAGTTACAAGACATAGTTTATAAAAAGAAACATTTAGAATTATCAGAAATGAAATATTCATTTCAAAAACTAAATTCAGACTTAGAAAAAAATGCATTGATATATAATGATTTAAAAGAACAAATAGAGATTTTAGATGAAAAATTGTTAAAAAATCAAGAATATAAAAATAATTTAGATATAGAAGTACAAGAACTGAATTTAGAAAAAGAAAGATTAAATAATAATTTCATTGAAGAGAATAAGATTTCTAGTAATATAAAGACAGAACTAGCTGTAATTAATGAAAAAATAAAAAATATTGAGATAAAAAAAGATTCTATTAAAGAGCAGATAAACTTAAATAGTACACAAATCGAAGAAAATTTAGTAAAAATTGATGAGATTAATAGAAATATAAACTCAAAAAATATAGAGTTAGATGAAAATATAGATAACTCAATTGTGAATAACGATAAAAAAATAAGTGAATTAGAAAAGGAATACTCAAATCTTAAAGAAAACAGCTGGAAATTACGACTAGAATTAAAAGAAATAGAGATAGAAAATGCTAAAATTGATGAAAATAATTTTATAAATAAAAATCTGGTTAAAGAGTTTGAGTACAAAATTAATTCTGCAGAACAAGAAATCAAGAAATGTGAAGAAGAAAATAGAATTTTATTAAATAAAAAGGGAAATTTAGAAGAAAAGTTAGAATTCCAATTAAATATACTAAATAAACTATCTATTTCCTATGATGAAATCACAAATAATAGAGATGAGATATATGAAGAGATTAAAGAACTAGAAAAAAATATTAGTATATTAAATGCAAAAATTGAATCTGAAGAGAATTATTTAGATAATGGAAATCTTTTATCTAGAATGAATAAGGTTTTAAAAGAAAAATTTGGTAAAGACTTTATTGGGCCAGTATATGAAAATATTAAAATTAAAGATAACTATACAAAAGCTGTAGATATAGCGTTTGGAACTAAGCAAAATTATTTTCTAGTAAAAAATTCCGAAATCGTAAAACAAATTATAGAATTTATAAATTTAAAAAAGTTAGGTAGAGCAACATTCTTACCACTTGATGTTTTTTTTAATACTCATTTTAATTCTGAAATAAAAAAGCGTGCTGCTGTTTTAGGATATGTTTCAGATTTTATAGAAACTGATGCCGAATATAAAAATGCTATTTTTAGCCTAATTAAAGATATAGTAGTTGTGGATAATATAGATGCAGCTATTATTAATAGGAAAGCTATTAATAAAACAATCGTTACTTTAGATGGAGAATTGTTACATTTCTCAGGATCCATAACTGGAGGAAATAAAATCTCCAAAAACATAAGTTCAATTGAATCTAAAAATAATATTAAACTTTTAAAAAGTGAGAAGACAGAAAAAGAATCTTATATAAATAATAAAAGTAAATTGTATAGATCAATTGAAATAGAAATCGAAAATATTAAAAAAGAAATAGAAAAGACCAAAATAAATTTAGATGATTTGAAATTAAAAAACAGAGAGAATGATTCTAAAATTGAGTTTAATAATATAAAACTAGAAAGTTTAAAGAATAATCTTAAGGATTTAAAAGGTGAAATAGAAAAAAAATCAATTACTACAGAAAAATTAGATATAGACACAAAACAAAAAGAGTTATTAGTAATAGATAATGCAATAAAGGAATTTGAAAAATATAAATTGCCAAAAATTGAAAAGCTAAAAGATATTAATGTTAAGTTAAATAACGAAGTGATAGAGTATGAAAAAATTAACTTAGATAAAAAGCTGTTACAAGAAAAATTAAATATAACTTCTGAAATTAATAAAGAGTTAGAAGAAAAAAATAAATCTTTATATAATGAATCTAATAATATTGATGTAGAAATAGTAAAATTAAAGGAATCTAAAGAAATAATATTTAATAATTTATCAAAATATGATTCTCTGGAGAGAGATTTTAACATAAAACATAATAAATTAATTGATAATATCTCTGAATTAAATTTAAAACTCAAAAATATCGAAAGCGAAACAAACGAGTTTATACTCGAAAAAAATAACTTGAATAATGAATATAATATTAATAGTATAAAACAAGCAAAATTAGAAGAAAATATAGATAATATAAAAGATATTATAAATAATAGTTATGACATTCAATACGATGAGTTTTTAAAGTTGGAACCAGTTAAAAATCAAAATAATATAAAAAAAGAATTATCTCAACTAAATGTCAGGATATTAGAATTGGGTAATGTCAATATGAAAGCTCCAGAAGAATTTGATGAGATACGCAAGAGAAAAGAGTTTTATGATTCTCAAATTTCCGATGTTGAAAATTCCATATATGATTTAGAGGATATAGTAAATGAAATTGATCAGGATATGAAGAAAAAATTTCTATTATCATTTAAAATTATTAGAGAGACATTCAGGCAGACTTTTGAGTCTCTGTTTGAAGGTGGTAGTGCTGATATTGAACTAACAGGAAATAATGTATTAGAATCAGGAATAAATATATTAGCACAACCTCCTGGTAAAAATACAAAGCAATTATCTCTTTTATCAGGTGGGGAAAAGACCTTAACTGCAATCGCTCTGTTATTTTCGTTCCTATCTTTAAACCCTAGTCCGTTTTGTATACTAGATGAAATTGATGCAGCTTTAGATGATATCAATATATCTAGATATTGTAATTATCTAAAAAAACTGAGTAAAAATAGTCAGTTTTTAATAATTACACATAGAAAACCAACACTCGAAGTTGCAGACACAATCTATGGAATTACTTTAAAGAATAAAGGTATTTCAAGTGCTGTAAGTATAGATTTATCAAGTTTTGGAGGAGAAAATGTTTAATTGGTTCAAAAACAAAATAAATAAAATTACAAAAAATGAAGATGAAAACACTAACCTTTTGCAACCTGAAGAAAAAATCGAAAATTCATCAGATGATCTAAACAAATATGAAGAAAGTAAAAATACTGAAGAAAAGAATGATGAAATAGTTAAAGCTGAAGAAATAATGGTTGAAGAAATTAGAGAAGCTCATTCTGAGATTGAAGAAGATAATAATTCAACTAGTATGTTTCAAAGATTTGTAGAAGGTTTATCAAAAACAAAGAAAAGCTTTTCATACAAAATAAACTCTATATTTAAAGGTAATGAATTAAATGATGATTTTTATGATGAATTAGAAGAAATATTAATAACTGGTGATATTGGTACCAATTCAACGTATTGCATTATTGAGAGGTTTAAGGACGAAATAGTTAACAGAGATGTAAGAGATATTTCTAATGCAAAAAATGTTCTAAAAGAAGTAATAGAAGAAATTATGCAAGAAAATATTAATGATAATACATTGATACTAGAGCCATCACCAGCAGTTCTTATGTTAGTTGGAGTTAATGGCGTTGGAAAGACAACTACAGCAGGAAAATTAGCATATCAATTTAAACAAGAGGGAAAAAAAGTTTGCGTGATAGCCGCAGATACATTTAGAGCTGCTGCAATAGATCAGCTAAAAATATGGTGTGATAGAGCAGAAGTGCCTATTATATCTCAAAATGAAGGATCAGATCCAGCTGCTGTTGTTTTTGATGGATTAACATATGCTCAAAACAATAATGTTGATGTAACAATTATCGATACTGCAGGAAGATTACATAACAATGTAAATCTTATGAACGAATTAAATAAAGTCAAGAGGATAATTGATAAAAAAATGCCAGGTGCTACAATGGAAGTTATCTTAGCTCTTGATGCAACAACAGGACAAAATGCATTGCTACAAGTTGACCAATTTCTAAAAGCAACAAATGTAACAGGAATTGCACTTAACAAATTAGATGGAAGTGCCAAAGGTGGTGTAGTTATTTCAATTCAACACGATAAGAAAATTCCTATTAAAATAATTGGAGTTGGAGAAAAAATATATGATCTACAACCTTTTGACCCTAAACTATTTATAGAGCAACTTTTTTCATAAATGCTATTGACAGATAACTTGATTTAGTATATAATTTACTAGTCAAGTTTTTTTATTGACCGGAGGTAAAATGAATCAACATATTGAATATGGACGTTTGTTTGAATTTTATAAGGATTTATTATCAGCTAGACAAGTTCAAGTAATGGAACATTATTTTATTAATGATTTAACTATGCCGGAAATTTCTGAAGAACTTGGTATAAGTAAGCAAGCTGTTAGTTTGACCATTAATAAATCAATAGCTAAATTAGAAGAATTTGATAAAAAACTTAAATATGCAGAATTATATGAAAAATATAATATTTTGATAGACAGATTAAGTGTTTTATATCAAAATGGTGAAACAAAAACTAAAAAAGATATTTTAGATGATATTTATGTATTATTGAGTGAATTCGAAAGAGTGTGATTAAATGTTTGAAAGTTTAAGCGAAAAGTTACAATCTACATTAGCTAAATTGACAGGAAAAGGTAAATTATCTGAATCCGATGTAGATCTAGCAATGAAGGATGTAAAATTAGCACTATTAGAAGCTGATGTTAACTTCAAAGTAGTAAAAAATTTTATAAAAATTGTTAAAGAGAGAGCTATTGGTAAAGAGGTTTTAGAAAGTCTTACACCAGCACAGCAAGTAATTAAGATTGTTAATGAAGAATTAACTAAAATAATGGGTGAAAAAGAAGAAAAAATTGATTTTTCTAGGAAACCTACTATTATTATGATGTGTGGTCTACAAGGTGCAGGTAAAACAACCACAGCCGCAAAGTTAGCTAGGTTATTAAAATCCAGTAATCATAGACCATTATTAGTTGGTGTAGATATTTATAGACCCGCTGCGATCAAGCAACTTCAAGTGGTAGGCGAAAGTGTCGGAGTTCCTGTTTTTGAAAGGGGAAATAACAATCCTACTGAAACTGTAAAAGAATCTATTGATTATGCAAAAAGAGAAAATTTGGATGTTGTTATAGTTGATACAGCTGGTAGACTTCATATTGACACTGAATTAATGGATGAGTTAAAATCCATCAAAGATTCTGTTAATGTATCTGAGATATTATTAGTTCTTGATGCCATGACTGGACAGGATGCTTTGCAGGTAGGAAAAACATTTAACGAAGAGCTAAATCTTACTGGTGTAATACTTACAAAAATGGATGGAGACGCTAGAGGTGGAGCTGCATTAAGTATTCGAAGTGTATTAGAAGTTCCTATAAAGTTTATTGCTACAGGAGAAAAGCTAGATAAACTAGAATCTTTTAAACCTGATAGACTTGCTAGTAGAATATTAGGAATGGGTGATATTCTTACACTTATAGAAAAGGCTCAGCTTGCATATGATGAAAAAGCTGCTAAGGAAATGCAGCAAAAAATGAGGGAGTTAAGTTTTACTTTTGACGATTTCTTAGATCAAATGCAACAACTTAAAAAAATGGGTCCTTTAAGTGATTTACTTTCAATGATTCCTGGGATGGGCGGTAAAGCATTAAAAAATGTTAATATAGATGAAAAACAGATGCTAAGAGTAGAAGCCATGATTCAGAGCATGAATAAAGAAGAAAGATCAAATCCTGATATTATTAATCAATCTAGAAAAGAAAGAATTGCAAAGGGTTCAGGTACAAACGTAAATGATGTAAGTAAATTGATAAAGCAATTTAAAGATACGAAAAAAATGATGAAACAGTTTAATTCTCTTACTAAAAATAAAAAATTTGGTAAATCGGGCTTTCCGTTTTTTAAATAAGGAGGTGAAAAAATGGCAGTAAAAATTCGTTTAAGAAGAATGGGTTCAAAGAAAAACCCATACTATAGAGTAATAGTTGCAGATTCTAGATCACCTAGAAATGGTAGATTTATTGAAGAAATTGGTTTTTATAACCCAATTAGCAATCCAAAAAATTGTAAAATTGACTCAGAAAGAGCTCAATACTGGATATCACAAGGTGCTAAACCTACTGATACTGTAAGCTATTTATTTAAAACCTATAATATAATTGAACTACAAAAAAAATCTTCAGATGATAAGTAGGTGAGATTATGAAAGAACTATTAGAACATATTATAAAAAATATTGTTTTAAACAATGATTCAGTTCAAATTATTCCTGAGGAATCTGATGATAAAATTATTTTTAGAATTAAATTAGATCCTAGTGAAATTGGTAAGGTCATAGGAAAAAAAGGAAAGGTTGCAAATTCACTTAAAACTATTCTTAGAGCCTCAAATTTTAATAATAGAAAAAATATTATTTTGGAGTTTGATGAATAATTGAGGGATTTATATAATATTGGTAAAATTACAGGAACCTTTGGATTGAAAGGCTATTTAAAAATAATTGAAAATTCTGATTTGAACGTAGATTGGAATAAAGTTAAAGAAATTTATATTTTTGGAATTAATGATAAATTTGTTGTAGAAAATATAAATACTTCAAAAAACACATTGAAGATTAAAGTCAAAGAAATAGATGATATTCAAGCAGCTGAACAGCTTGTGGGTAGAACAATTTATGTTGAAGAGATTCCTGAAATTCCATTAGATAAGAATGAATTTCTGATTAAGGATTTAATAGGTTGTGATGTTGAGTTTGATACAATTTATATTGGAAAAGTTAAAGACGTAAATTTTCAACCTAAGTCAGAAATTTTAATTGTTGTAAATTCAAATGAAGAAGAAGCAATGATACCCTTTATTAAAGAATATATAGATTATGTAGATATTTTAAATAAAAAAATCTATCTTAAAAACATAATTTCTGGACTGATACCATGGTTATAAATTGTTTAACTACTTTTCCAGAATTCATGGAATCTATAAAGAATTTTTCAATAGTAAAAAATGCTATTTCAAAGAAAAAGCTCTCAGTTAACGTAATAAATATTCGAGATTTTTCTAATCACAATAATAGAAATACAGATGATTATCCTTTTGGCGGAGGAGAAGGTTTATTGATGACAATACAACCGATTCATGATGCGTTAAATTCTATTAAAGAAAAAGGCGATGTTATTTTTCTTTCACCTAGAGGAAAAAAAATTGATCAAAATATTTTAAATGAGTTATCAAATAAAAAAAGTATAATTCTCTTGTGTGGTCATTATGAGGGAGTAGATTATAGAGTGATTGATAATTATGTGGATTATGAATTGTCATTAGGAGATTTTGTTTTAACTGGTGGTGAAATCCCAGCAATGGTTTTGATAGATGGAATTTCGAGATTGTTGCCAGATGTTTTAGGTAATAAAAATTCATACCAAAATGAATCATTTTATAATGGATTATTAGAATATCCTCAATATACTAGACCTAGAGATTTTAATGGGTTAACTGTTCCAGATATATTATTATCAGGTGATCATAAAAAAATTGAAGAATATAATTTGAAACAATCAATTTTAAATACTTACAAATATAGACCCGATTTAATTGAAAAGATCTTAAAAGAAGATTTTGTTGATAAACGAGTAAAAGAATTAATTTTAAATTTAGGAAAGGAGGACTCCAAATGAATTTAATTGATGCTATCAATCAAGAACAATTAAGAAATGATATTCCAGATTTCAAAATCGGAGATACTGTTCAAGTTCACTATAAAGTTGTTGAGGGTACAAGAGAAAGAATTCAGGTTTACGAAGGTACTGTTATTAAAAGACAAAATGGTCAAAACAGTGAAACATTTACAGTTAGAAGATTATCATATGGTGTAGGTGTTGAAAGAACTTTCTTGATCAACTCTCCAAGAATTGAAAAAATTGTTGTTACCAGAAGAGGTAAGGTTAGAAGATCTAAATTATATTACCTAAGAAAATTACAAGGTAAAGCTGCTAAAATTAAAGAATTAAAAAATTAAGAGTAACTAATTGGTTGCTCTTTTTTATATTGTTTACATAACTATTAATATTTAGTATAATAAAAAAAATACACTTTAGGAGGAAAAATGAGCTGGTATCCTGGACATATGGAAAAAGCAATAGTAAAACTAAAAGAAAATATAAAACTGGTTGATGCTGTTATTGAGGTTGTAGATGCTAGAATTCCATATTCAACCAAAAATCCATATATTGCTGAATTGGCTAAAAACAAATATCATATTATACTATTTTCTAAGACTGATCTAGCAGATAGTAGTAAGATAAAAAAATGGAAGGATTTCTTTTCTGAAAATAATGAATATACAGTTTTTTATAGTTCAAAAAATAAAGGCTCAATAAATAATCTATACAAAATTCTTTCTGACATTAAACAAGATATTTTACAAAAAAAAGAAAGACTTTTTAATTATGATTTAAAAATTATGATAGTTGGTTTACCAAATGTTGGAAAATCCACATTAATAAATTTTTTGAAAGGAAAAAAATCCACAAAAGTTGGCAATTTACCTGGAGTTACAAAATCACTTCAATGGGTTAAACTTGCAGATGGAACCTTACTTTTAGATACTCCCGGTATCCTAAATAGAAGTAAAAAAGATAAGGTTCTATGGAATAATCTAGTTTTTTTTAATTCTTCAGAATCAGAAGAAGATATTAGTGACATTGCTTACAAATTAATTGAAAATTTAAAGATTTTATATCCGAATTTATTGGAAGATAGATACCAAATTAATGCTAACGAAGAAACCTTGGAGATCATGAATATTATAGGAAGAAAAAGAGGTATGCTACTAAAAGGTGCCGAGATTGACTATGATAGAGTATCTAGGATGATTGTTGATGAATTTAGGAATGGTATTATTGGAAATGTAACTTTTGAGGTACCCGATGACTTGGTTGGAAGATAATTTGGTCTACAAATATATAGCAGGAATTGATGAAGTTGGTAGAGGTCCTATATTTGGACCGGTAATTGCCTGCTCTATTATAATGCCCCAAAATAAATATATAGATGGTATAAATGATTCAAAAAAACTTTCTGAAAAGAAAAGATTACTCTTAAATGACCAAATATGGAAGGAAGCAATTGCTATTGGTATTGGAGTTACGAGTAGCAAAGAAATAGATGAAGTAAATATTAAAAATGCTTCTAAAATGGCAATGGTGAGAGCTTATAATAATATGATTCTTTTTAAACGACCAGATTTAGTAATTGTAGATTTTGAAAATCCAAAAATAGATAATTTTGTTTTATCTGTAAAAAAAGGAGATGAAATATCATACAATGTTGCATGCGCTTCTATAGTTGCTAAAGTGTATCGAGATAATTTATGTAGTATTTGGGACTATTACTATCCTAATTATGATATCAAAAAAAATAAAGGTTATGGCACTAAGAGTCATATTAGTTACCTATTTAAATATGGAGAATCAGATTTACATAGAAAAACATTTTTAAGGAAGATTTATGAAAGAACAAAATAAAATTACAGGAAATTTTGGGGAAAATCTTGCAAGGGATTTTCTAAAAAGTAAAAAATATACAATTTTAGAGACGAACTATAAGAATAAATTTGGAGAAATTGATATTATAGCTCTTCAAAATGAAACCCTGGTTTTTGTTGAAGTGAAAACAAGGCAAAATAGAGAATTTGGCAATCCTCAAGAAGCCGTTGATACGATTAAGCAAGATAAAATATTTCAGGTAAGTCAGGTTTATCTATATGAAAAAAAGATTGAAAATCTGAATTATAGATATGATATTATAGAAATAATTTTCAGTGAAAAATTAATTCATCACATAATAAATGCTTTTACAATAGAGGAGTTTTAGGAGGTAATATGTATTCTAAAATCAAAAGTGCTGTTTTAAATGGGTTAATTGGTAATAAAATAGATGTTGAATGCGATTTAAGCAAAGGTCAAATTTTATTTAATATAGTTGGTTTGCCTGATGCATCAATAAGAGAGTCAAAAGAAAGAGTTAGAACAGCTATTAAAAATTCTAATTTATCTTTTCCTATGAATAGAATTACAATTAATCTTGCTCCAGCAAATATAAAAAAAGAAGGTTCTCACACTGATCTAGCTATTGCAATTAGTATTCTTGAAGCTTGTGGAGATGTTAAAAATAATGATATAGAGGACTATATTTTTTTAGGAGAGCTTTCTTTAGATGGTTCTATAAATTATATTAATGGTGCACTACCAATGGTTTTATCAATGTATGATATGGGATATAAAAAATTTATAGTGCCATATGATAACAAAGATGAATGTGCAATACTAAATGATATAAATGTTATTCCTGTTAAAAATTTAATTCAAGTGGTTGATTTTTTGAATGGGAATGAAACTATTTCTCCCTATTTTTCTGAAATAAGTCAAGCCAATTACCAGTGTTATGATGTTGATTTTTCAGATATAAAAGGCCAGTATGCATTAAAAAGAGCTCTAGAAATTTCTGCTGCAGGAAATCATAATATACTAATTATAGGTCCTCCTGGAGCTGGTAAAACTATGGCAGCAAGGAGATTACCTACAATATTACCCGATTTAACACTTGAAGAAAGCATAGAAATAACAAAAATTTATTCAATTTCTGGCTTAACTAAGGAAAAGGGATTAATTAAAACTAGACCATTTAGAAGCCCTCATCATACTTCTAGCATGGTGTCATTAATAGGTGGTGGTTCATATCCTAAACCAGGTGAGGTAAGCTTATCCCATAATGGTGTTTTGTTTTTAGATGAGTTACCAGAATTTCAGAGACAGACATTGGAAGTCCTTAGACAACCGATAGAAGATGGTGTGGTTAGTATAAGTAGAATCAATTCACAGGTAGAATATCCCGCAAACTTTTTATTTATTGCAAGTATGAATCCTTGTCCTTGTGGTTATTATGGAGATCCAACTCATGAATGTACATGCACAGCTTCCCAAATAGATCGATATCTTTCAAAAATATCTAATCCCTTATTGGATAGAATTGATATTCATATTGAAGTTTCTGCAGTTAAATATGATGATCTAAAAAGTGATGAAACAAGTGAATCATCTGATATTATAAGACAAAGAGTAAATGCAGCTAGAAAAATGCAAATTGATCGCTACAAAGAATATGGGATAACTAACAATTCACAATTATCTGCATCTCAAATCAAAAAATTTATACACCTCGATTCTCAATCTAAAAATATTTTAGATATTGCATATAATAAGTATAATTTTTCAGCTAGAGCCTATAATAAAATTTTAAAATTAAGCAGAACTATAGCAGATTTGGATAATAAAGTAGAGATTGAAAGTAAACATTTATTGGAAGCACTACGCTATAGATCTTTTGATAGCAAGTATTTTAAGTAGGTTATTATGATAACAAAAAAAGATGCAATAATGTGGTTAAACCACATGTATATTTCAGATATAACAATTAATAAATTAGAAAATCACTTTTCAGATATCGAGAAAGTTCTATATTCTACACCAAAACAATTAGAAGATCTTGGTTTTTTAAAAAAAGAACATATAGAAAAAATTTTAGATTCTGATAGATTTGAAAGAATAAAAAAATTAAATGATATTTATTTTAATTTGGGTGTGGATGTTATAATTGATGATGACAAACATTATCCTGATAAATTAAGGTTGATTGAGATTTCACCAAAAATTTTATATGCAAAAGGCGATATTGAATTATTAAACAATAAATCTATAGCAATTGTTGGATCTAGAAAATGCACAAGCTATGGTGTTGAAATGTGTGAATACTTTACAAAAAATTTAGTTAATAATAATATTGTAATTGTATCTGGTTTTGCACAAGGAATTGATACTTTTGCACATAAATTTTCAATCGAACATGGTGGTAAAACAATAGCTGTTTTAGGGACTGGAATAAATATAATATACCCTAAGAAAAATCAGAATTTGTATGATAAAATAGTTGAAAATGGGGTTATAATGACTGAATTTCCTCTAAACACAAAGGGTCAATCATATAATTTTCCGAGAAGAAATAGAATTATTAGTGCACTATCAGAAGGAGTTTTAGTTGTAGAAGCTAAAGAGAAAAGCGGATCTTTGATTACTGCAGGATATGCTGCTGAACAGGGAAAAGAAATATATGCTGTACCAGGTAATATAAATAGTGTATATTCTAAAGGAACTAATTTATTAATAAAAGATGGTGCAAAAATAGTAACATGTATCGAAGACATTTTAGATGATTTAGAATTTATCACTATAAAAAAGAATTTAAAAAAAGATATCTATTTAACTGAAATACAAAAGCAATTATACGATCTTTTAGATGTCGAAACCAGTATTGATATGTTAACTAATAAAGTAAATTATTCTGCAAATGAAATACAAATTGCATTGTCAGAATTAGAATTATATGATATGGTTTATGAAACTAGACCAGGTTTATTTTTAAAGAAAGTTATGGAGTAGATATGAAATTATTACTTGTCGAATCGCCTACAAAAGCTAGAACAATTGGAAAATATTTAGGAAAATCTTTTAAGGTTATTGCAACAAAAGGACATATTATTGATTTACCTAAATCTAGAATGGGTATTGATTTAAATAATTTTGATCCTGAATATATAACAATCAGAGGAAAAGGTAAATTACTATCAAGCATAAAAACTGAAGTTAAAAATGTTGATGAAGTATACCTAGCAACAGATAATGATAGAGAAGGTGAGGCAATAGCATGGCACCTTTCGAATGCCCTAAATTTAAAAAATATTAAAAACCGAATTGAATTTAATGAAATAACCAAAAAATCAATTTCAGATGCAATAAAAAATCCTAGAGAAATTAATATGAATTTAGTTAATTCTCAGCAAGCAAGAAGGGTATTGGACAGAGTTGTGGGTTATAGTATAAGTCCGATTCTATGGAAAAAGATTAAAGGACACTTAAGTGCCGGTCGTGTTCAATCTGTTGCGCTTAAAATTATTTGTGAAAGAGAAAATCAAATAAGAGATTTTGTACCAGAAGAATATTGGAATATAAAAGGCATTTTCGATATTAATAATGAAAAAATTCAATTTGATTTAACAGATTTTATTGACTCCGGAAAAATTAAAAAAGTAAATATATCCAATGAACTAGAGTGTAATAGTATTATTAAAGAACTTAATGCTAATGAATATAAATTTTACAGTATTAACTCAAATATAAGAAAAAGAAAACCTAATCCACCTTTTACTACATCAACACTACAACAAGAGTGTAACAAAAGATTTGGGCTAAAATCATCAAATACGATGCAAATAGCACAAACTCTCTACGAAGGAAAAGATGTAGGTAGCGGAAGTGTCGGATTGATTACTTATATGAGAACAGATTCAACAAGAATTAGTGATGAAGCTCTATCTAGTTGTAAACAATTTATACTTGATAAATATGGAGATGAATATTTTGAAGGAAATAAAAAGTATTCAAAATCTAAAGGTAAAATTCAAGATGCTCACGAGGCAATCAGACCGACTGATGTATTTAGAACACCTAGTAAAATTCGTTCATACCTAACTGATGCGGAATTTAAAGTGTATAAATTGATATGGGAAAGATTTGTTGCATCACAGATGAGTGATTCAAAAATTTTAAATATAAAGGTATCAATAATTAATGGAAATTATATTTTTAAAAAAGATTTTGAAAAAATAGTTTTTGATGGATTTTCTAAGTTATATGGAATAGACATAAAAGAATTGGAAATAGACATAAACAATATAAAAGAAAATGAAAAAGTGAATTGTGTAAATATAGATAAACAACAAAATTTTACAAAACCACCGCACAGATATACTGAAGCTACAATAATAAAAAAACTTGAAGAAGAAGGCGTTGGAAGACCAAGTACTTATGCGCCTACAATTTCTTTATTAATGAGTAGAAATTATATTAAAATTGAAGAAAAAACATTGAAACCAACAGAATTAGGTGAGCTTGTAAATAGAGTTGTAAGTGATTCATTTCCATCAATAGTCGATTTAGAATTTACAAAAAACATGGAAAATATACTGGATGATATAGCTGAAGGGGAAAAAGATTGGAAAAAAGTTTTAAGTTCATTTTATTCAAACTTTAAGAACGAACTTAACGATGCTGAAAAACAAGAAAAAATTGATATAAAATATGAAGAAAGTGATGAGATTTGCGAATTATGTGGAAGAAGGATGGTAATAAAAGATGGTAGATATGGTAAATTTTTAGCTTGTCCTGGTTTTCCAGAATGTAAAAACACAAAACCTTTAATAGAAAAAAGTGGAGTTAAGTGCCCAAAATGTAAAACGGGTGATATAATTAAAAAAAGAAGTAAAACAGGTAGAATATTTTATGGATGTAGCAATTATCCTGAGTGTGATTTTATAATGTCAAATAAACCTATAGATAAAAAATGTCCAGAATGTGGAAATCTGTTATCCGAGAAAAAATTAAGTAAAAAAACAATAATTAAATGCGAAAAATGTAATTATAAAGAAGAAAAAAATAATATTGAAAATTAAGACTTAATATGTTATAATCAAATGTAATTACTCACGCATATCTGATATAGATACGGTTGCTTATGGTTATATCTATAGATGACGAATGCGGAAGAATAAACCGGAGGTGTAAAAATGAGCGTAATTACTATGAAAAGTTTATTAGAAGCTGGTGTACATTTTGGTCACCAGACAAGAAGATGGAACCCTAAGATGGCTGAGTACATCTTTACTGAAAGAAATGGAATTTATATTATTGATTTACAAAAAACAGTAAAAAAAGTTGAAGAAGCTTATGCATTTGTTAAATCAATAGTTGAAGATGGTGGAAATGTACTATTTGTAGGTACAAAAAAACAAGCTCAAGAAGCTGTAGAATCAGAAGCAAAACGTTGTCAAATGCCATATGTAAATCAAAGATGGTTAGGCGGAATGCTTACAAACTATCAAACTATTAAAAGACGTATTGATAGATTATTCGAATTAGAAGAAATGGAAGAAGACGGAACATTCAAAGCTCTTCCTAAAAAAGAAGTTATTGAATTAAGACACGAAAGAGAAAGATTAGAGAAATTTTTGGGTGGAATAAAAGATATGGACGGTGTTCCTAGTTGTTTATTCGTAGTTGATCCAAAAAAAGAATATATTGCAGTTGCTGAGGCTCATATTTTAGGAATTCCTGTTGTAGGTATTGTAGATACCAACTGTGACCCTGAAGAATTAGATTATCCAATTCCTGGAAATGATGATGCTATTAGAGCAGTTAAATTAGTTGCTGAAACTATTGCAAATGCAATTATTGAAGCAAAACAAGGTGAACAATTTTCAGTAGAAGAAGATGATGTTCAAGATATGACAGAAATGTCTCTAGAAGATCTAGAGCCAAATAAAGATGAGGAATAGGTGATAATATGGAAATTTCTGCAAGTTTAGTAAAAGAGTTGAGAGAAAAAACAGGCGCTGGAATGCTAGATTGTAAAAAAACATTAGTAGAAACTAATGGAGATATTGATAAAGCAATCGATGTATTAAGAGAAAAAGGATTGATGAAAGCTCAGAAAAAAGCTACCAGAATTGCTGCTGAAGGTGTAGTAGAAGCCTATATACACGGCGGAAGAATTGGAGTTTTGGTTGAAATCAATTCTGAAACTGATTTTGTTGCAAAAACTGATGAGTTTAAGGATTTTGTTAAAGATGTTGCAATGCAAATTGCTGCTAGCGCTCCACAGTATGTAACAAAAGAAGAAGTTCCTCAAGATATTATTGAGCATGAAAGAGAAGTTTTACTACAACAAGCTTTAAACGAGGGTAAACCTCAACAAATTGCTGAAAAAATGGTTGCCGGAAGAATAGAAAAATTCTATAAGGAAATCGTATTGTTAGAACAACCATTTATTAAAGATCCAGATAAAACTATCAATGACCTATTAAGTGAAAAAATTGCAAAAATTGGTGAAAATATTAAAATCAGAAGATTTGCAAGATTTGTTGTTGGTGAAGGATTAGAGAAAAAAGAAGAAAATTTTGCTGAAGAAGTTGCAAAACAGATGCAAGTTTAATATGCAAAGATTTTTATTAAAAATTTCTGGAGAGGCATTATCAGGTTCTAATGAATCAGGAATCGACATGAATTATGTAAATAATCTAGCCTCATATATAAAAAAATCTCTAAATGAAAATTTTCAGCTTTCCATAGTAATTGGAGGCGGAAATTTTTGGAGAGGAAGAGATGCAAAGGGCTTAGATAGAGTACATTCTGATCATATAGGTATGCTAGGTACTGTTATGAACTCATTAGCACTTTCTGGTGCATTAGAAAGTATTAATGTTAAAAATAGAGTTGTATCTTCTGTTCAAATATCTGGAATTGCTGAATCTTATTCAATATCTGAAGTTAATTCTTTTTTAAATGATAATAATGTTATTATTTTTGCATGTGGCTTAGGCCATCCTTATTTATCCACTGATACCACTGCTGCGCTAAGAGCCGCTGAAATCGGTGCAAATACAATTTTAGTTGCAAAAAATGGTGTTGATGGTGTCTATTCTGATGATCCAAAAATAAATAAGTCAGCAAAAAAATTTGATAAAATTAGTTTTTCAGATATACTTTCAAAAAAATTAAAAGTATTAGATGCTTCAGCAACTAGTATTTGTATGGAAAATCAAATTAGTTTGAAAATTTTTGGTATTGATGATCTCAATAATATAATAAAGGCCTTATCTGGAGAAGATATTGGGACCATAGTAAAGGAGTTTTAACTATGATCAAAGAAATATATCAAGATGCAAAAGATAGAATGTCAAAAAGTATAGATGTTTTTCATGAAGATCTAAATTCTATTCGTGCGGGTAGAGCTAATCCTACATTATTAGATAGGATTGAGGCTGATTATTATGGTGTTATGACACCTATTAAACAATTGGGAAATATATCTGCGCCTGAACCTAGAATGATTTTAATCCAACCTTGGGATGCTAATGTTATAAGTGCCATTGAAAAAGCTATTCAAGTTAGTGATTTAGGGCTAAATCCTTCTAATGATGGTAAAATTATCAGATTGGTAATCCCTCAATTGACTGAAGAAAGAAGAAAAGAACTAATTAAAGTTGTTTCTAAAAATTCTGAAGAAGCTAAGGTAAATATTCGTAATATAAGAAGAGATTCCATAGATAAAGTAAAATCTCTAGAGAAAAACAAGGAAATAACTGAAGATGATAGACGTGAAGCAGAAGATGAAATTCAAAAAATAACTGATTCCTATATTAAAAAAATTGAAGAAATTCAATCTAATAAAGAAAAAGAATTGATCGAAATATAACTACCTCCTCTGTGGAGGTTTTTATTTTGAATTCTATTTGATATAATATATAGGGAGGTTATATGCACGTTGCAATTATAATGGATGGTAATGGAAGATGGGCTAATGAAAGAAATTTTCCCAGAAGCTATGGACATAAGAATGGAATGGAGAATGTTATAACCGCAGTAGAATGGGCAAATGATCATTCTTGTGTTGATACTTTGACTCTCTATGCTTTTTCAAAAGAAAATTGGAAAAGACCAGCTGAGGAAGTTAGTTTTTTGATGGAATTACTAATTATTTATTTAAAAAGAGAGCTTGAAAATTTGCACAAGAAGAATGCTATAATTTCCATTTATGGAAACATTTTGGAATTACCTAACAGATGTCAGGAAATGTTAAATTATGCTGTAGATTTAACCAAAAATAACACTGGTTTAAAAGTGAATTTTGCAATAAATTATTCTTCGCTAGACGAAGTTAGTATGGCAATAAAATCTATTTTGAGAGATTATAATGAAGAAAAAATTAATATAGAAGATATTGATGATAGGTTTATCTTTAATTATTTATATTCTAAAAATCACCCATTGCCTGATTTAATCATTAGAACTGGTGGACAAAAAAGATTATCTAATTTTTTATTGCTACAGTCAGCATACTCTGAATTAATCTTTATTGATAAGTATTGGCCTGATGTTAGAAAATCTGATCTAGATTATTGTATTGATGATTTTTTATCTAGAACTCGAAATTATGGTGGTGTTAAGGATGAATAATTTTTTACAAAGATTTTTAACAGGATGTATTCTTGTTTTATTATTTTCTTTATGTACTTACTTAGGTAATATATATCTAAATTTCTTTTTCTTGATTTCTTTAATATTTTCACTTTACGAGTTGAATAAAGCGTTTAAAAACTATAATATAAATTGTAGTAAATACAGTTTAATTGGATATATATATCTTTTAGTATTGTTTATAAGTAATTTTTTAAATGAAAATTACTTTTTAAATAATCATTATTCAGTAATTTTAATAATTTTTATATATATGTTTATTTTGTTTATCTTTGACAATGATACTAATAAAATTAGTTCCGTATCAATGGCTATTTTTTCTTGTATATATATTTGTTTATTAGGTGATTTTTTAATTATAAACTATACGGATTACTTACCAAAGCTATTTACAATTATTGCAATAGCAGTAGGCACTGATGTTTTTGCTTACTTAGGAGGTTCATTATTAGGTAAACATAAACTTATCCCAAAAATAAGCCCAAAAAAGACAATAGAAGGTGCTATTATAGGACTTATAGGAGGATTTACGCTTGGCTATCTAGTTTTGTATTATTTCGGTATAAAGATTGATAATATAACCTATATTTTACTAATTTTATCTGCCTTGTGTTGTGAACTTGGTGATTTATTTGCCTCAGCAATTAAACGTCAGTGTAATATAAAAGACTTTGGGCACTTTTTACCAGGTCATGGAGGAGCTTTAGATAGATTAGATGGTATTCTTTTTATAATATTGATAATGAGGATTTTTAAATATGTTTAAAATTTTACTTGGTATTTTTCTTTTTTTATTGATAATTTTTATTCATGAGCTGGGACATTTTGCCACAGCTAAAATGTTAAAAATTTATGTATATGAATTTGCAGTTGGATTTGGTCCGAAATTATTTAAATGGAAACGTAAAGAGACGAATTATTCTATAAGATTATTACCCCTTGGTGGTTTTTGTAATTTCGATCCACCAGAAGATGATAATTTAGTTGATAAATATAATGATGTATCCCTTTTAAATGATTGTAAACCTTGGAAAAGATTTTTAGTATTGATTTCTGGTGTTCTATATAATTTATTAAGTATATTAGTTGCTGTTTTTATATTAAATATTTTTATAGGCTATCCATCACTAGAAATATCTGAGGTTTTAGATAATTCAATTGCATATGAATATAATATTAAATCTGGAGATGAAATTATATCTGTTAATGACAAATTTTTTAAAGATGCAGAAGAATTAATTAACTCAAAGGAACTTCTTAAATCTGATATTAAAATTGATATAAAATCAACTAATGGTGAGCAAAGACACATTATTATTAATAAAATAAGTGGTGAAAAAATTGGTGTTACATTTAAGTATAAAACTAATATACTTAGAGCTCTTAAAGATTTTATACCAACATATATTAATTTTACAAAGAATATTTTTAATCAATTCATAGGTATATTTAAAAATGTTCAAACTGATCAACTTATGGGTCCTGTTGGTGTTTTATCATATATTTCAAATCAAACAATTAGTGTTTTAAATTATTTGATGCTTTTTATTGGTATTTCTTACAGTGTTGCATTTTTTAATTTGATTCCAATGCCACCGTTGGATGGAGGACTTATTATTTTGTTAATTATTGAAAAAATCTTCAATAAAAAAATTTCTGAAATAATAAGCAAAACTCTTATTATTATTGGCACCATTATTTTATTGGGTCTAACTTTTTTTGTTCTTTACAGGGATGTGATTAAATTATTTTAGGAGTTTATATGCGTAAAAATACAAAACAAATTAAAGTTGGTAATGTACTAATTGGTGGTGGTGCTCCAATTAGTATTCAAACAATGACAAATACAAAAACTCAGGATACAACTGCAACTATAAATCAAATTTTAAATTGTGAAAAATTGGGGTGTGATCTTATAAGAATTGCCATAAATTCAAAAGAAGATGCACACGCCTTAAAAATAATTAAAAAATCTATTAATATTCCAGTTATAGCAGATATTCAATATGATTATAGGTTAGCTCTTTGGGCTCATGAAAACGGAGCCGATTGTATTAGAATAAATCCAGGCAATATGAATAGAAAATCCGATCTTGTAGAGTTAGTTTCTAACCTAAATAGTACTAATACTCCTATAAGAATTGGAGTAAATAGTGGTAGCATAAATTTAAAATTGATTGATAAGTATGGTGGAGTTACTCCTGACTGTATGGTAGAAAGTGCTATCAATGAATGTAATTTATTGGAGGATCTAAATTTTACTAATTTTAAGGTTGCTATTAAAAGCTCAGATGTTTACCACACAATTGAATGTTATACAAAATTTTCCAAACTAAAAAATTATCCACTTCATATAGGGATAACAGAAGCTGGTCCATATTCTAGTGGTATTGTAAAAAGTTCCATTGGATTAGGGATACTACTTTATAATGGAATCGGTGATACTTTAAGAGTAAGCTTGACTGATAGACCAGAAACAGAAGTTGTAGCAGGTATTAATATTTTAAAGAGTTTAAATTTGAACTCAAAAGGAATCAATATTATTTCTTGTCCAACATGCTCAAGGACAAATGGTGAAATGATAGAATTGGTAAAACAATTTGAAAATAATTTACCAAAAATAAATAAAAAATTAAATGTAGCAATTATGGGATGTCCCGTTAATGGTCCGGGAGAGGCAAAAGAAGCTGATGTTGGTATTGCATTAGGAAAGAATTCAGTAACTTTATTTAAAAAAGGTAAAATAATTAGAAAAATATCTGTAAGTAACGCAATTGAAGAACTTAACAAAGAAATTTTAAGTATTGAAATGGAGCCTGAAGATGAATAGCTTTTTGTCACTATTTTCTGAAGAAGATCAATTTTTTCTTAGAGATTTAGAGTTTGAAATTGAAAGAGTTAATTTTTCAAATTCATCTAAAACTATAGATATTTTTTCGAATACCAAGAAAATTTTTGATGAAAATACTAAGACTTATATAATTAAAGAATTATCAAATAATTTTCCAGGATTTAAAATCGATATTATTAATATTTGTAATTCAACGGAAGATATAGGTATAGATAATATACTAAGTGGTGAGATATCAGAAATGTATGACGATAAAAATAATGAAAGTCTTTTACAACACATAAGTATGGTTACTGATGATGTAGTAGTAGATAAACCTAAGGATTCCGTTAAAAAAGAAAGTACAACGAAGGAGAATAAAAACAAATTTTACAAAACTAAAAAAATTAATCTAGATGCTCCTACCCAAATATCAGAAATAACTGAAGCTGACTTATCACTTGTAATTAGAGGAGAAATTTTTAATACTGAGTTTATAGATACTAAAAATAAAGATTTAAAGATTTTTAAGGCCTATTTATACGATGGAACAGGATCAATACTTATAAAAGCTTTTGTTAAAGAAAAAGAATTTGAAAGTTTTTCCAAAGATTTTAAGAATGATTCCTATCTTTCTGTAGCAGGAGATTATAAATTTGATCAATTTGATAATGAAATGTCTCTTATGATCAAAGATTATAAAATAGAAATAAAGCCAGAAAAAAATGATACTGCTGAACAAAAAAGATTTGAAATACATGCTCATACAAAAATGAGTTTATTATCTGGTACTATAGATCCTGTTGATCTCGTAAAAACTGTAAAAAAATGGGGTCATAAAGCAATTGCGATTACTGATGTTGGTGATATTCAAGCATTTCCAGATGTTATGGATTTAGAATCTGAAGATTTTAAAATTATTTATGGTTTAGAGGCGTATTTATTGAATGATGAAGAAAAATTTGTAAATAATTTTAAAAAAGTCACTGATACATTTGTAGTTTTCGATATCGAAACAACAGGATTGAATCCATATAATAATAAAATTATAGAAATAGGTGCTGTTAAGATAAAAAATAATCAAATCATCGATAGATTCCAAACATTTGTAAATCCTAATATGAAATTACCACAATTCATTACAAATTTGACTGGTATTAGAGATGAGGATTTGGTAAACGAGCCTGATGAAAGCATTATATTACCTAAATTTATTGAGTTTATAGCAGATTCTACAATGGTTGCACATAATGCTGATTTTGATATTGGTTTTTTAGAAACACAATGCAAAAAAATTGGAATAGATATCTCTTTCCAATATATAGATACTCTAAAATTAAGCAGATATATTTTAACAGACCTAAAGAAACATAAATTGGATATAATTAGTGAAAAATTAGGTATATCTCTAATTAATCATCATAGAGCTGTAGATGATGCTGAAGCTACTTCACTAATATTTATTGAATTTATTAGACGATTAATAAAGCTAGAAAAAATTATAGAAATTAGTGATATTTTTAATTTAACATTTACTGATACTTATCACTCTGGTAAAGTTCTTATATATGTCAAAAACTTAACCGGATTAAGAAACCTATATGAATTAGTTAGTATATCTCATACAAAATATATCAAAAAAATTCCTAGGATCCCATTATCTGAGTTAAAGCGGTTAAGAGATGGATTAATAATAGCTGCTGAAGGTCGTGAATCTGATGTATTTGAAACAGCTAGTTCAGGATTTTCAGATGAAGTATTAAGGAAAAAGATAGATTTTTATGATTTTATAGAAATACAACCAAAAAATAATTATAAATTTCATCTAAGCGGAAATAAATATGATAATCTATCTGAAGTTATCGATGTTGTTAAAAGAATTATTTTCCTTTCAAAAGATCTAGGTAAAAAGGTATTAGCTGGTGGGAATGTTTATGAACTGAATGCTGAAGATCAAATAATAAGAAAAATTTTAGCAAGAAGTGTTGGTGATTTTAAGACAGAAAAAGGTCCTGAATTAGTTCTTATGACAACAAATGAAATGCTAGATAGTTTTGATTATTTGACTGAAAATGAAAAACAAGAATTTGTATTAGATAATTTAGATTATTTATATGATATGTGTGAAAAAATAAGACCAATACCTTTGGAAAAGTTTCCACCAATAGTAGAAGGCTCAGATGAAACACTTAGAAAAACCTGTTATGATAAAGCAATTTCAATATATGGTGATCCATTACCTGAAATAGTAGAAAAAAGATTAGATAAAGAGTTAAATTCTATTATAAGTAATGGCTACTCTGTAATGTATATAATTGCTAAAAATCTTGTAGAGAAAAGTGAATCCGATGGATATTTAGTTGGAAGTAGAGGAAGTGTAGGTTCTAGTCTTGCTGCTACAATGAGTGGGATTACAGAAGTTAATCCGCTTCCTGCACATTATGTTTGTCCAAATTGTAAACATAGTGAATTTTGTGAAAATCAGGAATATGACGCAGGAGTAGATATGCCTGATAAGTTATGTCCTAAATGTGGTTGTAAATTAAAAAAAGATGGATATACAATTCCTTTTGAAACGTTTTTGGGATTTACTGGAAATAAAGAACCAGATATAGATTTAAATTTTGCTGGTGAATATCAGTCTACAGCGCACAAATATACAGAAGATTTATTTGGTGAAGGATTTGTTTTTAGAGCTGGTACTATAGGTACTATACAGGATAAAATTGGTTTTGGTTATATAAAGAACTATTTTGAAGAAACTAATCAAGAAATATCAAAAGCTGAAATTTCAAGATTAATTAAATCTATGGTTGGTATAAAGAAAACAACTGGGCAACACCCCGGGGGAATTATGATAGTTCCTAAAAATAAATCAATTTATGATTTTTCACCAGTTCAATATCCTGCTGATGATCCTAAAACAGGTGTACTTACAACTCACTTTGCATATAAAGCTTTACATTCGAATATCTTAAAGCTTGATATACTAGGTCATGATGGTCCTTCTATGATTAAAATGTTAGAAGATCTTACAGGTATAAAGATAGATAATATAAAATTTGATGATCAAAAGGTAATTGAATTATTTAATAGTACAGAACCAATAGGACTCAAAGAAGAAGTTTTAGGTATGAAAGTAGGAACTTTAGGTATACCTGAGTTTGGTACGAATTTTGTACAAAATATGTTAGTTGAAACTAAACCAAGAAATTTTTCTGATTTGATAAGAATATCAGGCTTATCTCATGGTACAGATGTTTGGACAAATAATGCCCAAAACTTAGTAAATGAAGGTATATGTAAATTAAAAGATGTAATTGCTACAAGAGAAGATATTATGACATATCTACAAAAGGCTAAACTAGATGATGAATTTGCTTTTTTTACAATGGAAAAGGTAAGAAAAGGGAAAAATCTAGATGATAATGATATTGAAAAAATGAAAAAAGCTGGTTTACCTGATTGGTATATAAATAGCTGTCAATTAATAAAATATATGTTCCCTAAAGCCCATGCGGTAGCATATGTTATGTTAAGTTTTAGAATAGCTTGGTATAAGATAAACTATCCAGAAGCTTTTTACGCAACATTTTTTACTTCAAAATGGGCAGATTTTGATTATGATACAATTACAAAAGGTTTATTATCAATTGAGCGAAAAATTGAAGAAATAAATAATTTAGAAAAAAGAACTGCAAAAAATGATTCTACATTACGTATATTAGAAATAGCGCGAGAAATGTACTTAAGAGGTATTATTTGTGAAAAAGCAGATATTTATAAATCCAATGCTAAAAAATTTGTCATTACTAACGGAAAAATAATACCACCATTAATATGTGTTCCAAATTTAGGTGAATCTGTTGCTAATGCTATTTCTAATGAAAGGGAAATATCTCCATTTATTTCTCATGAAGATCTAATGAAGAGAACAAAAATAAATAAAACCTGTTTAAATTATTTAATAGAAAATGAAATATTAGGTGATATGCAAAAAAGTAATCAGATTAGTTTGTTTTAAATGTTGTTTTTAATTTATTATTATGATATAATAGATGTAATAGCAAATGACTTAAGAGTGGGCAACCACTCTTTTATTTATGATTATGAATGTAATTAGTACATAGAAAAAAATGGAGGTGTAAAGTGAAAGATGATTTTTTACTAGCTTTAGAAGAAATAGAAACTCAAAGAGGAGTGAAAAAGGAAATTATTATTGATTCTATTAAGGCTGCGTTAATCTCTAGTTATAGGAAGAATTTTAATACTTTAAATAATGCTGATATTTATCTGGATATGTCAAATGGAACAGATAATATAAAGGTTTTCGTTAAAAAAACAGTCGTTGAAGAAGTTGAAGATGATGCAATAGAAATATCATTATTAGATGCAAAAGAAATTGATGCTAAAGCTGAAATTGGTGATGTAATAAGTTTAGAAATAACGCCTAGAAACTTTGGTAGAATTGCTGCCCAAACTGCCAAACAAGTAGTTATTCAAAAGATAAAAGATGCAGAAAGAGATATTATATACGATGATTATATTGAAAAAGAGCATGATTTAATATCTGGTCAAATAAATAGGATAAGAAAAGGTTATTGTTTTATTGACCTTGGCAAAATTGAAGGTACACTTCCACCAAACGAACAAATTCCAGGCGAAACATACACCATAGGAGATAAGAAAAAGTTTATTATCAATGAAGTTAAAAAAACCGGTAAAGGTCCACAGATTATTTTATCTAGAAGTAATGCAAATTTTGTAAGAAAACTTTTTGAATTAGAAGTTCCTGAAATTGCGAATGGTGCTGTTGAAATATTTCATGTTGCAAGAGAAGCAGGATCAAGGACAAAAATAGCCGTTTTTTCACGTGATGAAGGAATTGATGCGCAAGGAGCTTGTATTGGATATCAAGGAGCGAGAGTTAAAAATATTGTTGATGAGTTAGGTGGAGAAAAAATAGATATAATAGTTTGGGATAAAAATCCAGAAATTTTTATAAGAAATTCTCTAGCACCTTCTATAGTTACAAAAGTTATTATTGATGAAGAAACTCAGGAATCGGTTGTTTACGTTCCTAAAAATCAATTATCACTATCCATTGGAAAAGAAGGACAAAACGCTAGATTAGCCGCTCGTTTAACTGGTTGGAAAATCGATATAAAAAGTGATGATGAGCTAATTGAAAATAATGATTTAATACCTGAGGAAGATATTATTAATAATGATTCGACAAAAATCTTAAATGAAAGTGATGACTTAACAAATGACATTATAGATGTGCTAAAAGGACTTGGTAATTAATGAAAAAAGATATATTAAGAAAGTGTATAGTTACTAAAGAAAGCCTAACAAGAGATAAATTATTTAGAATTGTCAAAACTCCCGAAGGAAGTTTAGTTTTTGATAAATCCAATAAATTAAACGGTAGAGGAGCCTATATAAAAAAGGAATTGGTCATAAAAGATGACAAAAAATTAAAGATAAGATTTGAACACACATTAAAAATTAAAATAGATGATAACGAATTTGAAAATCTTTTAAATTTCATGAGAAATGAGGTGCATAAAAATGAGTAAAGTTAGAGTATATGAATTAGCAAAAGAATTAAATATTTCTAGTAAAGATATGGTTAATATGCTAAATGCACTTAATTTAGGTGTAAATTCACATATGGCAAGTATAGATGCTAAAAAAGCTGAAATTGCAAAAAACCAAATTCTTCTTGCTAGACAAAAAGTTCTTGAAAAACATAAAAAAATTGCTGAAGAAAAAAAGAATAACGATAAATTTGATAAGAAAAATAACTATAGAAAAGACGAAAGACCATTTAGAGATAAAAATGATAATCGTGGAAATAAGTTCTCAAAAAATAAATTTGAAAATCAAAATTCTGAAAGATCTAAAAATGATTTCAAAAAAAGAGATGCTAAGTTTGAAGATAAAGACGCTAATTTTAATTCTGACCAAAGAGATTCAAGAAATGATAGAAGAAATAAAAACTTTTCTAAGAACAAAGATAAATACAATAATGACTCAAGTAGCGATTCATTCTTAGTATTACCAGATAGAAATAAGACACAGAATAAAAAAGATAAAAAGAATCGTGATAAGATGAAAGAAAAATTATATGAAGACGATTCTATCGATTTCTTTGAAAAAACTAGAAAAGTGGATAAAAAGAAAAAGAATAAGAAAAAAAATGATGCCTTAGATAATGAAAATAGAGTTATTGACGATATAGCTATAGGAGATAATATTATTGTTAAAGATTTAGCTGAAGCTATGAATACACCAGTTAACTTGGTTATAGGAAAATTAATACAGCTTGGAATCATGGTTTCTCAGAATCAATCAATTGACTATGATGCTGCGGAAATTGTTGCTGCTGAATTCGGTTTGAAGGTTAAAAAAGAATTATCTGATGAAGAAGTTTTATTAGATGATTTTAATTTAGACTTTGAAGATAGTGAAGAAGACATGGTGACAAGACCTCCAGTAGTAACTGTAATGGGTCACGTTGACCACGGAAAAACTTCTCTTTTAGATGCTATACGTAATGCTCATGTTAGAATTGGTGAAGCTGGTGGAATAACTCAGCATATAGGTGCTTATACAGTAGATATAAATGGAAGAGAAATTGTATTTTTAGATACTCCAGGACACGAAGCCTTTACTTCAATGAGAGCTAGAGGTGCGCAAATAACTGATATTTCCATACTTGTAGTAGCTGCAGATGATGGAATTATGCCACAAACAATAGAAGCTATTAATCACTCAAAAGCTGCAGGTGTACCTATCATCGTAGCTATAAATAAAATTGATAAACCTCAGGCAAATTTGGATAGAATTAAACAGCAATTAATGGAATATGATTTAACACCTGAAGATTGGGGTGGATCAACTATTTGTGTTCCAGTTAGTGCTCTTAAAGGTGAAGGAATTTCAGAATTACTTGAAATGATATTGTTAGTTAGCGAGGTAGAAGAATTAAAAGCTAATCCAAATAGACGTGCAGTTGGTACTATTGTTGAGGCTGAATTAGATAAAGGAAGAGGCCCTGTTGCTACTGTTTTAATTCAAAAAGGTACATTACACACTGGGGACGAATTGGTCTCAGGAGTAGCATATGGTAGGGTTAGAGCTATGTTCAATGATAAAAACCAGCCAATAAAAGAGGCAGGCCCTTCTATGCCAGTTGTTGTTTTAGGTCTTTCTGAGGTGCCTGAAGCAGGAGATTCAATATATGCTTGTGAAGATGAAAAGACAGCTAGAAATATCGCCGAAACAAAGCGTGATATGATAAGAGCAAAAGAGTTAACTGATAAATCACAGGTTAGCCTTGACTATTTATATGATCAAATAAAAGCTGGTGAATTGAAAGATTTAAATATTATTGTTAAGGGTGATGTTAGAGGTTCTATTGAAGCATTAAGTGCATCATTAGTAAAAATATCTAATGATGAAATAAAAATAAACATAATACACACTGGTGTAGGTGGAATAACTGAAAGTGATGTTATGTTAGCTACAGCTTCAAAAGCAATAATCATCGGATTTAATGTTAGACCAAACTTAAATGCTATTGAATTATCCAAAACTAATGATGTTGATATTAGAACATATAAAGTAATTTATGAAGCTATAGAAGATATTCAAAATGCAGTTAAAGGAATGTTAAAACCTGATATTAAGGAAAATATTTTAGGAAGAGCTGAAGTTAGAGATACCTTTAAATTGCCAAATAATACTATTATCGCTGGAATTTATGTCCTAGATGGAAAAATCACTAGAAATGCAAGTATTAGAGTATTAAGAGATGATGTGGTAATATTTGACGGAAAAATAGGATCATTAAAACGATTTAAGGACGATGTAAGAGAAGTACAAACTGGTTATGAGGCTGGATTAAGTATTGAAAGATTTAATGATATTAAAGTTGGAGATTACTTTGAAGCTTATGAAATGGTAGAGGTATATAATGGATAAAAGAAGACAAGATAGACTAAATTCAGAGTTTAAGAAAATAATATCTAATTCGATTATGAACCTAAATACGACTGAAAACGATTTGATAACAATTACAGAATGTAAGGTTAGTCTTGATCTATCATATTTAGATGTATATTTTACATGTATGAGTGCAAATAAATCAGATGAAATATTAGAAAAACTTAATTCTGCATCAGGTTTTATAAAGCATGATATATCTAATAATATAAAGATTAGACAGATCCCAAAACTAAGATTTCATTATGATGAAACATTAGATTATGCTGATAAAATTAATAATCTTTTAAAAAAAATTAATATTGATGAAGAGGAGAATTAATTGGAAATAAATAGAACATTTATTAATGACTTTGAAAATTCCGTTAAAAATGCAAAAAAAATTTTCATATCAAGTCATGTAGGAGTTGATTGTGATAATCTTAGCTCATGTTTAGCCATTTATTCTTATCTCATATCTTTAAAAAAAGAAGTGTATTTATTAAAATCTGATTTTATACCTGAAAGTTACAATTATTTGCCTTTTATAGAGGAGTTTACTGATTCTGAGGAAGTAGATATAAAAGATTGTGATTTATATATTTCACTAGATTCTGCAGATATAGATAGATTAGGGGATAATAAAAATATTTTCTTAGATGCAAAAACAAAAATTGTTATAGACCATCATGCAACCAATATAGGATATGGTGATTATAATCTAATTATTCCTGAAGCAAGTTCAACTTGTGAAATTATATATAATTTATTTAATTCTTTAGATTTTAAAATCACCAAAGATATAGCAACAATTCTCTATTCAGGTATATCTACAGATACTGGTAGGCTGTTATATGATAATGTAAGTAGCAATACATTTAGAGTTATGGCTAATTTAAAAGATTTAGGCGCAAACACAAAGGAAATTAATTTTAATCTATTTCAAAGCAGACCCTTAGCAAAAGTTAATATACTAAAACTTGCTCTTAATAATATGAAAATAATAAAGGATAAAATAGCTTACACATATGTAACTACTGATATGCTTAAAGAAGCAAATGCAAATCTTCATGATCTAGATGAAATAATTGAATATATAAGAGATATATCTGGAATAGAAGGTGCATTTCTAGTAAAACAATATGGTGAAAATTTTTATAAAGTCTCTTTACGAAGTAAAAAATATATTGATGTTTCTAAAATTGCATCAAAGTTTAATGGTGGTGGACATATACGAGCAGCTGGTTTAACATATTATGGCACAATAGAAGATATAATATCATTATTAACGAAAGAGTTTACAAATGCTTTGTAATTTAGATGGCTTTATACTAATAGATAAAATTTCTGGAATAACATCTTATGATGTTATAAGAAAAATTAAAAGAATTTTAAAAATTCATAATATAAAGACAAAAATCGGACATACAGGTACATTGGATCCTTTTGCTACAGGATTGATGATAATTGTATTTGGTAAATATACAAAATTATCTGATTACTTTATGACAGAATCTAAAGAATACACAGGAGTCTTAAAATTAGGAATAGAAACTGATACTCTGGATTCTGACGGAAAAATAATTAATATTATGGATTTACCAGAAAATTTTAATATAGATGAAAAAACAAAAGAGTTTATTGGAGAAATTTCTCAGATAACTCCAAAATATAGTTCTACAAAATATAATGGTACACCTTCATATAAATTAGCAAGGGATGGTATTAAATTTGAACAAAAAATGAGAAAAGTTCATGTTTACGACCTGAATTTAAGTTTTCTCGATACTGATAAAATAGCTTTTAAAGCCACTGTATCAAAAGGGACTTATATAAGACAACTTATGTATGATATTGCAAAAAGTGCTGGTTCAACTGGACATTTAATAGAATTACGAAGAGAGAGAATTGGTAGTTTTTGTATCAAGGATTCTATCAATTATAATTTATTAGATGAAAATTCATTGTTAAAAAATATAAGGACTGTGGATGAGAGTGTTTTCCCATTTCCTTGTATAGATTTTAATATGGAACAATATTATAATTATAAATGTGGTAAGCCATTTCTAGTAGATAAAGAAGATGGAAAATATTTTATTAAATTAAATGGTGATATAATTAGTTTTGTAGAAGTTATAAAAAATAAAATTAATAATATATGTGTGTTTAAAAATGAGTAAAATAGCAACTATTGGAATATATGATGCCATTCATTTAGGTCATATAGAAATAATAAAAAAATTATTAAGAATTTCTGAGCTTGAAAGTCTAAAACCAAAAATTTATATTTTTAGAGAAACATATAAAAGAGAGGGCAATATATATACTCTGGAGGATAGAATAAACATTTTAAATAAATTAGGAATAAATGATGTAGAAATACTTGATTTTGAACATTTGAAAAATGTGAATTATATGGATTTTATTTATAGACTAAAAAATGATGATGTTACAAAATTGGTGGTTGGTAAAGATTTCACATTTGGAAAGAATAGAGAGGGTAATGTTTCTAAATTAATTGAAATGCATAATTCTAATATAATTAAGATAGAGATAGTTGAAGATATAATTAATGACAATATTAATAAAAAAATATCTACAAACGATATTTATAATTTTATTAGAAAAGGAAAAATATCTGAAGCAAACTCTCTCCTTATAACTCCATTCAGTATAACAGGTATTGTAAACAAGGGTTATTCAAGAGGTAAATCTATAGGATTCCCAACAGCGAATATATCCTATCCCGAAAATTTAATAAAATTACCTGACGGTGTATATGCAAGTCAGACTTTAATTGATAATAAAATTTATAATTCTATGACGAGTATTGGAATACCAAAAATGCTAGGGGATGCAGTTTATTCTGTAGAAACAAATATTTTTGATTTTAATCAAAATATATATGGAAAAAAAATAAAAATATATATTCTAAAAAAAATAAGAGACAATAAAAAATTTGATACAAGAGAAGAATTTATTAATCAGCTGATGATTGATAAATTAAATTCTATTGAAATTCAATATAATTATTCACAAAATAGTAATATTATGTTATAATAAAGCTATTAGTATAACATTGTTTTAGGAATCCTCAACCAAAGCAAGGTTATACCGTATATTTTTAAGGAGGATATTATGATTAAAAAAGACAAAAAATCTGAAATTATCAAAAAATTTCAGTATCACACAAATGATACTGGTTCAACTGAAGTTCAAATTGCTATTTTAAGTGCTAGAATTAATGAAATTAATGACCACTTAAAAAAGAACCCAAAAGATCATCATTCTAGAAGAGGTCTACTAAAAATGGTAGGTAAAAGAAAAGGCTTGATGAAATATTTAGCTGATAGAAATCTAGAAGGATATAGAAAGCTTATTGAAGAACTTGGAATCAGAGGATAAAAAAATAACCCCGTCGGGGTTATTTTTTTGCTATTGCTCTAACTATTTCTTCGATTGTCATTCCTTTTTTTAATGTGAAATTTCCTGATTTTAATGATCTATCTAATTTTAATTGAACAGCAGTATTAACAAATTCCTCTTTTGATGAAACAAGACCATTATTTACCAATATTTCACCAACTTTACCAGGTAAAGACCCTTGAGGAATAGTAATAGTAATTTCTTGAGAATTACTTGTTTCTGTTGGTGCTGGAGTTTGATTTGTAGGTTGTGTTTCAGTATTTGTTTGATTATTTGTCTCACTATTGTTTGATGTGTTTTCAGTTGGTTGATTTATATTTTCTTCTTGTTGGGTATTATTTGATTCGCTAGTATTATTAGTGTTTTCTGATACATTATTGTTTTCACCTTCAGTATTTGTGTTAGTAGATTGAGAATGTTCAGAATTATTTTCGTTATTTGTGTTTTGTTCAGTTGTATTGGTTATACTAATATCATCTGCGCTAACAGTTGCCTCTTTACCATCTGTAGTTGTCGTCTTATTAAAGAGTATTTCAAATTTCCACCCTAGCAATGTTACAACTCCGATTATGATCACCAACATAATTAAATAATCAATAGCATTGTAAAATATGTCTTTACTTTTATCTTTTTTGCTCATATGACACCTCTATTCTTGAGATTTGCTTTTGATTTGTATATAATTATATCATAATATATAAGAAAAAGGAATAGTATGAAGAAAATTGTAATAACAAAAAATGATGAAAATCAAAGATTGGATAGATTTATAACCAAATTATTCTCTAATGCACCAAAAAATTATCTGATGAAAATGTTTAGAAAAAATTACTTTAAGGTTAATTCAAAAAAAGTAAAACCAGATTATATTTTGAATAATAATGATGAAATTTCTATATTTTTTTCTGATGACACATACGAGAAATTTGTGAAAAAGAAGAAAAACCATAGTAATAAAAATATTAATATTATTTATGAAGATGAATTCTTTTTAATAGTGGATAAAGATCCTGGAATTTTATCTCACAGTAATTCGAAGGATAGAAGTGAAAATATTATCGATAATGCTATTAATTACTTAATAGAAAGTGGATCCTATAACCCTCGAGGAGAAAATACATTTATACCTGCTCTTTGTAATAGATTGGATAGAAATACTTCTGGATTAGTAATTATTGGTAAAACAAAGGAAGCTCTCACGGATATGAATTCTTATATAAAAGATAGATTAGTATCCAAGGAGTACCTTACAATTGTTTCAGGTAATTTTGATAAAAATGGGATATTTCACTCAAAAATTTGTAAAGATGAAAATAAAAATATTGTATATAAATCAGATAGTAAAGATGCCAGAGAGATTATTACAGAATTTTCAGTTATTGAAAAAAACCAAGGATACTCTTTATTAAATATAAAATTGATAACTGGAAAAACACATCAAATTAGATATCATCTTAAGGAATTAGGCTTTCCTATTATTGGAGACAGAAAATATAATGAATTATATAGAGGAAATTATAAAAATCAAATTTTATGTGCATATAAACTTTCATTTGATGATGAAGTTATAAAAAAATACCCAAAATTAAATAAAATTTTATACTCTAATTATATGGAGAAAATAATTAATATTTTTAGGAGGCTTAAATGAAAAATATTATTTTAATTTTAACTGTATTATTTATGGGATGCTCACCAATCATTGAAAAGTCAGGAAATAAATCAAATACTATTGATAACATTACCGACAACTTATCAATTAATCAAAAAATTGGTCAATTTCTTTGCCTTGGTTTTGAAGATAAAGAGTATAATAAAAATGTCGAAAATTTATTAAAAACTTATACCCCTGGGTCAATTATCTTATTTGGAAGAAATGTTGATAACAAGGATCAACTAACTTCTTTAATAAAAGATATAAGAGAATTATATGATAGTTTAAAATTACCTAAACCTTTTATTTTTGTAGATGAAGAAGGTGGAAGAGTATCACGTCTAAAAAATCTAGAAGGGGAGATCAATTCAGCTTCATGGTATTTTAATAATTCAAATTCAAAAGAATATGCAACAAATATTGTAAATAGACTTAAAAAATATAATATAAATAGCCCCTTGTCACCAGTGTTAGATATATGTGAACCGAGTGAAAATGTAATAGGTGATAGATCATTTACAAATGACACAGATAAGGCTATTTCTTTTATAAAAGATATACTAAAAGTATATAAAGAAAATAAGATCTTATCAGTAGGTAAACATTTTCCTGGTCATGGTTCAACTGAGGTTGATAGCCACTTTGATTTACCAGTAATTAATATGGATTTTAATGATTTTAAGAACAAACATATAAAACCATATATAGAATTAAAAGATGATTTAGATGCTGTATTAGTAGCACATTTAATGTATCCTTCTGTAGATGATCAATTTCCTACATCACTATCAAAAAAATGGATTACAGATATTTTATTAAATGATATAAAATTCAATGGTCTTGTATTATCTGATGATCTAACTATGGAAGCGTTAAATAAATACGGGAATTTATCTGATAGAGTTGTTAAATTTTTAGAAGCTGGTGGTGATATAGCATTGGTTTGTCATCCTACCGATCAACTAGAAAATATACAAAAGGCCTTAAATAATTTGTATAACACAAATAAGGAGCAGATGGATAAATCCCTTAAAAAAATTATTAATAAAAAATATGATATTCTTTATAAATAAGGAGATTATATGATAAATGTATTAATTATAGAAGACGAATCGTCAATAAGAAAATTTGTTAAGATTAATTTGGAAAGAAAAAATTTAAAAGTTTTTGAAGCCGAATCTGCTGAAATAGGATTAGAAATATTAAATAAAGAAAAAATAGATATAATTTTACTAGATTTAATGTTACCTGGAATCGATGGTATAGAAGCATGCAAAATCATTAGAGAAAAAAATAAAAATGTCGGAATAATAATGTTAACCGCTAAATCTCAAGATGAAGATAAAATTTCTGGGCTTACTTCAGGTGCGGATGATTATATTACAAAACCTTTTAATCCTACTGAACTTATATTACGTATAGAAAAACTATATAGTAGAATTTATAAATTAGAACCTGAGGAAACAATTATAAAAGAAGGTGTATTTACTCTCAATTTAAAGAGCAGAGAATTTTTTAAGTCTGACAAATTTATTGAGTTAACCCCAACTGAATTTAATATAATAGAGATGTTTCTAAAAAATAAGGATAAAGCTTTTTCAAGAGATGAGATATTAAATATAATTTGGGGAGAAAAATATTTAGGTGATTCCAAGATTGTAGATGTAAATATTAGAAGAATTAGATCTAAAATTGAAGATGATCCTGCTAACCCAGAATATTTACTAACAGTTTGGGGAGTGGGGTATAAATTTAGATGAATAAATTAAGTTACAAAAATCAGCTATTGCTTTATTTTGTAATATTAATAATTATAATTACAATAATAATAGAAATAACTAGCTATTTACTTCTTTCTCATTATTTTTATAAAGAAGCAGAAAAAAATTTTATATCCAAAGTAGATGTCAATATGAATTATTTTTATAAATATATAGATTTTTCAAAAGGCATCGAAAATGTAATAAAAGAGGATAGTTCCATTATTTTTCAATATTCACTAGGAAATATAAAAATATATAATACTAGCGGAGAACTTTTATTAAGCAGCGGTGATGAATTTGGCAGCAATCTAGATGTGAATAAGGTACTACCAAAAATTTCTGAAAAAAATCAATTATCATTTTATGATGATAAAGATAATTATTCATTTATAATTATTAGACCGTTGATGTTTGGTAATGAGATTGTTGGATTAATAGAATTTGATATATCTATGATGGATACTAATACTACTATTCAATATTATAGAAATATTATCCTTTTTATCAGTATAATGGGGATGTTTTTAAGTATTGGAATTGCGTATATATTTTCTAGAATTATCATTAAGCCTATAAATACGATAAAAATATATGCTAATGAACTTGCTCAAGGTAATTATAATACTAATATTCAAAAAATAGGTCCGGAGGAAACACAGCAATTATGTGATACATTAGATAATCTAAGAATGGAAATCATAAAGAGGGATAATATAACAAATGAGTTTATAGCTAATATAAGTCATGAATTAAAAACTCCACTAACAAGTATAAAAGGTTGGGCATATACTATTTTAGAAGATATACATGATGTTGAAATTTTACAGGAAGGTATAACAATTATTGATAATGAAACCGAAAGATTAACCAGTCTTGTAAATGATTTATTGGATTTTTCTAGATTAGCTTCTAATAGGATGGTTCTGAAGAAACAAAAGAATTCTGTTAATGAATTGCTAAAAAATATAGAGTTACAATTCATACCCCGTTCTATAACAGAAAATAAAACCTTAATTATTCAAATGTTAAATAAAGATATAGAAATTTTTATTGATCCATTGAAAATTAAACAAGTCTTACTTAATTTGTTGGATAATGCATTTAAATTTACATCTATATTTGGAAAGATAATGGTATATACAATCATAAAAGAAAAGTATATTGATATTATAGTTAAAGATGACGGAGAAGGAATTTCCCCTGATGATATTAACCATATATTTGAAAAGTTTTATAGAGGTAATTCCAAAAACTCTCATGTTGGTTTAGGTTTATCTATCGCATCAGAAATTATGGAACTTCACGGTGGAAAGTTATCAGTAAATAGTGAATATAAAAAAGGCTCAGAATTCATAGTATCAATACCACTTAAATTAGAAGAGGATAATATGGATGAAGTATAAAATTTTTATAATTATATCTTTGATGCTCATATTTTGGGGATGTATACCTAATAATTACTATATAGAAAAGAATAATGGTGATCATAAAATAAAAGGTACTTATATTGCTAATTATTTCATTGATGCATTTAATGTAAAAAATGAATTAGCAAAAACCTATTTAGTAATAGATGAAAATGAATCCTTGATTGTTGATACAGAATTTAGTGATGTTGAATTTAAAATTAGAAAATATAGAGTTTTACCTAGTGATGATATTAGACTATTTAATATATTTGGTGAAAAATGGATAAATGTTCTGACTCTTTATTCTAATGGACGCTACTTGTGCGAAATTTATTATAATGATGTGGATAATGTAGTTCTTAATTATAGAAATAATTATTATGCTATGAATAAAACTGAGGAATATGCTAATTTTTCTTATAAAAATATTGTAAATTATTTACGAAATCATTATACGAATCAAAGAATTTCTATAATAGCTCCTACAGGAGTTTTTGTGACATTTAAAAATAGTTCGGATAAAGAATCATTTTACCAAACATACTATATTTACAGAGAACACAATATTTGTAAAATATATAAAGTGTCTGGAATTTACTATCCTGAAAATAATATGTATAAAAAAATAATCTTTACAAAAGATTATGTGGGCGGAATATTAAATATTTTTCCTAAAATTATAAGTAGTGATAATTTAACTGATTTATCTAATATGGATGAAGATATAAATAAATTTGAGAATTTATCTCCTTATAAAGTAAAAAGGGCAGAATTAATCTATTTTAATAATAAGGTAATGTCATTAAAACTTATGAACACAGATAATATCTCAAAAAAAATAGACCTAAAATATAAACTTCAATCTATTAACTCTAATCAGCTAGAAAATATTCGATTAGAGAATTTTGATATTAGTAATTTTATTAATTCAAGATTAAAATTTGAAATTAGTCCTAATAACGATTATTATTTTAATAATGATTCATTAACCATCACCAGATCAAAAGGATATTGGAAATTAAATCTTGTTTTAAAATCAAATATAAAAAACGTTAATATTAATATTTCCGATTTTGTCAATCTTAATTCAATGATTGATGAGAAATCATCTTTTAATATTTATGAAATTAATAATTTTTTCCCTAATGTACAAGATTTTTTTGCTAAAAACACTAGAAATTTAGCCATTATTAAATTAAATAACTATTATAAAATAGCTTTGTTTAATTTTGAAGGTCTTAAATTAGAAGAAGAGATTAATTTAGGTTTAAATAATGCTGAAATAATATCTACATCATGGGTGTATAATTTTGCTGCAAAGAAACATTTGTCAAATATACAAAATACTAGCAATTGGATTCAAGTAAAATAGTTGATTTTTGATCATATTTCTTTTATAATATTTTTACGGAGGATTTATGTTAAATAAATTTTTATCAGAATTACAGCCATATGCTAGTAAAGAGATATATATATTATTGTTTTTTTTGGTAATGGGAATTGTTGTTATTTTACTACATTGCTTATTTACTAAATATAGAATAATAAAATACATTCCGGGAATTAGTTTGGTATTATTATCATTTTTAATTTTAATTTTTCAAAGAAATGACAGTATTTTTCAAACTTCGCCTAAAACAATTCATTTATGTATTGCTTTGGCGGGATTAGGTATGTTTTCAATATTTTTTGCATTAATAATTGCTGTAATGTATAAATCAAACAAAAGTATAAAGAAGAAGGTAAAGATGAATAATGAAGAAGCTAAAATTGACTGATGTATGTTAGATAGTTAAGTGCATTCAGTTTTGAATTTATTAATTCCAATTTTGCTTCTTTTTTTAGTTTTTTTATTTTTATTTCGATTTTTAATGCGTCGCTCTTACTTCCGATAAAAGCTAAAAATACTAAGATAAATGGCAGCCTACTTCTAGTATATTTGCTGGCAATACCGATAGAATGTTGTTTCATTCTTTTGTTGACATTGTTTGTAATACCACAGTAAAGAGTTTCATCTTTCATTTTTATTATATAAACAAAATAGTTATTCTTCATAATTATCAATAAACTCTCTAATCGCCTCATCTATATTTGATATAGAGTAGCCCTTCCCAAATAAAAATGTTTTTAACTTACTTTTATCATTATAGTTATAGATATCTAATTTTTTTGAACTTATTCTTTTAATAATTAGCTCTTTAAGCTTATTATCTGATGTTTCATAGTAATCTTCCAAACAATCATCTATGGTGAAATTATCTATTCCTTTCTTTTTTAATTCACTGACAATTTTATTCAATCCCCAATTATTAAAATTGATTTTATCTTGAATAAAGCTCTTAGTATAATCTTCATCATCAATGTATTTGAGTTCTTCTAAGTAATTTATGCATTCATTAATATCTTTTATATCAAACTCATGTTTTTCTAAATAGTGAAAACATTCGATTTTTGTTCTAGATCTAGAAAGATATTTATATAATTTATTTAAACATTTTTCATTCATTATTATCACCAATTAAATTCTATCAAAAAATAAAGGAGTTTTAAAGTTGAATTTAGCTATTTTTATTATATATATTTCAAGATTTCTATTTGTTTTATTGATTTTCTTATTTATAATGAGTATAATAAAGAACTTAAAAAAGTTATATCTTAGTTCAGAAATTAAGAATTATTCATTAACACAATTTTATGATGATAATATACAAAATATCTATAACTTTTCTAAATCTATTTCAGTTGGTAGATCTATAAATAATGACATCATTATAAATGATGATACTATTTCTAGGTTACATTTTACTATTTCAAATGTTGAATCTAATCTTTTGATAACAAATTTTTCAAAATCTAATGGTACATATGTTAATGATCATAAGGTAGAAAAATATTTTTTAAAAAATGGAGATGTTATAACAATTGGAAAAATCAAATTTAAATTTGAAATCAAAGATTAAAAATTATTTTTATTATATTTACCTATTTTTATTACAGCTTTTAGGCTTAACTATTGTATATATAAGTAATGAAAATTATAGCTTTTACAATATTTCATTTTTTTGCATTTTCATTTTTACCATTCTATTTTTCTTTTACATAATTCGAAAATATAGAATTGGATATGCTTACCATTATGCTATTATTGTAATGCTTTTTTCAATCAGCTTTATTGAAATATTGAGTTTAAACTTTGAATATGCTAACAAACATATATTTTGGTTTGTGCTTGGTTCAATATTAATGTTTATATCTTATTATCTGGTTCGTAGATTTAATTTTTATAAAAATCTATATTTTTTGTATGTAATTTTAATTCTATTTTTATTTCTAATAACCATTAAATTTGGTGAAGTAAAATATGGATCAAAGAATTGGGTAAGAGTTTTTGGACATCTTTTCCAACCAATAGAATTTATAAAAATATTATTTATTTTGCAATTAGCTTCACTGAATAAATTTAAGTATAAATTTTTAGGAATTTTAAACAATATTTTTATTTATATATATCTATTACTTTTATTGATACAACATGATCTAGGTTCAGCATTAATTCTCTTTAGCGTTTTTATAGTATATTTGCTTTTTTATGAGCAAAATTATAAATATACCATTATTAACATATTAACCTTTCTGATATTTGCTATCATAGGTTATATTCTATTTAGACATGTACAGTTAAGAGTCAATATTTGGTTAAGTCCTTTAAAATTTTATAATAATGAATCCTATCAACTTGTATCTGGTTTAGTAAATTTGTCTCATGGTGGTTTTTTGGGTAATGGCGTTGGACTTTCGTTAAATAATTTAATTCCTGTTAATATAAGTGATATGATTTTAGTTTGTATAGCTAGTGATTTCGGTATGTTATCATTGATAGGAGTTTTAATTTTATTCAATTTATTGATTATCACAGGAGCTAAATTAGCATTAAATATTTCAGATATATTCCATTCAAAAGTTGCAATTTTAATTTCCGCTCTATTTTTTATTCAATTTTATTTAATACTTTTAGGGTCATTTTCCATCATACCATTAACTGGTGTAACAGCACCATTTATATCATACGGTGGAAGTTCTATGCTATCATCTATGATATTATTAGGAGCTTATCAGTCTATTTTGAGGAAATATAATTATGATTAAGAATAATAATAACTTTTTTATAAAATTTATTTTTTATTTTATGATTTTAGTAATTATCATTTTGTCAACTCTTACACTTATTAGTAGACTATATTTAAAGAATTCCAAATATGATTTTTATGTTAATCGTTCCATAAAAAATATAAAGCGCGGAAACATTTATGATAGAAACGGAATAGTTTTATCTTATTCAGAGCTAGTTGATGATGAATATAAAAGATTTTATAATTTCCCAAAATTATATTCTCTGATTAATGGATACCAAAAAAAATTTGCCACATCATCAATTGAGAAATATTATAATTCTCATTTACAAGGTTTTGATAATATTCATTCAGAAACAACTAATATAATTTCTAAAAATAAATCCGGGGATCATATAGTTTTAACTATAGATCACAATTTACAAAAAAGAGTGAATCAGATATTTCAGAAATATAATGGAACAATTATCATTTCAGATAAAGATAATGGAGAGGTCCTAACATTAATTTCTAATCCTAGTTTTGATGAGAATCTCATAGATGAAAGGAATAATGTATCTTTTATTAATAGAGCAACTCAAGGTATGTATATACCTGGTTCAACCATGAAAATTTTAGACAGTATTTTTATTTTGGAAAATAATCTAAATTCTGAATATATGGACAAAGGCTACTTAGAAGTAGATGGTCATAAAATAAGAAATGCTAATTCTATAAGTTATGGAAATATTGATATCGAAGATGCATACGTTTTTTCTATTAATTCGTATTTTATAAATATCCTATTAAAATATGATAAAAATTTTATGGATTTTATGCAGAAAATAGATTTGAGTTTTAAAAACAAGTATTTAAAAGTTAAAAATATAGAGAATATTGAATTATCTTCTGATTTAGAAAAAGCACTTTATTTTATAGGGCAAGGAAATGCATATATTCAACCACTTTTTCTTCACACTTTAATGTCTGGAATAGCAAATAAAGGAGTAATTTATGAGCCACATTTAGTTTTAGGATTTAAAGATAGTACAAATTCTCCCATCAAGTTTTATAAGTATGAAAAGAAAGAATTGAATTTTAAACAAAGTACTTATGATAAAATCTTAGATTTAGGATATGGAGTTATTAGTTCAGGTACATTAAAAGGTGTTAAAAATAAAAATATCTCTGGGAAAACAGGTACTGCAGAATTAGAAAACTCCAAATATAACTACTTATTTACGGGAGTTATTGATAATAAATATATACTTACCATCGTTATTGAAAACGAAGGTGATAATAATCCGTTAATTAATATTATTAATAATATTGATTATATAATAAAAAATTTTTAAGGAGGGCTTTATGAAAAAGATTAAAGCATTTACATTACTCGAACTTATCATTGTCATAGCAATTATATCGTTATTTTTATTAATAGCAATACCTAGCATTACTAAATTTAAAACTTCAGCAAGTGAAAAAACAGATAAATTAAATGTTAATATACTTGTGGAAGCTACTACTATGTATTGTGTGGATAATTCATGGGAAGATAAGGAAATAAAGGTAGATGGAAATGATGTTTTATCACAGGGTGGATATATAACTAATGTTCCTAAATCTCCTATAACAAACAATTTTTATACAGTCAAAGTTAAAGATAATAAAATTACAGTGACCAGTGAATGATTTTTTATATATTATATTACTTTAATTGGATATTCATGTCTTTACATGATCTACTTAAAAAAGAAGTATATCTAATAAATTTTATATTATTTATATTTTTACATTTTTTTATCTATCAAGAGAATTTTCTATATAATTTTCTAATAATAAGTACAATCATATCTATTTTATTTTTAATACGTAATAAGATAGAAAAATTTATAGGATTATCTGATTTAATAATTATAATTCTCTTTTTATTAACATATGAATTAAATGCTTTTATTGTCTTTTGGTTTTCTTTTCTTGGTACATCCATTTTTATTGGATTAATATACAGAATTTTAATAAAATCAAAAGAAATACCCTTGATGCCTTGTATGTTAATCGCTCATATTATTATGTATTTATTCGGAGTATAAGAATGTATTCAATATTTTTATTAAAAGAAAAAATTATTTTATCAAATACTAATTTGTTTCAGGAATTTACGCCTTTTAATCAAATATATAATCAAGATTATATAGATTACGAAGAACTAACAATTCTGCTGGGACAAATTCTTAAAAATATAAAACCATGTGATATAAACATAATTTATGTTTCTAACACATTTGTAAATCCAAATATAGAATTATTTGATAATAATGATGAAGTTGATAACTCTAATATAAAAGTAATAAATAGAGTACTAGATGAATTCCCAAAATATAATTTTCATCTATTTTCAACAACTGATTTAATCTCTAGTAATAATAGTATTTATATTTTAGATTTTGTAAGTTATATATATTTTCAAGCTAGTTATCAAAATAAAGTTTTCTTTAAATCATTGATAGATTTATCAAGACTAGGAGATAATGAAAAAGCTTTCAAATTTGCATCTATAATATCTGAAATACATTCTAATAATGGGGAAGGTTATAACGTATTTTTATTTTCTGAAAATCCTGATGGAGAAATTAAATCATATTTAGATGAAGTTTATAATAAAAAATGTAAATATTATTCATTAAATGCCTTTATCAATACTTTATCTGAAAATGTTGAAATTAATGATTTAAGAGAAATTAAGGGTCACTATGAGAATAAATTTAGTTTAATTCCTTATATCATATTATTTATATTGGGTTTTTTTACACTTTTTAGCATTTATAATTTTTTTATTTCAAACAAGCAAATAGAAGAACTTAATGAAATTTATAATAAATTAATTCTAAAGACGCAGAAAGACGAAGATGAAATACCTAAAGATAATATCTCAGATGAAAAATTAAGAAACTTTATAGATGAATATAAGTTTTCTAAAATTAATCCTATTAATAATACTCTAAATAAAATAGAAAGAGAAATAGGCGATATATTGGGAATTGAGTATAGTGATGGTTTTTATTTGGTAAAAGTAGAATCGAAAAAATCATCTATAGACAAAAAGTATGAAGTAACAAATATAATTAAACAAAATTCTAACTATATTTTTACTATAAAATTAGGAGATAGCAATGTTAAATAAAGATCTTAGCCCAAAACAAATTATAATAATAGTTTTATCTTTATTGATGATTGCCGGAAATATTTATTTATGGTCTAGAATTAAAAATCTAAAATCAGAAAAAGCAATTTTAGAAAATAAAATCTCTGAAACAGAGAGCAAGATTAAATTAAAAGAAATAAAAGAGATTGAAAATAAAGACAAAAAAATATATGGCATTGCTGAAACAAAAAAATATGATGAAATAATGGATTTTATTTATATGATTTTGTTTGATGATAATTCTGCAAGAGGAAATATATCCCATGAATATTTAGATCCAATAGAAAATTTATATTACCCTGTTATTGTTAATTTTAATTTAATAATCAACGATAAAAGTATTGTATTAGATTTGCTAAATAAATTTTCTGAATTCGCATATGAAATGAAAATTGATAATTTTTCAAAAAACGATGAGAAAATTAACTTTAATGCAAGGTTACTTTTTGTTTTTGATCACTATTTTACATTCAAAGATATTGAAAGTAATGAAGAAGTAGTTGAAAATATTGATGATGAAAAAATTGAAAATAAAGATGATGTCGGGGAGCAAAAAACTGATGTATCTACAAATTTAGCAGATGAAGAAAAGAAAATAATTTATACTATTGATAAATCAATTGATTTTTCTGATGAAAATTTGTATTTTTATCCAAGTTCATCTTTTTTGAAATATAGTTTCGATAAAAATAATAATAGATTAAGTATTTCTAATTACTCTGATAAAACTGAATCTTTAGAGATTGAACTAAATAAAAAAATTATTTATCTATACAGTGATAATGTTAAGCTAGATTTTATTTATAATAACTATGGTTCAAAGGAAATAATAGTTAATCTAGTAATAACTGACGGACTCAAAAAAGAAATAGAAAAAAATCTTAAAGATAATTCTTATGAAGTGGAAAGTGATGTCATCCCAGGAAAATTAAATAAAATTAAAATTTATATTTCTCCATCTTCTCAATCTATTATAGATATCAAAGGTTTAAATATATCAATCAGCAATAATCCTTTAAAAGAATTTATACTTGGAAATAACGAAACTCAAAACTTAAAAGATTTATTAGATCAGTGGCATTTAGAAGAATTATATAACGAAACAATTACTTTAAATCATCTTGAAAACAATAGCTTAGAATGGCATCAATTAATTTTAATAAAACCGAAAGAGGCTTATAAGATATATGAAAAAAATTAAAGCACTCACTCTATTAGAATTAATTATTTACTTGGCAATAATTTCTACACTAATTGCAATTGTTGGATATTCTGTAAAAATTTATGATAATTATTTGCTAAAAAAAGAGTTAACAGATATTGTTTTTTATTATAATCAAGCAAGAAAACAATCAATAATAACAGCTATAGAAACAAAAATATCTTATAATAAAACAAATCATGAGATAATAATAGAAAACCAAAATTATAAGAATACACTTAAATTGTCTGATAATATAAAAATGATTGATTGCCCTGAGATAATATTTTCTATATCTGGAGCACCTCTGAAAGCAAATACAATTTCTTTTTTCGGAAAAAATAAAAAATTTGATCTTACCGTTCAAGTGGCAACGGGGAAGGTAACTATATATGAAAAAAAAGATTAAAGCATATGTATTATTAGAAGTGATAATCATATTGATGTTGATCAGTATATTGTTAATTTATTTTTACCCAAATATAATAGAGGTATCAAGAAAAATTGATTATAGAAAAAAATACTCAGAATTAAATTATGAATTATTAAATTTCATAGAAGATAATTCTATGTTATCCTCACTAGATGATGATTATTCTATAAATGTGAAAATATTAAATGAAAATTCATTTCTCATTGATTATGAGATCACTGGAATTAATAAAAAATATAATATAGAGATAAAATATTATGTTACAAAAGAAAAATAAAAAGTTAAAAGCCTATGTATTATTTGAGTTGTTAATTGCATTATTGATAATTAGTATTGTATTACTTTCTCTTACACAGTTTAAGAATACTTTTTTTCATAATTATGATAAATACAATAATGAAATTTTAATAAATGAAGATGTAGAATCATTGGAAAACTATATATATAATCTTATTGTAAAATCAGAGGGAGTTATAAACAAAACAAATATTACAGACACAGACGTATTAGTTTTTATAAATACTTTGGAAGGAAATAAAAATCGAATTTATTACTTAAAACCTGAGAAAGATAAATTATATTATATTAGTACAGGTGACACCTCCAGAGATTTGAAAGGAGTTACAAAATCAATGTTTGATGGTAAAAATCTAATTATTGATAATTTATCTGATTTTAGTCTAACTCTATCTGATAAAAAAATAATTTTGAAATTTGAATATAAGCAAAAACCTTATGAATTTATATATAATTATACTGGAGAAATTATAAATGAAAAGAGTTAAAGCCTCAGTTTCTATAGGTATATTAATTTTTATAGTTTGTATTTCAGTTTTAATGATTTCTTTAATAAATAAAATATCTGTAAATAGAAGCAACAATCAGAATTATGTTAAAGATAGGCAAGATTATTATTATAAATCAAGCATTTTTTATCATTTAGTATACGATAACTTAGATAGTATAAAAGATGCATATTTAAACGATAAAAAAATTGACATAAAACCTAATTATTCTTTACCTAATACTGATATAAAAAAGATTAATTTCAATAAATTGCGTGGATATTTACAAATTCAAATAACTGGGAAGGATAATTCAAGGATTGGATATGGTACTGTCCAAATATTAAATGATATTTTTTATTTAAATGAACCTGTTTTGGATTTTTCTTCGAATATTGAAAAACAAGAAGTTATAAATAAATTTATTAATAAAACTGATTTTAATAGTATAAATTCTAATAAAATTGAGAATTTAAATTTAGAGGGTCAGAACTTTTTATTCGAAAAAATTAACAACAAAAATATAATAGTTGATTTAGATACTAATAAAGAAATAGCTTTTGATCAATTTAAATATGTTATGATTAATTTTTCTAATACCAATGTAAATTTAAAAATAAAATCTGATGCAAGTGTCAGGTTTAATGGATTGTTATTAATATCAGGTAATTTATCTATTGATTCTCCTCTAACTATCAATGGAATCATTATACAAAATAATGGAAAGTTCGAGGCTAATAGTAATGTTAACCTAAATGGCATGATAATTACAAATAATATAATAAGCAAAAAAAAGATAAATGCTAAATGGGATAAAATCATTTTTACATTGGCACAAAGAATTCCAGAATTCTATGATTTAAAAATTATTGAATTTCATAGATCTGGTAATATGAAAAGGGTACTTAATTGAAATGAAAAGAAATTTATGATATAATTTATTAATAAAAATTATGGAGGTATTTTATGATATCAGCTGGAGATTTTCGTAAAGGTGTAACTTTTGTTATGGATGGAGAAGTTTATCAAATTCTAGATTTCCAACATGTTAAACCTGGAAAAGGAGCTGCTTTTGTTAGTACAAAAATAAAAAATGTTGTTAAAGGTGGTATTAAAGAAGTTACTTTCAATCCCTCCGATAGATACGAGAAAGCTAACATAGTAACTAAAGATATGCAATATTTATATAATGATGGTGAATTATATTATTTTATGGATTTAGAATCCTATGAGCAATTACCATTAAACTTTGATGCTGTAGAAGAAGCAATTAAATTTTTAAGAGAAAATGATATTGCTACAATTAGAATGTTTGAGAATAACCCTTTTGAGGTGTTGCCACCAAACTTTGTTGAATTAGAAGTTACACATACTGAACCTGGAATAAAGGGTGATACCTCTGGTAACGCTACAAAACCAGCTACAGTAGAAACAGGATTTACACTTCAAGTTCCTTTATTTGTAAATAATGGAGATAAAATAAAAATTGATACAAGAACTGGTGAATATTTATCCAGAGTTTAGTTAGGAGGTAAATATGAATAAAATTGGTAAAAAAGTATCTTATATCAAAGGATTAGCATCTGGTTACAATTTAAATCCAGAAAATCCTATGGAAAAAATTATTCTTGAATTGTTAGAATGCCTAGATTTGATGGAAGAAAGAATTGAAGATCTAGAAGGAAATTTTGATAATTTAGAAACTTTTGTTCAAATGGTAGATGAAGATCTAAACGAATTAGAAGAAGCGTTATATGATGAAGATGATGAAGAATACGACGAAGATGATGAATATAGAGATTGGGATGAAGATTGGGACGAAGATTGGGATGATGAAGAAAATGAGGATGAGAAATAATGGATAATTCTTTAATTAATAATGGCGTTAATGGTAATATTAATATTTCTGAATCAGTGATTTCTAATATTGCAAAGGTAGCAACTATGGAAGTAGAAGGAGTTAATTCTCTAACAAAGGGAGTTACATCTACTATTTCTGAGTTTATATCTAATGGTAAATATCCTACTGGTATAAAAGTTGAATCGGATAATCATATTGTAAATATTGATTTATCTATCGAAGTGAAATATGGTTATTCTATAAATGATGTTGCGTATAATGTTCAAAAAAATGTAAAAACTGCTATTGAAAATATGACAACACTAATTGTAGAAACTATCAACGTTACAGTTTCGGGTCTTGTATTTGATAATAAGAATTAAGATTTCGCCCTATTATTAGGGCTTTTTTTAGAGGAGGTTTAATGAATAAAAGATCATATCAAAGATTTTGGGCTATTAAAACTTTATACGCAATGGAAATCCACGGAGAATTGGATATAGAGATTTCAAAATCATTACTTCGTATTAATAATATTAATTTCAATAAAATGAATTATACTTTTGATATTTTAAAGAGTTATATTAATAATTCATCTGATATTGAAGAGATTTTGATTGACAATAGCACAAACTATCCTGTGAATAGATTACCATTGATTGATTTATCTGTAATACATGTTGCGCTCACTGAAATTTTTTATCTTAATATACCACCTCAAATTGCAATAAATGAAGCGGTTGATTTTTCAAAAAGATATTCTGATAGCGGTAATTACAAATTTGTTAATTCCATTTTAGGTAATATTATAAGGAATTTAAATGCTTAAATTTACTGTTAGTACACTTTCTAAGTATATTGAAAATATATTGACTAATGATATTATTCTTTCTAATATATCAATTGAAGGAGAAATATCTGAAATTAATCAGACTAGCCATGGTTACTTTTTTATTACATTAAAAGATGAATCTTCTAGTATAAACTGTATAATGTTTGATGAAAATGCAGCTTATGAAATCTATGTTGGTCAGAAGGTGTTGATAAAAGGGGAAATCTCATTATTTAAAAAATCTAATACTATTTCTTTGAAAATAAATAAAATTTCTTCAATTGGGTCTGGGGATATATATAAAAAGTTTTTAGATTATAAAAACAATATATATGCAAATGAACTAGATAAAATTAAAAGTTTAAAATTAAAGAGAATATCCACAAGAATTGGACTTATAACCTCGCCCACAGGAGCTGCAATAAAAGATTTTTTAAAAACTATAGAGTTAAAATTTCCTAAAATAATTATCGATTTTTTTCCTGTTTCAGTGCAAGGACAAAATGCCATCGATGATATTTTATTAGCGATGGATTATTTTGATAATTCTGATATCAAATATGATGCTATTGTTATTACAAGAGGGGGAGGAAGTTACGAAGATCTTTCGGTATTTAATAATGAAAAACTAATAGAACGAATATTAAAATCTAAAAATCTTATATTATCTGCTATTGGACACGAAAGAGATGAAGTTATATTAGATATAGTTTCAGATGTAAGAGCTTCTACTCCAACTGACGCTGCAAACAAATTATTTCCTAATATAAAAGACGTAATCAAAGAATTAGACTATTATAGTAAAAGTCTAAATAATCATATAGAAAACAAAATATTTTTTTTAAAAGCTAATTTAAACTTATTATCAAAATCATTTGATTCTTTTAAGGATAGCATAAAAAATATTAATTTATATAAATCTATTAATAATCTAGATAGTGAGCTTAAAGAGATATTAAATAAGATATTATCAAAAAATTTAGATTTATTAAATTCTTATTCAGTAAAATTTAATTTTTTTATTTTAGAAAGAATTAAATATGAATATACTAAGTTAATTAAATTAAATAATCAATTTGAAAAGTATAATTCATTAGAACTTAATAAAAATGGTTATGCTTTGCTAAAGGATAATAATGATTGTATTATAAATAAAAGTAATCTAAAAATTGGGGATTATTTATTTATTGAGTTTTATGGTAAAAAATATAAGATTAAAATTGTAGGTGATGATGATGTTTGATTTCAATTATGATGAAAATATAAAAAGAATTGAAACCTTATTAGAATTAATTAAAGATGAAAAATCGTTTAATAAAAGTATGGAACTATATAATGAAGCACAAAATTTAATTAAACAATGTCGTGACTTTTTGTCTGATGTTGAAAATAATATTGTGATTAATAAAATTGGTTCTGATTCAATAGATTAATATGGATAACAATTTATTTTTGGCCTCATTTGAAAGAGAGCTTGCAAATCAATTATCAAAAATTAAAACTTATTCCAAAAATTTAAAAGATGGAGTCTCATATGCACTATTAAGTGGCGGTAAAAGAATTAGGCCTTTATTAACTCATTCTGTTGCATCGTTGTTTGATACTTATCCAGATATAATGAATTATGCTATATGTCTAGAGTTAATTCATAATTATTCTTTAGTTCATGATGATCTACCTGAATTAGATAATGATCTATACAGAAGAGATAGATTAACAGTACATGCAAAATTCGGACATAATTATGGACTTTTAGTTGGTGACGCTCTATTAAACCTATCTTTTAGTTTAGCTTTAAATGATATTCTTAAAAATAATGGGAACATCAATTTTATTAAAGCATATAATCATTTATTTTTATTATCTGGTATTGAAGGTATGATAGATGGACAAAGCTTAGAAATTGAAGATAATTCACTTGCAAATCTTAATATAATTCACAAATTAAAAACTTCTAATTTATTTAAAGCCGCGATGATGGGTCCAGTAATCATGTTAGATAAAAATGAAATTCGTAATGATATAGAATTTCTGGCTGAAAATCTAGGTATAATTTTTCAAATAAATGATGATTTAAAAGATAATGATGGTTACTCGCTTTATAAAAGTGAAATTTCTATTAAAAAAAATGAGATTAATGACAATATTAACAAAGTCATAGATAAATTTAATAAAGAAAAATTGAATACCTTACCGTTAAAAACTATAGTAGAAAAAATAATAAAATGAGATTAGATGTTTTACTTTCTAAAAAATTAGATTTATCAAGATCTAGAATAAAAGATTTAATTCAAAATAACAAAATAAAAATTAAAAACTTTGAAACTCTTAAGCCTTCTGAAGAATTAGAATGGGAGGATATCTCAATTGAAGATATTATTATCGATCAAGATGATATTGAAAAGGTTGGGAGAGGAAAAGATAAATTAGATTTTGCTATTAATTATTTTAATATTGATGTAAATAATAAAATTTGCCTAGATATAGGATGTTCAACAGGTGGATTTACTCAAACATTATTAAATTATAATGCAAAGTTCATATATTCAGTTGACGTAGGAACTGCACAATTTTCAAATATACTAAAGAATAATAATAAGATAAAATTATTTGAAAATACTGATATTAGGGATTTTAAACCAAATATAATGTTCGATATTATAGTTTGCGATGTTAGTTTTATATCATCAAGATTATTGGCACAAAAAATTAATGAGTTATTAATTGATAGTTTTATTTTACTTATAAAACCACAATTTGAATTAGAAAAAAGTATGCTAAATAAAAAGGGTATTGTTAAAAAGAATAACTACGTAGATATGGCGGTTAAAAATGTCATAGATCATTACAAAACTTTTGATATTATTTGTAAAGATTTTGTTCAATCACCAATAAAAGGCAAATCTGGTAATACTGAATTCTTAGCATTTTTTAAAAAGGAGTGAATTAATGCTTAATTATGTCAAAATAAAAAATTTTGCATTGATTAAAAATAATGAAATTAATTTTAAACCTGGAATGAATGTTTTGACAGGTGAAACCGGTAGCGGTAAAAGTATTATATTTAATGCCATTTCGATAGCACTTGGAGACAGGGCTACGAAGTCTGTGATACGTACTGGTGAAAATCATGCTTCTGTTATACTTAAATTTAGAGTACCAAAAAATATATCTACAAATCTATCAAATCTTATATCAGGTTCTACTGAAGAAATAGTAATAAGTAAAGATATCTATACAAATTCTTCTTCAGTATCAAAAATTAATGGCAATATTGTAACTAATGCTGAAATGAAAAATATTGCTAATAATTTATGTGATATATATTCTCAATTTGACAACCATCTACTTTTGAATCCAAGTTATCATATGAATATAATTGATAATTTTTTAAGCAGTAAAGAAGTGGTTCTAAAAGATGAACTTTTAGATTCATTTGAAAGGTATTCAAAATATAATAAGGAATTAATAAACCTAAGGGATAAACAAAATAACAAAGATCATGAAATTTCCTTTTTAAAATCTAAGATAAATGAAATTAAAAATCTTGATCTAGATTCTATTTCTGAAGACGAATTGTATCTTAGAAAAAGTAAATTAGAAAATGTAGATAATATAAATTTTGCATTAAATAAAGTCAACCTGAATCTAAATGGAGATGATTACGAATTCCCTGGAATTATGTCATTACTAAGAGATTGTATTTCTCAAATTTCAGATATTTCTGATTTAAATAAAGAGTTTTTTGAAATTAACAACGAATTAAACAATATTTATGATTCACTACAAAATATTAATTTCACCTGTTCAAATAACTACATAGAAGATTATGAGCCTAATGAACTTGATGATTTAAATTACAAGATTAACAAAATTGAAAATTTAAAGCTAAAATATGGACCAAATATTGATGATGTTTTAGACTACTTAAATCAATTAGAAAATGAATTGTCTCAGTTAGAAGATATTGACTTTTATATTGATAATTTAGCTAAAAAAATCGATGAGGAATATAAAAATTATTCTGATATAAATGCTAAACTAAAATCATGTAGAAAAAAATCTGCAGATAATTTTGAAATTGAAATATCAAAAATTTTAAAATTACTAAATATGAGTGATTCTAAACTTAAGACAGTATTTCAAGAATCAAATATGTCGCCAAATGGTAATTATAATATTGAATTTTTTATTTCAACAAATAAAGGTTCTGATTTCAAACCCTTAGTTGATATTATTTCTGGAGGAGAATTAAGTAGATTTATAATAGCTTTAAAAATTTTAGTTAATAAAGAAAATAATAAAGTATTTATCTTTGATGAAATAGATTCAGGTATAAGCGGAGATGCTGCAAATTCTGTTGGTAATGTATTAAAAAATTTATCCAATAATAATCAGATCATTCTGATTTCGCACTTGCCGCAAATTATATCTAAGGCTAATACACATTTTAAAATTCTTAAAAAGTCTGAAAATGGTGAAACAATTTCTCTTATTTCAGAATTAGATCACGAACAAAGGGTATTAGAATTAGCAAGATTACTAAGCAATAAAATAAATGATAATGCAATATTAAATGCAAAATCCATGTTGGAGGAATAGATGTCTAATAAAGAACAGATAATTAAATCAGATAAAATTTATGAAGGTAAATTAATTAGTTTAAGAATAGATACGGTTGAAAAGCCTGATAGAAAATATGTAAAAAGAGAGATAATCGAACATCCCGGTGTAGCTGTTATCATTGCATTAAAAGATGATAAGATAATACTTACTAAGCAAGAAAGAATTGCAATTTCAAGTAAATGTATTGAAATTCCTGCAGGAATAATTGAGACGAATGAGCTCCCAATTGAGGCTGCAAAAAGAGAATTGCTTGAGGAAACTGGATATTATTCTAATGATTTTGAGTTTCTTTTTGAAGCTTATAGTTCTCCTGGTTATTCTGATGAAAAAATGTATTTTTTTAAAGCTAGTAATTGTATAAAAGATGATTCTATAACTCCAGATTCAGAAATAATTTTTCTAGATATTTCAGAGTTTAAAAATAAAATAAATGATCTTAGCATTAATGATTTAAAAACGATAACTGCATTGAGTTTTATATAAGAGAGGATTTCATGAATATTATTTCAATAATTGAAAAGAAAAGAGATAAAAAAATACTAAACGAAAGTGAAATTGATTTTTTTATTGAGTCACTAGTCAATGATAAAATTCCTGATTATCAAACTTCAGCACTATTGATGGCTATTTATCTTAATGGGATGAATGATGAGGAAATAATTTACCTTACTCAAAAAATGCTTAAATATAGTGAACGTATTCCAAAATTTATTAGTGAAAAATTTACCATAGATAAACACTCTACTGGTGGAATAGGTGATAAAACATCATTGATACTACTACCTATTCTTGCTTCTTTAGATATTCCAGTTGTAAAAATGAGCGGAAAAGGCTTAGGAATTACAGGAGGAACACTTGATAAATTAGAAAGTATTCCGGGTTTTAGAATCGAACTAACAAAGGAAGAAATTGAAAAGCAAAGCAGAGAAATAGGAATGGTAATATGTTCGCAGAACAAATCATTAGTTAAAGCTGATAAAATTCTATATGCTTTAAGAGATGTTACTGCTACGGTAAACAGTATTCCATTAATATGTTCGTCAATTATGAGCAAGAAAATGGCAATAGAAAATGATGGACTAATTATCGATTTAAAAGTAGGAAAAGGTGCTTTTATTAAGGATCTAAAAAATGCAAAAGAGCTTAGTAGACTTTTCCATTTAATTTGTAAAGATTTTAATAGAAAATTAACAGTTATTATTTCAAATATGGATGTTCCCCTAGGAAATTGTATAGGTAATTCGTTAGAAATATTAGAAACAATAGAGATATTATCTGGTCAAAACAAAGGTTATCTATACAATTTTATAGTTAATATAGCTGCAGAGTCTCTATTATTATCAAAGAAAATAGATATTCTGGAATCAAAAAAATTAGTCGAAAATTGCATAAATTCTGGAGAGGCTTTAAATAAATTTAAATCATTTATTGCTCATCAAGGTGGGGATTTAGATAAACTTATCAGTAATAACTACAATCTATCAAAAGAATATATTGTTAGATCCAATAAATCTGGATATATTAATAATATAGATGCTGAAATAATTGGTAATATATCTTTAGATTTAGGAGCAGGAAGATTAACTAAAGATTCCAAGCTTGATTATGGCGCAGGAATAAAACTTCATAAGAATCTTGGTGATTATATTAATAAAGATGAAATTTTAGCATCCATATATTCTAATAAAAATATTTCTGGTATTGAAGATTATTTAATTAAGGCTTTCAATATTACTGATAAAAAAATTAATGATTTTGATTATATATTGGAGGTAGAAAGATAATATGAGATATTTATATATAGGTTTATCCTTGCTAATAGCAATTACAGTTCATGAATTTGCTCATGCTGTGATGGCATATATTTTTGGTGATGATACCGCAAAAATTGATGGAAGAATATCTCTAAATCCATTTAAACATCTTGATATAGTCGGTGTTTTATGTTTAATTATTTTTAGATTTGGTTGGGCAAGAGCGGTACCTATTGATACCTATAAATTTAAAAACTATAATATTGGTTTATTTTTTGTAAGTATTGCTGGAATTGTTATGAATTTATTAATGGCTTTTATTTCAGTACAAATCATAAAATTTTTCCCTCAAATTTTTATGAATTTTTCTGAATTTTTTCAATATTTTATATCAATAAATATATCTTTGGCATTATTTAATCTTATACCGATACCACCTCTTGATGGTTCTAACATTCTATTATCTTTTTTTCCAAAAGAGGTTCAATATCATACTTACAATTTCAGAAAATACGGAATTTTTATTCTTTTTTTATTAATTTTTTCTGGATTTGTTGATAAATATATTACTTTTTTCATGGATAAAATATTACTATGGATGATATAAATAATTTTCAAATTTCATTTTCAAATTTTGATGGTCCTTTAGATTTATTATTGAGTTTAATACACAAAAATAAAATTAATATTTATGATATTCCAATAAATTTTATAACTTCAGAATATCTCAATTATATTAATTGCCTAAATTCTGATATAACAAAGATTCAAGTAGATTTTCTAGTGTTAGCTACTGAATTAATCGATATCAAAGTAAAAATGTTACTTCCTAAAAATGATGATGATGAAGATCCAAGAGAGAATTTGGTAGAAAAATTAATTGTTTACAATCAAATTAAGATTGCTAGCGCCAAATTAAGGGAATTTGAAAATAATGCTTTAAATATATACGACAGGGAATATGATCCGTCCTATTTTGAAGAATTTAATGAAGAACTTATTTTTCCAAATGTAAAAAAATTACTAGATATATTCTTAAAAGTTATTCAAGATAAAAATTTCGAAATAAAAGAATTTAAAAAATCTTATTCACTTGAAGATAAATATAAAACAAGCGACTTAATAAGATATATTAATAACTTTATTAAAGAGCATAACAAAACTTGTTTTGAGAATTTATTAACAATTAAAGAAAAAAAATTTATTATTTCATTATTCCTAGCAATGCTTGAGTTAGTAAACCAAAATAAAATAGATATTTTTCAAGATAAGAATTTTGAAAATATTCGACTGGAGAGTATTAATGAACGAATTTAAACAAATTAAATATTCAATTGAACACTTATTATTTAGTTGGGGAGATTTAATTAGTATAAATGATCTAGCAAAGTTCTATAAATTAGATAAAAATATTATTAACGATATTATCTCCGAACTAATCTATGAATATAAAGACCGTGGAGTTAACATTAAAACATACGGTGATTCTGTACAGATTATTTCTAACCCTGAATATTCTTCAGTCAATAAAAACTTTGGTATTATTACAAAAAAGAAACGATTATCTAATGCTACTTTAGAAACTGTTACCATAATTGCATACCTTCAGCCCATAACAAAGATAGCTATTGAAAAAATAAGAGGTGTAAAATCTGATGGGGCTATTCAGAATTTATTAGATAAGAATATTATTTATGAAGCAGGTAAACTAAAAACTCCAGGAAAACCAATTGTTTTTAAAACAACAGATAATTTTTTAAAACACTTTAATTTGAATTCATTAAATGATTTACCTGAATTATTAGATAGAGAATCAATAAAGGAATACTTAAAGTTTACTGAAATAAATGAGGCAGATATTGAGCTATACGAAGATGAATATAATGAGAATTAATAGAGCATTATCATATTTTGGAGTATGTTCTCGAAGAAAAGCAGATAATTTAATTTTAGAAAAAAAAGTAACGGTAAATGACTGTTTGGTAACTGATCTAAGTACAAAAGTAGATATAGATAACGATATAATTAAACTTAATGAAATCATAATTAATAAAAATATAAAATTTAAATACTTTATTATAAATAAACCAATTAATTATCTTTCTTCAAATCAAGATCCCCATTATAATCTATTTGCACGCGACTTAATAAAATATAATGATCATCTTTTTTGTGCGGGTAGGTTAGATAAAGATAGCGAAGGGTTATTGATATATACTAATGATGGTGAGTTTTGTAAAATTCTTACACATCCTCGTTATGAAATCGAAAAAGAATATATCATTAATATTGATAAAAATATGACTTCTAATGACTTAAAAACCTTTTCTGAAGGGATTATAATTGATGGAATAAAGACTAAAGAGTGTAAAATTGTCAAGATTAAAGATTTAAGCTATAGAATAATAATAAGAGAAGGAAGAAATAGACAAATTAGAAAAATGTGTGAAAATTTAGGATATAAAGTATTGAAATTAAAAAGAATAAGACACGGAAAAATAAATTTAGGGGATTTAAGAGTCGGAGAATATAGAGAATTTAATTCGAAAGAATTAATATATGTAAAACAATTAAAGGAATTATATGTTAAATAACATTCATTCAATAACAGATATAATTATTTCACAAATAAGCGATCAGGTAAAATTTGCATGTGATTTAACAGTTGGTAATGGTAAAGATTCATTAAAAATAGCAAATGAATGTCAAAATCTAAAAAAATTATTTTGTTTCGACATTCAAGAAGTAGCTATAATAAATTCAAAAAAATTATTGGGAAATTTTAACGATAAAGTTATTTTTATTCAAGATAGTCATAGTAATATAAAGAGATATATTGATATTCATTTAGATCTAATAATTATGAATTTGGGTTTTCTACCAAATCACGATAAAAAAATATGTACAAATTTTATTTCTACATTAGAAGCAATAAAGCACTCTCTAGAATTACTAAGTAAAAATGGTGTATTTATCATTGCTATTTATCCAGGTCATAATGAAGGAATGGAAGAAAAGGTAAGAATATCAAATTTTGTACAAGATCTTGATCAAAGAGAATATAATATTGTAAGTATTTGTTTTCCCAATCAAGTGAATAATCCTCCGGAGTTGATAATAATTGAGAAAAGATAAATTAGAAATTTCAGAACTAATAAGATCAAAATATAATAAGCTAAGTAATAAACAAAGGAATATCGCTGAATTTATTCTTAATAATCTACAAAGATGTTCAGATTTAAGTTCAAATAAATTAGCTGACTTACTAGGAGTTAATGAATCGACGATTGTGAGATTTTCTCAAAAACTTGATCTATCTTCTTATAAAGATTTAGCTAGATTAATTACTGAATCTTCAAAAACTGAATCTACCACATTAGAAAGAATAGAAATTTCTAAAATTAATAATAATATAATTAGTACAACCTATTTAACTGAAATTAATTCAATTAAAAACATTCCCAAAAATATCGATTTAGAACAATACAACAAAATAATAGACCATGTATTAAATGCTAAAAAAATTTATATTTTAGGCTGTAGATCCAGTAGTTTTTTAGCTGGTTACTTATCGTATTATTTATCTATGGTTTATGAAAACATAACATTATTGGGGAATAAACAAATTAATCCAATAGAAGAAATTAAAAATATTTCAAATGAGGATGTTTTGTTTGTAATTTCATACCCAAGATATACAAGCGAAAGCCTTAAAATTGTAAAATATGCAAATAAAAAAAATGCTAATATTATTTGTCTAACAAACAATGATTCAAATCCATTATTAGATTTTTCAACAAATTTTTTAACTATCGAAAATAATATGATTTTTTTCATTGATTCTATTGCAACACCAATTGTTGTGCTTAATGCAATAATATTAGATATTTGTCTTCATAATAAGCAAAAAACGATAAATTGCTTAAGTGAATTAGAAAACTTATGGTTAGAAAATAATATATTTATTAAAAAGGACTAAAATGTTTGATATTATTATTATCGGTGCGGGAGCATCAGGACTTTTTTGCGGTAATTTTATTGAATCAAATAATTCAATTATTCTTGAAAAAAATTCTTTTGCTGGAAAAAAATTAAATATAACAGGAAAAGGCAGATGTAATATTACTAATACATCAAACTCTGATATATTTCACCTTAATATTTTCAGTGGTTCTAAATTTTTATATTCATCATTAAATGAATTTACTAATTTAGATACAATTAATTATTTTAATAAAATTGGAGTTAGTACAAAAGTAGAGAGAGGAAATCGCGTTTTTCCTTCCTCTGATAAAGCTAAAGATGTAACTGAAGCTTTATTAAAAAATATTAAAACAAAAATTAAATATAATACAAAAATTGATCAAATAAAATATGATGATAATATTTTTACTGTTAAAACAAAAAATGAAGAATTTAGAAGCAAAATTTTAATTTTGGCAACTGGAGGAGTATCTTATCCAGCTACAGGATCAGATGGTAATATACATGATACGTTGATCAATAATCTAGATATTTCGCTTTCGAAGTTAAAGCCTGCACTCTGTGGTCTTAATACAAAGATAGAAACTAAAGATTTGAGTGGATTAACATTAAAAAATATAAATGTTTCTTTAAAAAGAAATAAAAAAGTTATTAAATCAGAATTTGGCGAATTACTATTTACACACTTTGGATTAAGCGGACCAACTATTCTACGTTTAAGTCCATTTGTAGAACCAGGTGACAAAATAATTATAGATCTTAAACCTGCACTTGATTTTGATATGTTAAATAAAAGACTATTAAGAGATATTAATAATAATCCAAATAAAAATTTAAAAAATATATTAGAGCTATTATTACCAAAAAAATTAATTGATATAGTGTCTTTTATAAGTAAAATTGATATACAAAAGAAGGTTTCGATTTTAACAAAAAATGAAAGAGAATCATTAATTATAATATTAAAAAATTTAGAATTTGACATTTTATCTAGAAGAGGATTTAATGAATCCGTTATTACTGATGGAGGAGTTAAACTAAATCAAATTAATCCTAAAACAATGCAATTAAAAAATAATTCTAACTTATTTATAATTGGAGAATTATTAGATGTTGCAGCAAATACCGGAGGATATAATTTACAAATTGCTTTTTCGACTGCTTTTAAGGCAGCAAAATATGCTAATTTATTACTAAAGGAGGATAAATGCAAGTAATTAGAGGAGCAATAAATTCTGAAAACACTAAAGAAGATATAATAGGAAATACAAAAAAATTAATGTTATCCATAGCAGAAAAAAATAATTTAAAACCCAAAGAAGTATCTCTTATTATGACTACTTGTACTAATGACTTAACAAAATCTTATCCCGGAGATGGAATAAGACAAGCAGGTTTTGATGTACCCATAATCTGTGTACAAGAACAATATGTCGAAAACTCACTTCCAAAAACAATTCGTCTAGTAGTGTTATGCGAAATAGATAGACCAATTTCACATGTTTATATTGGAAAAACCGCTGATTTAAGAAAGGATTTATTTTCAAATTATGATAATAACAATTGATGGACCATCAGGTTCCGGAAAAAGTACAATAGCAAAACTTATAGCTAAAAACAATGATATTACATATATAGATTCAGGTTCAATATATAGAGCTATAGCATATTTTTTGTTTAATAATAATATTGATATAACAAATGAAGAATTAATAAGTGAAGCTTTGAGGGATATAAATCTAGATTATACAAAAAATGGCGTTTTATTGAATGGAAGAGCAATTGATTCAGAGTTAAGAACACCAGAAATTTCACAATTAGCTTCTAAAATTGCTGTCTATAATTATGTTAGAAATAAAGTGAATGAAACAATAATTAATTTTTCCAGAAATAATGATATAATAGCCGAAGGTAGAGATATGGGTAGTACTGTACTACCAACTGCTAAATATAAATTTTATTTAGACGCTTCACCAGAAATAAGAGCTCAGAGGAGATATAAGCAGCTTAAAGAATTAAATATTGATGCAGATTTAAATAATATCTACAATGATATAATAGAAAGAGATTATAGAGATTCAAATAGATCTATCTCTCCATTAGTTATTCCAAAAAATTCAATTATTATAAATTCTGATAGAATGACAATAGATGAAGTCATAAAAAAAATTATATCATACATTAGTGAAGAATAAAGAGGTAATTATGCTTAATTTTATAATTAAATTTGTAGCCAAATTAATGTTTAAAATAAAGATTTATAATAAAGAAACTCTAGAACAAACAACTCAACCCTATATTATTTGTGCAAATCATATCAGTTTTTGGGATTCTATAATTTTATATCTATTTCTAGATAAAGATATATATTTTATCGGAAAACAAGAACTATTTAAAAATCCGATATTAAACAAAATATTAACAAATAGAAATGTTATACCAATAAACAGAGAAAAACCTTCTTTATCGACAATGAAACAATGCTTAAATGTTTTAACGAGTTCTAAAATTTTAGGAATATTTCCACAAGGCACAAGAAATGTGCCTCTATCCTCTGAAAATATAAAAAATGGAATTTGTTTTTTTGCATATTCAACAAATTCTCCTGTAATTCCAATATTTATAGATGCTGATTATAAATTTAGATCTAATGTTAATATATTTATAGGTGATCCTATATACTCAGAAGATAAAGGAAATAAAAAAGAAAATTTTAATTATCTTAGTAATGAAATATATAATTCTTTAATTAATTTAAAGAATAAAAAGGAGAAACAATAATGAAAGTAATAGTAGCAGAAAATCTAGGCTTTTGTTTTGGTGTTAAAAGAGCATATAATTTAGCAATAAAAAATTCTAAGAATTCTGCTATAATGGGAATGTTAGTTCATAATGATGAAGTACAAAACAACTTATATAATTTTGGGATTAAACAATATACAGATGATATAGATACAAGTAACTTAATTTTAAGAAGTCATGGAACTGTTTTAGAAGAGAGAAAGAAATTAGAAAAAAACTATAACTTAATAGATACTACATGTCCAGTATTAATAAATATATATAAAAAAATGAAGGAAAAGGAAAATGATGGTTATATCACATATATAATTGGTGATCCAAATCATCCAGAAGTTATAGCTACTAAATCTTACTTAACAAAATGTGAAATTATATATAATGAAGAAGATGTAAATAAAATAGATCTTAGCAAAAATATATATATTACAACACAAACAACCTTAAACGAAAATAAATTCAAGACTATTAATAAATTAATAAATGATTTCTTAAAGATAAACAACTATGAAAAAAATATAATCATTGAAAATACAATTTGTAATGCATCAGAGCTTAGAAGGCAATCATTATACGATTTGATGATGAAATGTGAATATATAATTCTATTAGGAGACCAAAAATCGAATAACACAAAAGAACTTGAAAAAATATTAATTAAAAATAATTTTAAATATTCTTTTGTAAATAATATATTTTCTATTGATTTTTCTGAGATAAAAAGGTATAATATAATTGGAATATCCGCTGGAGCATCGACTCCAGAATGGATTATCAAGGAGGCTGTTACAGTGTTAAATGATTTAGAAAAACAAAATGTAGTTAATGAAAAAGAAAGCATCAATGTTTCTGATGCTCAGGTAGAAATGAATCAGAATATTCCTAATTCGATTCACAATGGAAATCCGATGAGTAATTCTCTGAATGCAGAAGTTTCTACAGAAACAAAAGCAAACAATACCAATACTTCTAGTAAACTATCTGAGACGGAAACTGTAAATGATTCAAATAATAAGAAAGCTACTTTTGGAGCTGATACAGTTGTCCCAGATGAAAAAGATCAGAATGAAATGATGCAAATTATTGAGGATACCTTCACAAGAATTCGTAGAGGTCAAATCGTAAATGGAACTGTTTTATATGTTACAGAAAGTCAGATTATGGTTAATATTAATTATAGAGCTGACGGTATTATTGACAGAGACGAATTACCTGAAAATATTACAGATCCTAGACAACACTATAAAGCAGGCGATAATATCGAAGTTTATATCGTAAAAATTGATGACGGTGAAGGAAATGTTGTTTTAAGTTTAAGAAGAATTAAGGATGTAAATTCTTGGAATGAATTAGAAGAAAAATTTAATTCCAAAGAAATTTTAAAAGTTAATGTTCTTGAAGAAACTAAGGGCGGTTTAATTGTTGAATATAATGGAGCAAAAGCATTTATGCCAGCAAGCCATGCATATGATCATTTTAGAAAAGATCTTTCTGGTTTAGTTGGACAAACTGTTGATGCAGAACTCATCGATTTTGACAAATCAAAAAGACGCGCAATTTTTAGTAGAAGAGAGTTAGAAAGAAATAGAATTAAAAAAGAAAAAGATGAATTTTGGAATAATATTCACGAAGGAGATTTAAGAAAAGGAACCGTACAGAGATTAACTAATTTCGGTGCATTTGTAGATATCGGAGGAATGGATGCTTTAATTCATGTTTCTGATATTTCATGGGATAGAATTAGAGATCCTAAGGAAAAACTTAAAGTTGGTGATGAAGTTGAGGCCATCGTTCTTAAGTTAGATAGAGAAAACGAAAAGGTTTCTTTAGGAATTAAGCAAAAAACTGTTGAACCATGGAAATTATTTGTGGAAAATAATAAAGTTGGAGATATAGTTACTGGAACTGTTGTAAATATGCCAGATTTTGGAGCATTTGTAAGATTAAAAGAAGGTGTTGATGGACTTATTCACATTTCTCAAATTTGTAGAGAACATATTGAAAAACCATCAGATATCTTAAATATTGGTCAAGAAGTAGAAGCTAAGATCGTTGATATAAAAGATGATAGAAAAATCTCACTAAGTATGAAAGCTTTGTTAGAGCCAGTTGTTGAGGAAAAAAGACCAAGAAGAGAGAGGGCTCCAAAAAAAGAGATCGAAAAAGAAGAAATTGAAATAGAAGATACAACTCCTATTGACAATCCTCTAATCGATAATGATATTCTTAGTGAATTAAAGAAAATGGCTCAAGAATCTTCAGAAAATTAAAAATAATAAGCTGCCTCTAATGGCAGCTTAATTTAATATAGGTGGTAATTTGAATAATACGTATTATATAAAAACTTATGGTTGTCAGATGAATGAACATGATTCAGAAATAATGTCATTCACTCTTGAAAAAATGGGGTATACTCCAGCTGAGAATTTAGAAGATGCAAAGATAATTATTTTTAATACATGTGCTATAAGACAAAATGCCGAAAATAAAATTTATGGTAATTTGGGTTGGTTAAAAGGTGATAAAAAATTCAGCGATAGAATTATTTGTGTTTCAGGTTGTATGATGCAATCACCTGAAATTAGACAAAAAATTCTTGGTATGTTTCCAAATGTAAGTATAATTTTCGGTACTCATAATATTGATAAGTTGGATCTATACATTAATCAATATATTAGAACCGGCCATACAATTGTAGATATTCAAGAAGAAAACACATACATTGATCAAACTTTTGAAGCAATTAGACCATATAAATTTAAATCTTTTGTAAATATTACCTATGGGTGTAATAATTATTGCAGTTATTGTATTGTTCCATATACAAGAGGAAAGGAACGTTCTAGAACTTTACAAAGCATTGTTTCAGAGGTTGAATATTTAGTAAATGATGGTGTTAGAGAAATTACTCTTTTAGGACAAAATGTAAATTCATACGGAAAGAGTCTTAAAGATGGAACTACATTTGCTAAATTACTTCAGGAATTAAATAAGATACGTCTACTAAAAAGAATTAGATTTATGACTCCACATCCAAGAGATGTTTCTGATGAATTTATAGATTGTTATGCTTCATTAGAGAAATTAATGCCACAATTGCATTTACCAGCGCAATCTGGATCAAATAAAGTATTGAAGGATATGAGAAGAAGCTATTCTATTGAAAAGTATTATGAGATAGTAGATAAACTAAAGGAAAAAAGACCAGATATATCTTTAAGCACAGATATAATAGTGGGTTTTCCTACTGAAACTGAAGAAGACTTTGAAGATACTATTAAACTTGTTAAAAGAGTTAAATTTGATAGTGCCTTTACTTTTATTTTTTCGCCAAGGCCAAATACTCCAGCTGCAAAATTAGGAGTTTTAGATGAATCTATTGTAAAACCACGCTTCAATAGATTAATCGACACAATGAATAATATTCAACTTAACAAACATTCTTCTTCTATAGATACAGTTACAGAAGTTTTGGTAGAAAAATTTGACGAAAAAACTTCTAAATCAGAGGGAAGAGATCCATATGGTAGATTAATTATCTTCCCCGGTACAAAAGATGATATTGGACAATTTTTAAAAGTAAAAATAGATTCTGTAAATACTTTTACAAGTTTTGGAAGCAGGTGTTAATTTGATTACATTTAATGATATCACTTATAATAGCTTAACTCCAATGATGAAACAATATTATGATATTAAAATTAAATCACAAGATCACATTTTATTTTATCGCTTAGGTGATTTTTATGAAATGTTCTTTGATGATGCTATTTTAGTTTCAAAATTACTAAATCTTACTCTAACACAAAGAGAATGTGGTTTATCCGAAAAGGCTCCTATGTGTGGAGTACCATATCATGCATCTAAAAATTATATTGCTAGATTATTAGACGAAGGTTATTCTATTGCAATATGTGAACAATTAGAAGATGCCTCACAATCAAAATCTTTGGTTAAGCGTGATATTATAAAAATAATAACACCAGGCACTATAATAGATGATGATTTACTGACTAGTTCTGACAATAATTTTATATTGTCAGTTTTTGAATGTTTAGATTTATTTTATATATCTTATCTAGATATATCTGTTGGAGAAGTTTTTGTATTAGATTATAAAATTTCTAGTATAGATAAGGTTTTTGATATTATATATAATGTTAATCCAAAAGAGATATTAACAAATAGTGAACATATTCATGAACAATTATCTCTAGAAACTCTGCAAACTAAATATATTAAAGATACTAATAGCGATGACTATATAAATATATTTCTATCCAAATTGAATGCTTCTATAAAGAAAAACGATATTTTTTCTGTTAACCTTATTATTCAATATTTAATTCAAAATAAATTAGACTTTAGAAATCACATAAAAGTAATTAATATTATCAATGAAAATAAATATATGATTTTGGATAGAAGTGTTATAAAAAATCTAGAAATATATGAGACTCTTAAGGGTGAAAAGAAGGGGAGTTTATTAGATGTTATAGATAACACAAGTACTTCTTTTGGCTCACGTTTATTAAAGCATTTTTTAAGATATCCATTATTAGATCAAAATGAAATTAATAATAGATTAAATGATGTAGAGATATTTAAATCCAATTATATTATTTCACAAGAAATTTCTAAACTACTAAAAGATTTTCCTGATTTAGAAAGACTAAATAATAAAATTATGAATCATGATCTAAGTATTAATGAAATTCTGGTTATCAAAAATACTTTACAATTAATACCTACATTGATCAATAAATTTAAGGAAATAAACTATTGTTCAGAAATTAATGAAGATAATAAATACATGGATATTATAAAAAATATAGAGGAAATTATTAATGATAATTTTGAAGAAGATAATAGAGTTATAAAACCAGGTATTTCTGAAAAATATGATGAACTATATAATATAGTTAAGGATTCAACAAAAATATTATTATCGTATGAAGAAGACTTAAAGTTACAACATAACACAAAAAATCTTCGCATAAAATATAATAATATGATTGGTTATTTTATAGAAGTTAGTAAACTACAAAGTCAAAAAGTTGTTAATCATTTAGAAAAAATTCAATCTCTTAAAAATGTAGAACGTTTTACTTCAGAAAGATTAAAGGAAATTGAGCAAAAAATTATATATTCTGATAAATTATTAGAAACTGTCCAAAATCAATTAATACAAGATTTAATCGATAATTTATCCAAACATTCCGAATATATAAAAAGAATTATAAAAATCATTTCTTATGTAGATGTAATAATTTCGTTTTCCATAAGTGCTACAAAATATAAATATAATAAACCAATACTTGGTAACGAAAGAAAAATTATAATCACAAATGGAAGACATCCAGTTGTGGAGAGATTTTTATCTTCACAATCATATATAAAAAATGATACAGAGTTTACATTTGATAAAAATATATGCATTTTGACAGGTCCTAACATGAGTGGTAAATCGACTTATATGAGACAAATTGCAATAATACAAATTATGGCTCAAATAGGTTCATTTGTTTCAGCAGATAATTGTACGACATATATTTTTGATCATATATTTACACGTATCGGAGCTAGTGATTCAATCCATACAGGTGAATCTACATTTATGCTTGAGATGAACGAGGTTAATAATATCTTAAACAATATAACTGATAATTCACTGGTTATTTTAGATGAAATAGGAAGAGGCACTAGTACATTTGATGGTATGAGTATAGCTTTATCAATTATAAAATATCTTTCTTCTACTACTAAAGCAATTGTACTATTGTCAACACACTATCATGAATTATCATTGTTCTTGAATGATTACTCGAATATTATTTTTAAAACTTTAGAGATAAAAGAGTCTGGAGAAAAAATATTATTTTTAAGGAAGATAATAGATGGAGTAGCAGATAAAAGTTATGGTATACATGTTGCTAAATTAGCTGGTATAAATGAAATAATAATTAGAGATGCTTTTTCTTATTTAGATCTTCTTGAAAAAAATAAAATTTCTTTTACAAATAGTGATTCAAAAAATATTGAAAGTACAAAAAATAATAATAACATAAATTCTATAAACCTTATAAAGAATATTGATATAAATAATTTAACTCCATTAGAAGCAATGAATATTTTATCTAAATTAATTCAGGAAATAAAAGAATATGAATAAAATAAAGAAATTACCAAATCATACAATCGAAAGAATTTCTGCAGGAGAAATTGTTACAGAACCTTTTAATATCGTAAAAGAACTTGTGGAGAATTCTATTGATGCTAATAGTACAGAAATATCTATTTTTATAGAGAATAACGGATATGAAAGTATAGTTGTAAAAGATAATGGAGATGGCATATTAAAAGAAGATCTAATTAATGCTTTTAAAAAAAATTACACATCAAAACTAGAAAATTATGACGATATCTATAATATCAATACGATGGGATTTCGAGGCGAAGCACTTAATGCAATTTCTAATGTTTCAGAAGTAGAAATTATCTCTAAATCAAATATAGAAAATGAAGCCTCATCTATAATTTTTAAATTTGGAGACTTTTATTCATTAGAACCTGCTATTTCTAATAATGGAACAACAGTTATAGTAAATTCTATTTTCAAAAATATGCCGATAAGAAAGGAATTCAATTATAATTTAGGCATAACATTATCAAAAATTAAACATTTTATTAGAGCATATGCTATTTTATACAATAACATTAGATTTCAATTATACAATGATAATAATGAAATTATAATAACTAGTGGATCATCCTCTGTAAAACAAACAATTAGTGAAATTGATGGTTTAGATGTAGCTAATAATCTTAATTATTTTACTAATAATATATCAGATATAACTTTTGAAGGTTTTATATCCAATGCATTTATATCTCATAGTGATAGAAATAAAATTAATCTATTCATAAATAACAGAATTGTCTATGATAAAAACTTAATTAAAATTATTAACGAAGAATATTCCACAATTTTACCCAATAGACGATTTCCGATAATCTCCATAAATATTATATTACCAAATCATAAAATAGATATAAATGTCCATCCAAATAAACTAAACGTAAAATATTTAAACGAGTCAAAATTACTTACTTCTCTAAGAGATGTTTTACTAAGTAATATAAAAAACACTACAAAAATAAAGTATTCAAATTCAAACGAATCTGAGATAATAAAAGAAAATAACATAAAATATTATGATTTTATTAGTACTGAGAAATCTAATGATCTTATAATCGAAACTAAAATAGATGAGAACAATCCATTAAAAACTGAAAAAGATTATACTATAAAATTAATAGACAAAAACGTGATTTTTAAAGAAGAATTTAATTACACAAGTATCTTACAAGATCTTGTTAATAATTTTGATATATATAAGAGTATTCTTGTTTTTAAAAATTATGCCATGTTTTATTTAAGTGAGCAATTATTAATTATTGATTTAAAAAATATGGAGAGTCTAATTTTTGAACATAATTTGAGGAATAATTTAAGTAATAAAAATGCTCAATCAACATTAAATATTTTAGAAATACGTAAAAAAATAGATAAAAATGTTATTCTTTTGGTAGAGTGTTTGAATAAAATTGGTTTCGATGTAGAAATTATGAATGATAGCTTAATTTTTAGAGCTATTCCCAGTGAATTATCAGATTTGTTTAAATATGAATTTATAGATGAATTATTAGATAAGAATATTCTATTTGATTTAGATTTTTTAAAGAATTTTTTTATACAAAAATATATGGTATTTTTACAAACACAAAAAAAAGATTATCAAACCGCAAATATTAAATCTATATTAGAAAAAGTGTTATTGCTGGATAGATCTTATCTAGAACAAAATATTTTTTCATGTATAAAATTAGTAAATTCAGAGGACTTTAAATTATTTTATGAAAAAAAATAAATTAATAATAATTTCAGGACCAACAGGAGTTGGGAAAACATCGCTATCTATTAAACTTGCAAAAAAACTTAATACAGAAATTATTTCAGCCGATTCTATGCAAATTTACAAAAATATGAATATAGGGACAGCCAAAATAACTCCACAAGAAACTCAAGGTGTCATTCACCATATGATCGATATTATACGTCCTGATGAAAGTTATTCTGTTGAAATGTATAGAAGGGAAGTTTTTAAAATACTTGAGAATATTTGGAGTAAAAATAAAATTCCCATAATTTGTGGCGGAACACCTATGTATATACAATCTATTTTATATAATTTAAACTTTTCAGAACATTCCACAAATTCTGCTGTAAAAAATAAGATAGAAGAAGAAAGAAAAAAAGATAATTTGTGGGATTTTAATATATTAAATTATATAGATCCAGAAATGTTTAATAAAATTAGTAGAAATGATCACAAAAGAATAGCAAGAGCTATAGAGTATTTTATCTGTACCAATACAAAATATTCATCTAAAGAATATAATTTTCTAAATAAAAATACAGAATTTGATTGGACCCTTTATTTTTTAAATATGAATAGAAGCAGTTTATATCAAATTATAGATAAAAGAGTAGATAAAATGGTAGAAGAAGGATTAATAGATGAGGTAAATCATTTATTACAATTATATAATACCGAGGATAACTTACAATCATTACAAGCAATCGGCTACAAAGAATTGATACAATATCTTAATAACGAAATAGATTTAAATTCTGCAATTAATTTAATAAAGAAACGATCAAGAAATTATGCAAAACGTCAAATGACTTGGTTTAGACGTGATAAAAATGCTTTTCTTGTACCTGTCGATTTATTTTCGCAAGAAATAATCTTAGACACAATAATTAATAATCTTAACCTGGAGGAAGCATGTACAATATAAGTAAGTTTTATAATTTTCCTGAGAAATTAATCGAAGATATAGAAAATGTAGAACAATCATTATCCGAAAGATTTCTAGAATTAGAAAAAATTTATCAGTATAACCAAGCAAAAGTTTTAAAAGCTATGCAAAATAATAATCTGAATTCCAGTGATTTTTTTTGGACAACTGGATATGGTTATGGTGATGTAGGTAGAGAAAAAGTTGAATCTATTTATTCTGAGATATTTTGTACTGAAGATGCATTAGTTAGACCAAGTATAGCTTCTGGTACACATGCAATCTTTTTAACATTAAACTCCTTGCTAGGACATGGAGATGAACTAGCTATCATTAGTGATGAGCCATATGATACAATGCAAAAGGCAATAGGCATAAAAGGAAATGAACCTAATAATTTAATATCTAAAGGAATCAAAGTTAGTATTCTACCTCTTAAAAACAATAAAATAGATATTGAGAATTTAAAAAGTATTGTTACAAAAGAAACTAAAGTAGCTATGATTCAAAGATCAATGGGTTATTCTGATAGACCTGCATTTAGAATCGATGAAATAAAAAAAGCAGTTGCCGAAATAAAAGCAATTTCTAAGGATATAATTGTATTTTGTGATAACTGTTATGGAGAATTTACCGATATTTATGAGCCAACAGAAGTTGGAGTAGATATCATGGCAGGCTCATTAATTAAAAATCCAGGAGGAGGGTTAGCTGTATCCGGAGGATATATAGTAGGAATAAAAGAACTAATTGAGTTAGTAGCAAATAATTTAACAGCACCTGGAATAGGTAAAGAAGTAGGCTTAACATTTGGGACGAGCAGATTAACTCTTCAAGGATTATTTTTAGCACCAATGATTGTAAAAGAGGCATGTAAAGGAGCGTTATTATTTCAAAATGTTTATACAAAAAAAGGGTTTAATGTAACCCCGAATTTTAATGATAATTATAATGATATAGTTGTTGCTATTAAATTTAATGACCCCGAAAAACTAAAACTATTTACTATTACTATACAAAAATCTTCAGCTGTTGATTCAAATGCAATACCTACTGCATGGGATATGCCTGGATATGATAATAAAGTGATTATGGCAAGCGGAAGCTTTATAAGCGGAAGTAGTATTGAACTTAGTGCTGATGCGCCAATTAGAGCACCATATATTGCATATTTTCAAGGCGGGTTAACATATATGCAGTCAAAAATTGCATTAATGAATACATTAGTCGCTTTAAATTTATACTAAATCTTTATCAAACTCACTTAAAGGATTGCTATCAGTAGCAATCTTTATTTGTTCATTATCTAAATGTGTATAAATTTGTGTTGTAGCCACATTTTCGTGACCTAAAACTTCTTTTATAGTTAAAATATCAATATTACCATATTTATACATAAGTGTAGCAGCAGTATGTCTAAGCTTATGAACAGTATAATAATTTGGATCAAGCCCTGATTCCAAAATACGTTTTTCTATAATATTTTGTACTGCACGTCTAGAAATTCTTTTGTTTTGCGTTGATATAAAAAGAGGTTGATTTGCTTCATCCTTTAAATTATTTTGAATAAAATCGATATAATCATTTATAGCACCAATAGTAGCTTTATTCAAAAAAACAAATCTTTCTTTATTTCCCTTACCAATAATTCTTATAGAAGAGTCTGGCTTTATATCATCTACATCTAAACTTATCAATTCACTCAATCTTAATCCGCAGTTCAAAAATACCATAATAATGGCATAATCTCTCAATCTAAAAAAAGCTCTTTTATCATTTAATACAGTATTTAAAAGTTTTTTTGCATCTTCAAGGGTTAAATATATAGGTAGTCTTTTTTCTAATTTTGGATATTCCAAAGAATAAGAGGGATTGCTATCTATTAAATGCATTTTGTCATACATATATTTAAAAAAAGATTTCAAACTAGCAACTTTTCTAAATTTAGCATGACAATGATTATCCATAAATTTCTCAGTAAAAGAAATATATGAATGCAGATCTTGTAAATTAATAGTATTTATAAAAGAATAATCAATATCTGAGATATCAATCTGATCAAATGCAATATCTTTTAATTTATTTTTTCTTTGCTTAATAAATTTTAAAAAATTTATTAAATCATATTTATATTCTTTAACAGTATTTTTACTAGATCCACGAATACTTTGCATATAATCTAAATAATCATCTAAAAGTATTGGATTTTCCATAATTTACCCCCTCTTTTAAATTTAGGTACTTTTCTGCACAAAATAGTTATTTTGTGCAGAATTATATTTCTATTATACCATACCCTTCTTTAGAATACAACAAAAAAAATAAAAAAGAGTTAATACTCTTTTTTATTTTGCTATAGAAGTTTTTCTTACTTCTTTAATAACATTAACTTTAATCTGACCAGGATATTGCATTTCATCTTCAATTCTTTTAGCAACTTCAAATGCAATATTAGTCATTCGATCATCATCAACTTCATCAGGTTTAACCATAATTCTAATTTCACGTCCAGCTTGTACAGCATAACTCTTTTCAATTCCTTCAAAAGAATCTGCAATTTCTTCTAATTTTTCTAATCGTTTTATATAACTTTCTAATGTTTCTCTTCTTGCTCCAGGTCTTGCAGCGCTTATAGAGTCAGCAGCTTGAACTAAGAACGCTTCTACTGTTTGTGGAGGTACGTCAAAATGATGGCTTTCTATACAATGAATTACTTCTTTAGACTCTTTATACCTCTTAGCTAGACTTACGCCCAATTCAACATGGGTACCTTCGTTATCTTTATCAATACTTTTACCGATATCATGTAGCAGTCCGCCTCTTTTAGCAATTTTAACATTCGCTCCAATCTCTTCTGCCATTAATCCTGCTAATATACTAACCTCTATAGAATGTTTCAATACATTTTGTCCATAGCTAGTTCTATATTTTAATCTACCTAAATATTTTAGTAATTCTGGATTAATACCATTTATATTTGTTTCTAAAGCAGCTCTTTCTCCTTCTTCTTTAATTATTTTATCAACATCCTCTTGAGCCTTTTGTACCATTTCTTCAATTCTTGCTGGATGTATTCTACCATCTCTAATTAATTTATCAAGTGCTAATCTTGCAATTTCTCTTCTAACCGGATCAAAACTTGATAACACAACCGCTTCAGGAGTATCATCAACTATTAAATCAACACCTGTTAAACTCTCTAAAATTCTAATATTTCTACCTTCTCTACCTATTATTCTTCCCTTCATTTCATCACTTGGTAGATCTACAACTGTAACTGTAGCTTCAGCAACATAATCAGAAGCAACTCTTTGTATAGCATTTGCAATTATTTCCTGAGCTTGAACTTCACTTTCATCTTTAACTTTTTCATACATTTGTTTAATTCTTACAGCTTTTTCTCTTTCCATGATTTCATCTAAATCTTTTATAAGTATATCTTTAGCTTCTTCTCTAGTTAATTCAGCTATTTCTTGTAATTTTTCTTCTTGTTTAACAATGATCTCGTCAGCTGCAAGATGTTTATCTTCTAATTGTTTTATTTTATTATTTAGTTTATCTTCTTTTTGAGAAATAGTATCAAACTTTTTATCTAATTGTTCTTCTCTTTTGGATAATCTCTTTTCAGTGTTTTGAATTTCATTTCTTCTTTCTTTTATCTCTTTTTCAAATTCTTCTTTATTTCTTTGTATTTCTTCTTTAGCAGAGACTATCATTTCTTTATGGTAAGCTTCACTTTTTTTATTAGCATCTTCTGTGATTCTTTTAGCTTCGTGTTCAGCACTAATTATAATCTTTTCACCAATTTTTCGCCTATAGATATACCCAGATATTATACCAATAATTATTGAAGATATTGCAATTAATATATAGTACAAATATTTTTCCTCCTTCCTTTAATTATTTTTAATCCCTGAATATTATACTAGTTTTAGCCAATTTTGTCAATTAGTTCACTCTCAACTTTCGAGACTCCATCTTCTAACCTAACACGAAATATATTATCCGCTGAATTCGATAAAAACTGATTATGTGTTACTACAATAATTTGTTTATTTTCAGATTTAGAAAAAGTTTTTAAAATATCCACAAAATCAGGAATATATTCATTACTCAAATATTTAGCAGGTTCATCTAGTACAAATGGTCCATCTAAGTTAAAATCATCTTTATTTTTTAATATAGAGTAAAATAATAACCTAAGTCCTGTACATATAATATCAATTAGACCACCACCCCTAGAATCTTTTGGATCTGTAAGAAATGTTTCATCTCCGTTATAATCTGTAACATAAAAATCTACTGTAGGATTACCATCATCTTTATAATCAGCAATAAATCTTATATTGTTATTTAAGACCCTTCTTAAGAATGCAGTCATACTATTTTCTATATCTTTTAGTATATTATCTCTAGCTGTTTTGGATGCAGCCTTTAATAAGGTATATACTTTTTCATCAATATTCATTTCTTCAGTCAGTGAATGTATCTCTGATTCCTTTTTATTTAACTCTTTTTCAAGATGATCTCTTTTTGTTACATCAATAAGTAGCTGTTCCTTAAACTTTTCGAATAAATCATTCAATTCATCAATTTTATTCATCAAAACCTACCAACATTTCTTTACATTCAATCAAAAGTTTTTCAATATCTTCTTTTAGTTTATTGATATCATTTTCTATAGTTTCTGGACTTGAATTGGCTTTTTTTATTTCTTCAATCAATCTTAATTCTTGTTGTTGAAGCATTTCTAAGTTACCAACAGCCTTTTGTCTATCATCACTTATTTTAGTCACTTTTTCTTTTAATTTAGTTAATTCTTGTTGAATATTAGAATCATTCATTTTTTAACTCCTTCTCAATTATTTCAATATGTTCAGTTGTAATTTCTCCTCCACATAAAGGACATATATTTATTTTTTTGATATTATCTATATATTCAGTTATTAGCAATTTTTTTTGACTATCATATTCTTGTATTTTATTTTTGATTAAATCAATTTGCTTTTTGTTTTTTATAAATTCATTTAGAATTCTAACTAAATCATTTATTACTTGAACTTTTTCTAAAATGATCTTATAAATTCCAACTATTTTATCATAATTCTTATATTTATTGTTTATAAATTCCTTAGTCTCATTAATTCTAACCAAATCAAGCATACAATTTTTAAGAAAAATATAATTATTTAATTTAATTTCTGTTTCTTTTAACAAAACAAATACCTTAGATAAATCTATATCTTTATCTAATATTCTCCTATACTGTTCTTTATTTTTTATATTTTCTTTTAAACGATTATGCTTATCTATTAAAAAATTATACAAATTATTTTTATTATCTAATTCTAAACAAGTTTTTATAGCGGAATCTAGAATATTATACTTTAATATGTCTTTTTCTTTTATATTTTTTACTAAAGAAATTTCTTTGAATTCTTGGTTTAGTCTTTGTAACTGATCCAATGTTTTTTTGTTCAAATCTATAACTTCTTTTTTACATGCTATGGAATCCCTGACAATTATTCTGTCTTCAATATTTGAATATTCCTTTATACTTTCTTTCAATTCATCCGTTTCTGACTTTAATTCATTTATTTTTTTATTCAAAGAAGTATAATGATTCTTTGCCTTTGCAATTGCTAAATCAACTTTATCTATATTTATAATCGAACCAATAATTTTCGATTTATCACCGGGAGTTTCTGATAATAAAAACATATTGTCAAATTGCGTTTGAAAATTAATTAAAAACTTTTTACCTACTAATTGATTTTCTGTTACTCCAGTAATTTTTCTAACTTCTTCTGGAACACTGTTTCCAAATCCTCTATATTCAACTTTTTCACCATTGTTTATAATAATATAGCCATTAAATTTTTTGTTTCTCTTTCTAATTAATGAAATTCCATCAGAATAATTTATCTCAACAATACACTCATCACTATCTCTATTTATAAATGATGCCCCTTTGGGCTCATTAAATAACACCCACTTTAGAGCTCTAATTATAGCAGTTTTTCCAACGTCCGACTCACCTACTATTACATTTAATCCATTACTAAAATTCATAGTAGTATTTTTATGTGATTGGAAATTTATTATCCTCAAATTTTTTATATATCTACTATTCATCAGATACCTCGTTTAAATATTCTATAGCTCTTTTCTTTACTTTTTCATCATAATGATTTGATTCGCTTATTTGATCTATATAATCTAAAATCGTATTTTTAGTATTTTTAAAATCATCAACCGCAAAATCATAGAAAGAGTTTATAAGCCTTTCTCTACTCTTTTTTTCAAGAATTTTATTTCTATCTAAGATTTCATTTCCTGGTTTAGCAGATTCTAACTTAATTTTTTGAATATTCAATTCAGATTTGTCTGATATTTCAACTAAAAGAGCAAATATTTGACGTGTATAATCATCTTCAGATGCAGAAAGTCTTGCTATAGATCCAGGGTTAATAAAGTGTTTTCCATTTTTTGATATTAAATTAAATCCAGTATGATAATGACCACATACAGTTAAATCTGCTTCAGTATCTAAAATATCATCAACTTTTGTGTAATTAAATTCATAACCATCCTTTGTTAATAGCATACCATGTGCAAACATAAACCCAAAATCAGCTTTTTTATTAAAAATTTTATAATTTTTTCTATCATTATCTGTATCTAATTCATAAGTATATGGTGCCGCCCAAAGCTCTATACTAATATCATCTTTTGAAAAATATATAGGATATTTACCAAACATAATGGTCAATATTCCAACATCGTCTAAGCATGATATAAGAGTTCTATTAATACTATCTAAATTGTAACCATAAATATCGTGATTACCAGGAACATAGAAAATTGGTTTTTTAAAATTTGAGAGTAATTTTGAGAATTGTCTAAAAGTAGTAATATTTATATCAGGTCGATCAAATAAATCTCCCCCATGTACATAAAAATCTACATTAAATTTATTACCAATAGAATTTATTTCAGTAATTTTATTTTGTAGACTTAAACAGTAATCATCTAACCTAGAAACTGGATTTGTTGCTCTAATATGAGTGTCAGTAAAATATAAAAACCTAATCATTGGAAAAAAATAGCCATTAATGGCTATTCCTCACTTTCTACTTCTTCTGTTGTCGCTTTTTTAGATTTCTTAGAAACTGTAGTGTTTCTAGAAATTTCTAAAATTTCATTTGCTTGTTCTGGATTATCATGTAACCATTGTTTTGTGTTTTCAGCTCCTTGTGCTATCGATTGATTATTATATGAAAACCAACTTCCTGATTTCTTTATTACACCCTTATCTAAAGCCATATTCAAAATTTCAGATTCTCTGGATATTCCAGTTCCATACATTATATCAAAATCTGCAGTTTTAAAAGGTGGAGCTACTTTATTCTTTACAACTTTTACTGTTGTACTATTTCCAATTATCTCTTCAGCTTTTGTGTCAGGATTTGTTCTTGTGATTTTTGATTTCCTTCTTATATCAAGTCTTACAGAGGCATAGAATTTTAATGCTCTTCCTCCTGTAGTTGTTTCGTTTAAACCATAACCAGTTGTCCCAACCTTTTCTCTCAACTGATTTATAAAAATTACCGTACACTTTGAAACATTAATAGCACCAGCTAATTTTCTCATTGCTTTACTCATCAATCTAGCATGTAAACCTACTTGTTGATCGCCCATTTCACCATCAATTTCAGCTTTTGGTACCAATGCAGCTACCGAATCTACTACTATTACATCACACGCACTACTTCTTACTAAAATCTCTGTTATTTCCAACGCTTGTTCACCAAAATCAGGCTGAGAAACAATCAAATTATCAATATTAACACCTAAATTTTCAGCATATTTAGGATCAAGAGCATGTTCTGCATCAATAAAAGCTGCTGTACCACCATTTTTTTGCGCTTCAGCAATAATATGCAAGGTTAATGTTGTTTTTCCTGATGATTCAGGTCCATAAATTTCAATAATTCTTCCCTTTGGTATTCCGCCAATTCCTAATGCATCATCTAAATTAATACTTCCAGTTGATATTGATTCGATCTGCATATTCGCTTTATCTCCTAAGCGCATAACAGCTCCCTTACCAAACTGTTTTTCAATATTACCAAGGGCTTTCTTCAACGCATCTTCTTTAGTTTCCATCATTTTCCTCCAAAATAAAATTATATAATAAAAATATTGCTAATTCACTAGCGTATTTTATATTTTCGATTCTATTTCCTTCATTTGTACAATAAAAAATTTTTGTTCTTATCTTAGATGAAATAGAAATATAAAATTTTGATGAATTATTTTCTGATTCAGCATAACCAGTAATCGAAATGCTGTAATTTGTGTTAGTTATATCTAAACAAGATTGTGACATTCTTCTAGCTACATCAGCACTCACAACTGTATATCTATCAATAATAACAGGATCAATATTTAAAATCTCTCTTTTAGATTTAGTCATATAGGTTACAAATCCACCATAATATACTTCTGATATACCAGAGTAAGAACCTATTAGAGATGCTATGCTACCACAAGTCATACTCTCGCAGGTACTAAAAGTAAAATTATTCTTTTTTAAAACTTTGTATAATTTATCTATTATCATTTTATCTTTAATACTTTTAAATTTTCTTTGATGTAAACTAAAAAACTTGTTAGAGTAAGAACTATACTTATAAAAATAAATATTATTCCAGCTTTAAAAATAAAGCAATCAACATAATTTACAGTTAACAACACCATTGAAATTCCAACTAATTGAAAAACCGTTTTAATTTTACCCGATTTATTGGCTGATATAGTTGATGAATTTCTTGCAGCTATCAACCTCAAACCACTAATGGCAAATTCTCTAAATAAAATTATAATAACTCCCCATGCCGGAATAATCGATTGTTCAACAAAAATAACTAACGCGCTTAAAACTAAAATCTTATCTGCTAATGGATCCATAAATTTACCAAATTCAGTAATCAAATTATACTTTCTTGCTATATAACCATCAATAAAATCGGTAACACTTGCTATTATAAAGATAATTCCCGCTATCGGCACTTTAGGGAAAGCATAATAACAAATTATAAAAACAAAGACCAAAAATATTCTAGAAATAGTGAGTTTATTTGGTAAATTCATCGTAATACTCTCCATATAAATCATATATATCTGATTTTTTTATAACTATATTATAATATTTTCCAACCTTTAATTCAACATTTTTGGATATAAACACATTCCCATCAATTCCAGGGGCATCCATATATGATCTACCTACGTAATAGTTTTCATTTTCTTCATCAACGATAACATTAAATATATGATTTATATTTTTTTCTAATTTTTTCTTAGAAATTTCAGCTTGTAATTTCATTATTTTATCTTTTCTATGAATTTTAGTTTCTTCTGAAATATTATCTCCATACTTATATGCCGGTGTTGATTCTTCTAAGGAATAACAGAACACACCCAATTTATCAAATTGATATTTCTTTATGAAGTTATATAACTCTTCAAAATCTTCTTCTGTTTCATTATAAAAACCTACTATGAATGTAGTTCTTATAATTATATCGGAAATATTATCCCTTAAATCGGTCAATAATTTGATTATAGACTCTTGATTTGTTTTTCTTCCCATGGCTTTTAAAACCTTATCAGAAATATGTTGTAATGGTATATCA